>CASBPX010000210.1 GCA_949127735.1 Candidatus Obscuribacterales bacterium | reverse complement strand
TCCCATTTTTGCCACTGGAATGCCGAAAAGTGCCCCCTCGGCGGCAGCAAAACGCAAATCGCAAGCGTTGGCCAGAAGGCAACCGCCACCAAGGCAATGGCCATTGACCATGGCAATTGTGGGCACCGGTACTGTGGCAATAGCATGAAGCGCTGTGGCAATGGCTAACCAAAATTTTGCCGCGTCTTCTTCATTGGTAATTTTTTTGAGATCCCTAAAGTCGGCTCCGGCCGCAAAATATTTTCCCTGGCCGGTGAAGACAATTACTTTTGCCCCCTGACTGAGAAAATCATTGAGAATGCCGGGCAGTGACAGCCACATGGGCGTGCTGATGGCATTGGCTACTTTCGTGCGATTGAAAGTAATGGTTGCTACGGCACCATGGCAGACGTCAAAACTAGCGATGATCTCTGGCAATTACAATATCTATCTAATCAGGTTCTATTTTGTATGAAAATCAAACTGTATGGCGTCGCCTTCTTTGACACCATGGCGATCACAATAGCCGCCATTGACTTCGACTACTTCAGTCACTGTGACGAAGCCGTCAGACGGATATTGAGGGCACTTGCTTGTGTCTTCCGATTTACAAGGTGGTACTTGTTTGCAGATCTTGATAATTTTGCCGTCTTTGATGAAGAGCATATCGAGCGGAATCAGTGTGTGATACATCCAGAATGCCACTTGCCGGGCCGGATGAAATAGAAATACCATGCCTTGCATTTCAGGCATTGAAGTGCGAAACATCAGCCCGTGCTGTATTTCAGCGGCAGAAGCGGCTACTTCCAGTTTAACTTCCTGATCGCCCAGTTTAACTGTAGGCAGCATGGCCAGCGCCTCCCGCAAACAAAATGTATTGAGGCAGATTGCCGCCATCAGGCTTAAAACCAGTTTTATTTTCATTGCTTTCTCACAGCCAGTGCATACGATTGAAGGGAGTTTTTTGGTAGATAAATTGTACCGTGTCTGTGAGCACTCCACGCTTCAAGGCATACGACTTACTGACTACCATACCGGCCGGATCAATTACGGCGGAGATACCTGTATTAGTTGCAAGAACAAGAAAACGCTTATTTTCCACTGCCCGCAAAGTGGCGCAAGCTAAAAACTGTTTGTTCAAAGACGAGTTATGAAACCAACCCAGATTGGCAAGTACGACTATCAGTGACGCGCCTTTGTGCACTTGATCTGAAACCAGTTTAGGGAAAATTACTTCGTTGCAGATGGCAACGCCGATTTTTCCCCAACCGGAGTGCACTAGCTGAGCTTTCTGGGCGGCGAGAAATCGTTCAGAAGAAGCTGGCAATTTGCTGCGCAGTTCTTCAGGGATGCTTTGATAGAGCAAATTTACGGGAATGGTTTCGCCAAAAGGCACCAGTCGCTGTTTAACGTAAGCACTCTGTTTGTAGCCAAAGGGGCTGATGATGCGGGCAACATTTATGTAGCCATCTTTCAATGGTTCTACCGCTCCATAAATAACTTCTTTGCGCTCGCCGGCGCTTATATGTTTAAGAGCGGCCAATAGCCCACCCTTTCCCATTTGCGGCAGTGTCACTACACCTTCAGGCAGAATGACAATAGATGAACCGCTGCCCGCTGCCAGCTCGTTGTAGCGACCACAAAAGGCAGCCGGAGAAATTGTCTTAAAACGTTCTTCTTCAATTGAAACTGCGCCTTGCACCACTGTCACCGCCACTGGTGGCGTTTGCGGATTAACTCGCAGGGCGTGTTCGGGCCGTATTTCTTCTTCTATTTGTGCAATGCGCGCGGTGCCCCAACCGAGGCAGCCCCAGATCACCAGACAGCAGAGCGCCAGGTCCATGAAAGCGCCAAATTTCAAATTCAGTTGGTCGGTACGTTGGCCAAGGTTGCGAGAAACTCCCGTTACTTCAATAATCAACTGAGCACAGGCAGCATTAAACATTACCAGAACAAAATCAACCAGAGCGCTTCCGCCCACAGCCGACAATTGAATCAAGGGCAGATTGCGCGACTGAGTGTAAGCCAGCTGACTGAGGGGAGTACCGATAAAAATTGGAGAAGTTGCCACCACCCATTGCAGAAAAATCCAGATGGAGGGCACGGCAATTAGATATGGATAGAAAGGCCGCCTGTGGTTGGCAAGAAAACTGGGCCGCAGGGGCAAGCAAAAAATAAAATAGGCAAAGAGCGCCATTAAGATGGCGTTGTGACAGGTCTCTACAAACCAGGACAAAAATACGATTTGAAAACCCAGTGCATCAGGCAGACCCATCCAGCGCAGGGGGTACATGCCGGTAAAAAAGCTCAGAGCGATGGCATAGTAACCGGCACCAAATGTAAAACCAGTGCAAGCCGATTGAAATCCAGAACTGGCACCGCGGGTTAGTATCAAGAGTGGTATCAAGCCAAACCAGGCGATCCATGACAGATCAAAACCAGGCGTGGCCAGGGCCAGAATTGCGCCCATCAAAAAAGCCACCGGCAATTTCATTGCCAGGCGCTGCGAGTCTAACCATCCGGCCCGCGGAGTTATGCTCGTAGGGCTGACCTGAAATTCGGAAGTATAGCTATAACTGTTCATCGCCTAGCAATGTTACACTTTGGAAGGCTAATTTTGTTTGCTCATTTCGTTTTAGCCTGGGATTAATATTGAATACTCAAATCAACCTCACTGCTGATAGCCAAAAACGAGTGCCCAGGCGCATTATGGGTATAGATCCAGGCACGGCTACCGTAGGCTTCGGTATAGTCGATTGGATTGCAGGTGATAGCTTCAGGTATATATCATCGGGCGTAATTTCAACACCAAAAACCATGGCGGCCGCCAATCGGCTGAAGATGATTCGTGAAGATCTCATTTGTCTGATCGAAGAATTTACGCCAGATGAGTGCGGTGTAGAAGCGATCTTTTTCTTCAAGAATGCCAAAACAGTTATTCCCGTCGCTCAAGCTCGCGGTGTGATTCTCGAGACTCTGGCTACCTTTGACATTATCGCTGGTGAGTACACCCCTATGCAGGTCAAACTGCACGTCACCGGTTATGGCAAGGCTGAAAAGCCGGAAGTGCAATGGGCTGTGGCTAAGATGCTTGCTCTTGAAGCCATAGTCAAGCCTGATGACGCTTCTGATGCCCTCGCCATTGCCTTGACTCATGCAAGGTTGACCTGCCACCTGACACCACAACCTTTAGTCAGAGTAAAAATCTAGCTTTGGTGAGCGAGCAATTTCCAGATCACCATTGCCACCACTAACAGAGCGATGGTGGTCAAATATTTGATCAGTCTTCGAGGCAATGACATCGCTGGCGCAATCACTGCGCCGGCCAATTTTAAATGCAACGGGGTGAGGGCGATACCGACGATTGAGGCCCAGTAAACGGCGCTTGCCAGGCTGGCTGTGACAATATCGAGCAAGTCTGCCGGCAGTTCAGTAAAGGAGGGCACGAGGACAAAACCGAGCACCGTTACGGCACCAAAAGCGGCGGCGGTCAGAACAGCTTGCCTGTAGGAATATAGGAATATTTTCAAAGCAAAAAGAAAGACCAGGGCAATGGTGGCGAGATAGGCTCCAGACATGGCAAATTGATAAAAATAGTCTGTTTGGGCGATTTGCACCTGGCTGAAGTTTAGCCACGGAACCCATTGTTGCACTCTGTTCGAGCAGCAAAAATATCCCACCAGGTCAAAAAGCTGTACCATCATTCCGGCACCAGTAAATAATGCTAAAAATTCCACTGTTTCTACAATTTTATTGCCGGGCAAATTATTGTCAGGTGAAATTGATGCTATTTGATTCTCTTGATTTTTTTCGCGGCTGTGAATTAAGTAATTGACCACAAAAACCGAATAAATTAGCGCCTTGAAATTGGGCGGCTGCGACAGTGCGCACAGAACAGGCACCAGAGCACTGGCCGCCAGGAGCTGGCGACATTTGTTTTTGATGGTTTCGTCACTCAGTTCGGTGCTCAAAGAATTTGCTTGTCCTTTGATAAGGTCGTTGCTCTGCTTTTTTGCTCAGTAAAATTGAGCCAGGCCTGTTGGTGACCAAACTGGAAAGTTTGGGGATAAAAAATCTCGGCTAAAATTTCCAGCGAATCTATTAGTCTTGGCCCGGGGCGATTGAAATATTGATTGCCGTCGGCCACGTATACTCTTTTATTTTTTACGGCCTGGAGATTTTTATATTGCGCCTGATCTTCGATCAAATGCATTTCTTCTAAAGTGCGCTTGTTGTCGAAACCGCATGGTGTGACGATGATGACGTCAGGATCTTTATCAATAATTTCCTGCCATGACATCCATGGGGAATGTTTACCAGCCTGGCCAAATAGGTTTTTGCCGCCAGCTAGTTCCACCAGCTCCGGCATCCAGTTACCGGCTGCCATCAGTGGTTCTATCCACTCAATTACGGCTACCGAAACTTGATTTGTGCCATCAGCAATCGCCTGCTCAGCTCTCTTGGAGATAGCGTCAATGCGTTTTTGACATTCGTCAATCAGGCCTTGAGCACGATCAGGTACTGCCAGTGCTTGTCCTATTTTTTTTACATCTTCATAGAAATCGGCCAGGCTATTAGGCTCAAGCGAAACGATTTCTGGTTGGCTGGTGACAAGCTGGCAGACAGCTTCTTCAACGTCGCGCAGGCTGACGGCGCAAACTTCACATTGGGCCTGAGTAATCAGGTGAGTCGGCTGTAACTGTTCAAGCATTGCCGCATCTACTTTATAGACTGAAAGCGATTCTTGTAAAATCGCTTTGACACGTTGATCAATTTCGTAACTGCTGCCGTCTACTTGAAACTTCGGCGCTGTGCAAATCGGTAAGTTTTTTATGGTAGCTGGGTAATCACATTCGTGAGAACGACCTACCATAAACTCGCCCAGGCCAAGAGCGTGAACGATTTCGGTCGAGCTAGCAATCAGAGAAATAATGCGCAGGTTTTTTTCGATCATCTTCCACCATCCTTATATTAATTATAGTCGCCAGTGGCCATTTCTGTTCCAGACAAGGCGGAATGGTTAACTGCCTGATCTTGCCACTATATCTGGTGCATTGTGCCAGGCTATGTTTTGGCGGTTAAATGTGCTCTTGCGAGCTGACAATCACAAAGAGAAATTTTTCTCAGACTCTTGAAAAGTTTGCTTTGCCGGCTTGTGGGCCTTTCAACCCGGGTCCTGACATGCTATAAATTACTTATTGTTTTTCAATCCGCCCTCTGTCCGCTCGGAGCTAGCTGAGTATGTTCCGCTATCTAGTGGCTATAGTTGCCGCCCTTGTCGCTTACTCACTTATTCAGCTGGCAATTGTGCCGGTGGTTGAACTGGGCCGCACTCTTGCGGGCAATGCACCCAATGTTTACCTGCTCTTTGTCGCTTTTCTTGACTGGGCCAGTTGCATCGCTTGTGTGCTGCTCGGAGTCGCTCTAGCGCCAGCGCGTAAATTATCGGTTGCCGTGGGCCTGTCTCTGACAGTGGCAATATTCCATCTGGCACAGATTCTTGTGATTTTTTCTTTTGCTCAAGCCATAGGCGAAGGCATTGTGCCGTTGTCGCTAATTTATTATGGCGGCTTAATTGTGACCGGCGCGCTTTGCTGTCTGGTTTACGAGCAAGTGGCAGTCAGGCATAACTACGAGCACAGTCGTGCCCTGGCCGATTTGTCTGGCCCGTCTGTTTATAAACAAGCTCTGAACACTGCTGACACTGCAGATGCTCAGGGCCTTACCGCCGCCGGACGGTTGGGCACGTTGGCACCATCGGCGGTGCCTCTAGAAAGTGGCTTTTTCGATTTTGATCTAATTTTGCTTGAAGATGAGCTGCTCAAAATCAAGCCCGACCGCGATGCTTATATCTCGGCCCTGCGACTAGGTATGGCCATCGAGCGCGATTGCCACTATGTAAATTGCCGAGCACGCAGCTCGAGCTTTTCTCAATTGATGCGTGACGTCAGCATGCGCATGGCCGCTACTGAAGCTGAAGAGCACGAGTGGCTTGGCCTGGCCAATGGCTTCAGGCTTTATCAATTTGAAGAAAGAGAAGAACGTATTCAGCGTCTAGTAAATCTTGAAGCAATTCTCAATCAGAGCAAATATCAGGTCAAACCAGAGCTTGCCGAACTGGCCCTAATTAGTTAGCTGCCGGTTTTAGCTTCGACTTGATCGAGCAAATCAATAAACTGATTTCTAAACGTGGCGATGATACGTCGTAGCTCTGCCTGTGTGGTTTCGCAGACCACTCCGCCTCCACCCTGGCTCATAAAGGCAGTTAGCTCCGGCACTTCTACTAAAGATTGAGTGCCTTGCTGATTGTGTGAAGCGAATTCTTCTATCCACGAAATGGGTGAACTTAAGAATATTTTGTTGCGTTTGGCGTATGGATGCTTCAATTCCACCAGATTGCCGTCGGCGGTCATCAGGCGCAAAGTGCCTGGCACAATGCGGTACGGCGGAAGGTCATGGTCTTCGGTCTGGTAAAACTCGATGGCGCTGGCATAGCCCTGCAACTCACTGGCCAGCCATAATAATTTTTCATCTGCAATTTTGCCGCGCAGTTGCGGCAACGCTTGAGGAAGCGCCTGGTTGAAAGTGATTTGGCCAGCCAGTAATTTGGCTTTCAATTCCTGAAACACGGCAACCTCGCAAGTGACGGCACAAGTCTAACCTGATTTGCATCCGGAAAGGTAGTGTGGAAGCTTTCAAAAAAAACACTGAATACTACTAAATTGGCCGAATTTTAAGATTTCTCCCCCATAGAGTTGTTCCACGAGCACTTGAAAATATGCATTTGCTGGATAAATTCAATGCAACAAGCATTTCGCAGTGCTAAGTTTTTCGATCATGAGACGGGTTAGTGGGCAAGAACACGTATCTAACTGACATAATTTGCCAAGATGACTGAAGACAAGTGAATCGATGACAATTCGCAATCGCCCGGGCACGTCACCGGCAGCAAATACAGGTACCGGAACAGCTGCAAAGCCTGATAAAACAGGTAGGAGCGGTCGCGAGCACGGCCAGGACAATCGTCTAGCCACCGACGACACTGGCTCCACTAGTTCTTTGCCCATCGACCTAACCTCCATAAGTGCTCCGGTGGTTCACGAACTAAAGCTGGTGGAAGAATGGTTGACCACCAATTTAATCGACGACAGCCCGTTTGTGGGCGGCTTGCTGGCTCAAATATTCCAGGCGGGCGGCAAACGCATTCGACCTTTAATTTCGCTTCTAGGCTCTAAAGCCAGTCTCTGTGATCCAGCTCAAGATCTGGCGCACAGTCAGATGTCGAGATTACATATTATTCTGGCGGTTTTAACCGAGCTAATTCACGCTGCCAGCCTGGTTCATGACGACGTTATCGATGCTTCAGCCACAAGACGGGGCAAAGAAACAGTCAACAAACGCTTTAATGACAAGCTGGCGGTTTTGCTCGGCGATTTGCTCTTTGCTCAAGCGTCCATTTGCCTGGCTCGCATCATGAATCCTGTAGTAGTCGGCATCTATGGCCAGGTGCTGGGCGATCTTTGCAGCGGCGAAATTGGTCAAATGCGCCAACAATTTGTCACAACTGTTGATTGGGATGCTTATATCCAGAAGTCTGTTAACAAAACCGCCTCTTTGATTGCGGCCGGTGCCCACAGTGGCGCTATTCTCAATGCCAGACCAGATGCGGTAGTCTCGGCTCTCAAAGATTACGGCACCAATCTGGGTGTCTGTTTTCAAATTGTTGACGATTTATTGGACGTCGCCGGTTCGGCTCAAGAAACGGGCAAGCCCGTGGGCAATGACTTGCGCAATGGCTTACTGACAGCGCCTGCATTGTATGTACTGGAAAAAAATGACGCTGCGGCTGCTCGCTTGATTGAACTGATCAATAACCGAGGCGTACAAACTGACGAAGGTGTAGAGGAAGCTCTACAACTTATAACTTGTAGTGGCGGTGTGGAGAAAGCCATGGCGCTGGCCGCTTCTTATGGCCAGATGGCAAAAGATTCTCTGGCGATTTTGCCTGATAGCGAGAGCAAACAATCGCTCATCAATATGGTTGATTATGTTCTTGTGAGAAGCAACTAATTATTTAGTGGTTTTTAAAGGTTTCAACTATGACTGTTATCAACGACAAGAGTATGCAAACCAGGCAAAACAATCACGTTCATTATGAAAGCTTCTATCCGCTTGGCCTTTCACTCAACGGCAAATATGTGGCGGTTTTCGGCGGTAATGATGCCGCCTACGATGCCCTTTTGCACTTAATGGAAGCCGGTGCCAATGCTACTGTCATTGCTCAAGGGTTCGTTAGTGAAATTCAAGAATTACAATTGACTTATGGTCGCCGCATCGAACTGATCAGGCACCACGAAAGTGATTATCTCGAAAGCGCATTGTTCTCGGCACCAGGCATTGCTTTTAGCCTGATCTTTTCCTTTGTAGAAAGTCAGCCATTTAGTGATCGCCTTTTAGTTCTGGCCGAAGAGCAACCGGTTTCTATTCCTGTTTTTTCGCAAAACAATGTCAAAGCGGCCAGTTTTGTGCCGGTGACGGTTTTGAAGCGCGGGCATGTAAAAATTTCTGTTTCCACCGATGGGCTTTGCCAGCCACTTGAGTCGGCATTGACTGCTCGCATTGAAGAGCTATTGATCAATGACTTTGATCACTATTCTTTATTTGTGGCAGCGGTGCAGGAGCGTCTGGAAGCTGACAGCGAATTGTCAGCATTGCTTAATTGCTCAGAAGAATTGGCGTCTGCTCTTTCTCGCCGCAACTTCGATGAAGCGCTGAGAATAATCGACCAATTAAGAAAGCCGGTGATTGAGGAGCCTGTAGATGGCGACTGAAACACTTAAAACAGAAGAAAATCAAAAAGAAGATCAGGGTGGCTCATCAGATAAAGCAAGTACTTCTGGTATTGTCAGTGATGTCACTACTTCTAAAACTAAGCCAGAGGCTGCCAGACGGCAGCTGTCGCCCTTCGCTTCAGTAAAACTTTCTGTCACTCTGATGTCGCTTATGGCCCTGACAATTTTGATTGGTGCCGGTTGCCCGCAAGAGTCACAGGTAGGTCAGGCCAAAGTATTTGAAGCTTTTGACAGGCAAACGGCCGAATTTTTAATTCGCATTGGCGTCAGTGATATTTTTCACTCACCCTGGTTTCTCGCACTGACTGCCACTATGACCTTGAATATGATTGTGGTTAGTTTCCAGAGAGTCTTTCCTAAACTCTGGCAATACAATAAATCGTTGCCGTTTTTACGCGGTCAAGACATAGCTAAAACCAGTGTTCATCACATTCTTAAGTTCGCTTCTGCCACTGACAGCGCTCAGCCGGCCACGCACCAGCAGGCTGCTCTTTTAGCCGAACTATCGCAAAGACTGACTAAAATGGGCTACAAGGTTAAAATAGACGGGCTTAAGCTTAAAGGTGAATACGGTAAAGTCGGACGTCTGGCACCATCTACTACCCATGTGGGCCTGCTTACACTTTTGCTGGGCGTTACCATTACGTCATGGACTGGCTTCAACGGTTTTCAGCCAATTTTGCTTGATGAAAAATTGAACTTTTCTGATTCGCAACACAGTAAATTATGGATAGGCAAATTGCCTCAATGGCAAGTGCGAGTGGATGGCACCAGACGCGAAAATTACAGCAGTGGTGAGGCCAAACAGTGGTTCAGCAAGCTAACTTGTGTTGACGACAAAGGCAAAGTTTTGCATCAGGGTGAAATCTCAGTCAACAATCCACTTACTTATGAGGGTGTGGATATCTATCAGTCGAGCTGGGGTTTGGCGAAGCTAGCCATAAGCTTTAACGGTCACAAGCGCGAGCTTGATTTAAATCCGATGGGAAAGAAGTATGCCTGCTTTTTGCCTCTCGATCAAGACACTGTATTAATCATGTCGCTTACTTCAGAGGGGCAGAATTTGCGGCTCTTTGCCAAACGTAGAGAGTGGCAGGCACCAAAATTGATATCAGAAATTGATGCCGGCAAAACTATCAGACTGGGCGACGTCGATCTTAAATTTGAAAAAGTAATTCCTATTACCGGTCTGCAATATAAATGCGATCCGGGTCTGCCCATCACTTATGTGGCATTCGGTATCATCATGCTGGGCGTGCTTCTTGCTGCCGTGCCCCATCGCCATGTTTGGGTGGCTATTGAGCAAAATATGTTCTATATAGGTGGAAATTCGCGCAAAGCAAAAGTAGGATTTGAACGCAGTCTCGATAATTTAGTGCAAAAACTGCGTGGCGAGTTTGCTTTTGAAACTGATCAAATCGTTGATAGTGCTCCATCTGCAAAGACCCAAGAGGAACAAAATGTCGTCTGATTTTCAGTTGGTATTAACCAACACTGCCGGATTATCTTCAGTGGCTTCTTTCTGGGTTTTTGTCGCTTCCAACGCATCAAAACGTTTCCAAAGTGTCACTCTTAAGGTGGCTAATATCGTGATGTTGATTGGTTTTATCGCCTTAACCATTGCTATTATCACCCGAGGTATTGAAGCTCAGCGCTTTCCTCTGGCCAATCTGTACGAATCGCTGTTGTGGTTCGCCTGGGCCACCATGGGTGGTTTTCTTTATCTCAGTCGTGCTTATGGCATTCAGCAACTCGGCTGGTTAGCCAGTCTTGTGGCTGCCACAATGTTTCTCTATGGCAGTTGGTTGCCGCAAAGTCAGCATGACATTACGCCACTGGTGCCCGCTCTGGTCAGTTACTGGCGTCAAATACATGTGCCGCCACTGATTATTTCTTATGCCATGTTTTTCCTTGCGGGACTGTCGGGTTTGCTCAATCTATGGCAATCAGGCCGTTTGCGCTCACTGGCTTTTTGTATCGGTACAATTATTGCCGCTTCCAGTGCTATTGGCCTCGGTACCTTCAGTAAAGTTGATACTTTATGGCTGCAGCTTTTGTTTGTTGGCAGCTCCATCGTTGGGCCTTTTGCGGCCTTTCGCGCATTGGGCAAAATAGATCCGGCCATTGATCAATCGCAGTCTTCACGCAAAGCTGCCGAGATGTATGACGACGTTGGTTACCGCTGCGTCTCCATTGGCTTTCCCCTGCTCACAATTGGCATCATTACCGGTGGTCTGTGGGCTAATCACGCCTGGGGTAGTTACTGGTCGTGGGATCCGAAAGAATCTATGGCACTTGTGACCTGGCTTTCTTATGCAGCTTATATTCACCTCCGTATTCAAAGAGAACTATCGGCCGAAAAACTTTCAATTGTTTCTGTCATCGGTCTATTGTTGACCTTGCTCACCTACCTGGGCTTTAACTCCTTAGGTTTTGGTGGTTTGCATAGTTACGGAAAGTTCAAATAACTAGCTGATTTTATCCAATTCTTTGTTTATTGCTGGCAACCTGTGTCTGAGGTCGCAGCGTGCTGGCTTTGTTGTCTGCTTGTAAGGAGCAGGCAAAAACAAGCTTAACCTTGACCCATTCCAGGGTTTACCCGGTTATCAAGTGTATGGTCGGAACATTTTAATAGGAGGGGGCGTCAGTCAATACATGCAAAGTAAAACTCACACAAGCAAAACCCCTGTAAATAGGAATCCACAACCAGCGGCCGGAGCCGCAAGCATAATGGCAAGAAAAGCGCAAAAAGAAAAAGAATTTACATACAACTCGGTAGACAGCGTCTTTGACGAAGCTTTCGAAGAAGAGCTCGGGCTGGTGGCTACAGAAGACGGTGCGGAAGAAGAAGAAGTAGAAGTGCCGCGTGGTCGCTTAATCAGTACTCCTGGTGAAGATCCTGTGCAGTTTTATCTGCGTTCTATCGGTCGCATTCGCCTGCTCACTGCAGTCGAAGAAATTGAACTGGCCAGACGCATTCAAATTGGCGACGACCTGGCTAAGAAAAAATTGGTGCAGGCAAATCTGCGTCTGGTTGTCAGCGTAGCGAAAAAGTATCAAGGTCGCGGTCTGCCTTTGCTTGATTTGATTCAAGAAGGAAACCTCGGTTTGATTCGCGCAGCTGAAAAGTTTGATGCCGAAAGGGGCTATAAGTTCTCCACTTATGCCACCTGGTGGATTCGTCAGGGCATCACCAGAGCTATCGCTGATAAGTCACGCACTATTCGTGTCCCTGTGCACATGGTTGAAACCATCAACAATCTGCGTAAGATCACGCGCAAGCTCTCACAAGAGTTAGACCGCAGGCCGACTTTAGAAGATCTGGCCAAGGGTCTTGGAGTTAGTGTAGAGAAAGTACGCGATATTCTCGCTGCCAATCGCTCACCACTGTCGCTCGATACTCCTTATGGAGAAGAGGACGATAACTCGCTTTCTGAAGTAGTGGAAGATGAAAATCATTCGTCGCCCGAAGACACTACGGCTCAAAGTCTTATGTCGGCTGACATTCGGGGAGTGCTCTCCATGCTTACCGCCCGCGAACGCGAAATTATTATTTTGCGCTTTGGCCTCAACGACGGTAAACCACGCACTCTTGAACAAGTCGGTAAGCTTGTAGGGATCACCAGAGAGCGCACTCGTCAAATTGAAATTAAAGCATTGCGCTTTTTAAGACAATCGAGACAGGGTGCTCAATTGAAAGATTATCTGGAAGCCTGAAGCTAAGTTGGCGATATCAATACTTAAATGAAAAACTCAACCCTTAACGGTTGAGTTTTTCATTTAAGTTCACCAGAGGTGGTGCAGCTATTATTTGAATTAAACGCGAATCTCTTGAATGACGCCATCTTTAACGAGAATTTCGCCACCTTCTAAACGCTGGAAAATATTTTCGCCAATGCGCACTTCAACCGGATTCTCTACTGTAAATTGCGTTACCACACTACCTACAGGGAGTTCGGAGAGAGCCTGATTTTGTCCTTGCATTTCTTCTTTCAGTTGCAGAAGACGCATTTTTTCTGCTTCAACTTGCGAACGAATAGTTTCGATTTGCATACGGGCATCATTTGAGACCATGCCGCCGGCTTTTTTCTCAATGTCGGCCACAGCGCGCTTGCCTTTGAATTCTAGCTGCTGAAGTTCAGCATCGATTTGCTGAATATTGCGCAAAATTTCATTGGCAACCTGGGCTTTAAAGTTTTCAGTGACAATTGCTCTCACAGCTATTTGCCGGATGAGGCTAATTGACTCAGCCATCGAGGTCCTCCTAACAAAATTAGTTTCCTGGTCTCAGCTAGTAATGACATGCTTCTATTAAGCTTGGGGCTAGTTTAGCAGACTGTCGCTTAGCTTGGTTGTCACTAGAACTTTTCAGCCACCGACTTGGCCTGAGTGAAGAGCAATAGATAGTCACGCCCACCGGCCTTTGAATCAGTACCGCTCATGTTAAAACCGCCGAAGGGGTGCACGCCCACAAGCGCTCCTGTACATTTGCGGTTGAGGTAAAGATTGCCTACATGAAACTCGCAACGGGCGCGCTCAAGGTGACTGCGGTTACGCGAATAAAGGGCACCGGTTAGACCGAACTCAGTATTATTGGCCACTTCAAGAGCATGATCGAAATCTTGGGCCTTAATTATGGCCAGCACCGGCCCGAAGATTTCTTCCAGTGAGATGCGGGCGGCTGGTGCTACTGCCGAAATGACAGTGGGCTCAATGTAAAAGCCACCATCTTTGGTGTCAATCTTGTTACCGCCGCATTCCAGTTTGCCTTCTTTTTTACCAATTTCAATATATTCAAGAATGCTTTCATAGGCCGATTTCGAGCTGACCGGACCATAATTGTTGAGGCGTTCTTCCGGCGTGCCTATTTTTAAAGCACGGGTGCGTTCCACCACTTTTGCCACTACTTCGTCATAAACGCTTTCGTCAATAATGGCCCTTGAGCAAGCGGAGCATTTCTGGCCCTGGAAGCCAAAAGCAGCGGCTACAATTCCTTCTGCCGCCATGTCAAGATCACAGTCGGCATCGACTATAATTGAATCTTTGCCGCCCATTTCTGCCACCACCCGTTTGATCCAGAGCTGGCCGGCTTGTGGTTTAGCCGCTAGTTCGTTGATGCGCAGGCCTACTTCTTTTGAACCGGTAAAAGCAATGTAGCGAGTCTTTGGATGAGTGACGAGGAAATCGCCCACACTGGCTCCGGGCCCAGGTAAGAAATTGAGCACGCCTTTTGGCAATCCGGCTTCTTCCATTACTTCCACAAATTGATAAGCGATGGCAGGTGTTTCAGAAGATGGTTTGAGAATGACGGTGTTGCCCGCCACAATCGATGCACTGGTCATGCCAACACAGATGGCCAGTGGGAAATTCCACGGTGGAATAACAAGACCGACCCCCAGGGGAATGTAATAAAGTTCGTTTTCTTCGCCGGCATTGGCAGTGAGCGGCTGAGGGCCGCTTAAACGCAACATCTCGTGAGCGTAAAAATCACAAAAATCAATTGCTTCAGCCACGTCACCGTCGGCTTCCGCCCAGCTTTTGCCGATTTCTAAAATCATCCAGGCCGAAAGCTCATGTTTACGCCTGCGCATAATTGCTGCAGCCTTAAATAAGATGCGCGCACGCTCTTTGGGGCAGGTTCTTTTCCAGGACTCAAAAGCAGCAAGAGCGCTGCGCATGGCCTGGTCAGCCAGATCAGTATTGGCTTTAGAAAAGTTACCGATGATTTCTTGAGGTTTGGCTGGATTCGTGGACACCAGCAGATCCATGGTTTCGATTTTTTCGCCGTTAATGACAAGAGGATATTTTTTTCCTAACTGTCCGCGCACTTTTGAAATGGCTGCCTTCATAGCCTCTTGATTAGCAGGCAGAGTGAAATCGGTAAAAGGCTCGTTGCGAAATTCTACATTCATGTCAGGTGTCCCAAGAAAGTAAGTCACAGATAACAGGTACAGAATATATTCTTGGCGCCGAATTCAGCGCAAAATCAAAGTTGATTTAGGGTTTTGGTTATACTAAAGACTTGGAGAAAAAAGATGAAGCAATACCTCGATTTAGTTAATCATGTCCTGGCAAACGGAGAACAGCGCACAGATCGCACTGGCACCGGCACCATTTCATGCTTTGGCTTGCAAAGTAAATATGATCTGCGCGATGGTTTTCCGCTTTTAACCACAAAAAAAGTCAACTTTGGCGCAGTAGTTCGCGAGCTGCTCTGGTTTTTACGCGGCTCCACTAATATCAATGATGATCTCACGCAACATACTGCAATATGGGATGCCTGGGCCAACGTCGACGGTGAACTTGGCCCCATTTATGGTTATCAGTGGCGCAGTTGGCCGTCTTACACTTTAGACGAGCAGAGCGGTCTCTACCGCCAGGGGCATATCGATCAGATAAGCAATGTGATCGACCAAATTAAAACCAATCCTGACAGCAGACGTTTAATTGTTACAGCCTGGAATGTGGCAGACATTGCCAAAATGGCTTTGCCTCCCTGTCATATGATGTTTCAGTTCTATGTCATTAATGGCAGGCTCGATTTACAGCTCTATCAACGGTCTGCCGATATCGCCGTTGGAGTTCCTTTTAATATTGCCAGCTACGCTTTGCTCAATATTATGATTGCTCAAGAATGCAATCTCACCCCGGGAATATTCACTCATACTTTTGGTGACGCCCATATTTATTCCGATCATATGGATGGCATCAACGCACAGCTGAAGCGGGTTCCCGGACCATTGCCACGAGTTACCGTTGCGAAAAAACCTTTCTTTGATCTTAAATTTGAAGATTTCGAGTTGCATGATTATGTGCATCAAGGATTCATCAAATTCCCCGTGGCTGTCTAAGTGCGCGAGAAATTCGACATTATTGTCGCTTGTGATTTAAATCGCGGCATTGGCAAAAATAATGCTTTGCCCTGGCGGCTTTCTCAAGATTTGAAATATTTTCGCGACCTCACCAGTGCCACTCCGGTGCCGGAAGTACTCAATGCCGTAATCATGGGCAGAAAAACCTGGGAGTCAATTCCGCCTGCTCACCGTCCGCTTAAAGGGCGCATAAACATTGTGCTGTCACACCATGCAGATTACCCGATGCCTGAGGGCCACTTTATTGCCACTTCATTTGATCAAGCACTGGCGATGTTGACTCCTGCTCCAGTAGACCGGGTGTTTGTCATCGGTGGTGCTGAAATTTATGGGCAGGCAATGCAGCACCCCAGCTGTGGTTTACTCTATTTGACTGAAGTGAGAGCGGTCTTCGATTGTGATACTTTTTTGCCCGAGTATAAGCAGACTTTTCAGTTGCTTTCTTGTTCAGAAGTAGAGAGTGAGGCCAATATAGAATTTTGCTTCAAGGTTTATCAATACAATTTTCCTGAATATTTACTGGCCGAATGACGCATATGCACAAATGCAAAGGTAAACGCTCACTGATAATATGGTTATGCTGCCTGATCGGCTCATGCTTTGCCATGGGTTGCCACCAGATTAGCGCGGCCCCAAAAAAAACGGATCATCAAGCTGTTCAAAAAGCCGATGAAAAAGCAAGCAGGGTGCCCGTTAAAGATCTGCCGGTAGCGCCAACTAAGAGTACTTCTCGTAGTACTACTGGCGATACTACTGGCGATACCAGTATTAAGGCCAGCAAGATGGTTTTCGTTAAAGCTTCCTGCTGGGGCTGCCATCCTCATGGAGAAAACTCCATGAATGCCGATAAACCGCTAAAAGGCCCTGGTTTTGTCAAAAAATACAAAAGCGACACTGAGCTTGCCGCAATTATTCGCCGTGGCAATGTAAAAATGGGGATGCCGCCTTTTCCTCCAGAAAAACTGACAGACAGCGATCTCAAAGAAGTTATTGTCTTCGTCCGAAGCTTGAGCACAGCCAGGGAGCCGCGGTGAAGGGCAAGAAAATTGAATTCACGGCAGACCTGGTATTGCGCGCCTACTGTCAGGGAATTTTTCCCATGGGTGATAATAACCAGCCTGGTGCAATCAACTGGTACTCACCTGACCCCCGCTGTATTTTCGATTTTGAAACTTTTCACGCTTCTAAAAGGTTGATGCGCACTTATCGCAATGGTGGCTTCGAATTTAAGGTCGATAGCGCTTTTGAAGAAGTTATGTGGGCTTGCGCCGATCGTGAAAATACCTGGATTACAGAAGAGATTGTGCGTGTGTACAGTCAGTTGAATCAACACGGCTACGCACATTCAGTTGAAACTTACTTCGAAGGCCAACTCGTGGGTGGTCTGTATGGTGTCAGCATCGGTGGAGCATTCATGGGTGAGTCTATGTTTCAGCGCATGACTGACGCTTCGAAAGTGGCTCTAATCTTTCTTGTGGAAAGGCTCAAAGAAAGAGGATTTAGACTGCTTGATACTCAGTATATGAACAAACACCTGGCCAGTTTCAACGCCAGGGTTATTTCCCGTGATGAATATCTGACCAGGTTGAATGAGGCATTAGAGTTGGATTGCCGGTTCGACTAAAGATCTATTTATTTGCCGACCATTTTTTTCATGCCGTTGCCCATAGCTCTGAAGCCGGCGGCAAGGCCGTGACCAATTTTCTTTGGTGCCCACATGATGCCGTTGCCGACTTTTTGAGCACCAGCTTTGAACTTGTTGTCATCAGCTGCGCTGGCAGCGTTGCTTGAAGCGATTGTGGCTGACAAAGCAACACAGCAGGCTACTAAAATTGCAGTTTTCGATTTCATTTTCTTACTTCCCAGGTGATTAGACGGAGAGCCATCTTGCGATCATACATTTTCACAATCATATATTTTCACATCATACAGTGGATTTGTAAAATATCAGTGTTTTCACCACTATGGGAAGCGACTGAGTGTTGGGGTCTGAAGAACTAGACACCGGTGTACCGATGTCGATGTAGTCACCCCCTTCAGCGTTGATACCATCTACAGTAATTATTCTCTTATCTGGCAGCCGACCTTGCAAAAGCAAACGTAATGCCATTGCCAGGTCAGCGTCGCTGACAATCACCAGTGGCTCCCTTCCTTTATTTGAAAGAAAAGACTGTGATATTTGCGAAGATAATTCAGTCAGAAATTTAAAGGAAAGCATATCTCTTGTAATACCACTGAGCACCAGAGCCACTGCTTCTTCGCTCCAGTCGTGTTCTCGCTGTTTTAATTGACGGCATATTGTGTTTTCAAGACAGTCAATACTATTTCTCAGCAACATCGGCAGCTTGATGATTTTAAGATTTCGTAGAGGCAGTGATGCCAGTAGATTTTGATCAAATCCAATGGTAGAGCCACTCAGTTGCAGCGTATGTAAACCAGCGCCAATCACTGTGGCACGTATGGCCCGCGGTGAAATTTGAAATCTAATTTGCCTGGCTACAAGTTGTTCTTTTAATGCCCGAGCGAGATAAACGCCTATGTCGTCATAACGATGCAAATTCGCTTCGTCAAGAACACTGGCGACGCCACCACTGAGCCATATTTCATCAAATTCAAAAACATGCAATTTTTCTGTCAGCATTAGTTGCGGCAGAGCAATTTCAACTCCTGCTGCTACCTCTAAAATTAGTTGAGCGCTTTGTTTTGCAAGATTTTTAATCAGGTCAAAATCGGCGCGCTCATTTTTTTTGATTTTGTCATCAGTGAGTAAAGCTGCGCTTTCACTAATAGCTTTGATGGTTTTGTTTTGCGGGTGTAATTGCACCATGCGGCCGCCCACATTTAAACAAGCCGTGTCAACGATCTTTCCAGCTTTGATCAGGGCAAAATTACTGGTACCGCCGCCGATATCTATATTTAAAACAGTTTTGCCGCATTGCAGAGAATATTCCACAGCTAGTGAGCCTCTTGCAGCAAGAATACTTTCTAAATGTGGCCCAGCGCTCTCGGTGACAAAATGACCTGCAAGTGCTGCCAGGCTTGCACTAACGGCCTCAGCATTCCGTGCTCTGGCCGACTGGCCAGTGATGATCAAAGCCCCTGTTTGAACGGTGCTGCTGTGTAAACCGGCCTCACTATAGGCCTGAGCAATTATTTGCGCCACCATTGGTGCTTCGATTTCGCCTGCTTCATTTAATGGTGTGGCGTAAATTGCACTTTCATGCAATATTTCGCGATCGCTAATGGCCAGATTGGGAGCTGCGTTTACCAGTGAAACGTTTGCAAATGACAGTTTGCTGACAATCAAATGTGTTGTGGTGGTGCCGATATCAATGCCGACGCTAATTATTTGATCGGTATTTATTGGCGCAGGCAAATTTTGCTTCACATTCATCCGAGCTGTTGCAATTTGACTCCAGAAACTTTCTTTTGGAGAATTCTTTCGATTGTTTTGACGATGAAGGCGCCGGCTTCAGTAGGTGGAGTGCCGCGTCGGTGAATATTGGACACGACTGTCCGATCTGAACTAACCGTGTGAGGGCCTGGATTATAAGTAATGTAGGCTGACAAACCGCTGGCGCACGATAGTCCTGGTCTTTCGCCAATTAAGTTCAAGGCGACTTTTGCTTTGAGCTGAAAACCAATCTGATCGGCGATGGCTACTCTCGCATACCTGGCAATAATAGTGCGGCCAATACTTATATTGCTTTGAGCAAAGCCATATTCGAGCATGGCAAAAAGATCCGCCACATTTTCTTCTACAGCCAGAGCCGATAATCCATCGCTTACCACTATTTGCACGTCGGCACCGCACGGGCAGTCTTTTTCTAAATCAGCAACTACCTGGTCAGCCGCTTTTTTACCTTTGGGCGGATAGAGAATGAAATCGCCGCGATCAACCGCAGTACTTTGCAGCACAGGAAAATTTCTGGTAGCAGCAAAGTTCTGTAGAAAATCTGTGCTCAGTTCACTGTGCACGGCGTCACGAGCAAGGGCGTGATCAGCTCGAAACTTGAGCCAGGTTGCTGTTAGCGGTCTAGAACCAGCCCGCAGCACACCAATTCTTGCCGGGGTGAGCGTTTGTAACCTGGTATTCAGTTGAGGGTCGACTGTAGAAATTTTCGCTGGTCCTCTGGCTCTGAGTATGTCATAGGGTACACTATTGAATTTCTTACGAGCCGAAAACGAAATAACGAAAAATTGATTACTCTCAATACCAAACTAGACGGCCGCAATTATCAATTTGCAGAAATCAAAACTGTTCTTGCTTGCGCCAATGAAGAAAAGTCAGGCGATCGGCTGGCGCAAATTGGAAGCAATAGTGAGCTCGAGCGAGTAGCTGCCAAATACGTTCTTAGCGGTTTGACCCTGCAATCTTTGCGTCAGGCACCGGTTGTCGCCTATGACGATGATGAAGTGACACGCTTAATTGACGATAGCCTTGATGTTGAAGCCTATGAAAAAATAAAAAGTTGGACAGTCGCTGACTTGCGGGAATTTTTACTCAGCAGCACAACCGATCTCAAGAGCATCGAAGCGATTCGCTGGGGTTTGACAGGTGAAATGGTGGCCGCCGTTACTAAGCTGATGTCGAATCTCGATTTGATTTTGGCCGGTAAGAAATGCCAGGTAATTGTAAAAGCTAAGACGACTCTCGGATTAACCGGAAGGCTGGCATCGCGCTTGCAACCCAACCATCCGTCTGATTCTATCGAAGGCATCAAAGCATCAATTTTTGAAGGTTTGTCTTATGGTGTGGGCGATGCAGTAATTGGTATCAATCCTGTTTACGATAGTGCTGACACTGTTGCGCGCTTATTGCACGAGACTGACAAAATTATTCAGCGCTTACAGATTCCTACGCAAAATTGCATTCTCTCGCATATCACTACACAGATGAAAGCGATTGAAAGAGGAGCGCCCGCCGGACTTATTTTTCAAAGCATTGCTGGTAGTGAAAAAGGCAATACTGCTTTCGGTATCAATCTGGAAGTGCTCAAAGAAGCAGTACAGCTTGGCAAAAAGAATATTTCGTCGACTATGCCTTTTATGTATTTTGAAACCGGTCAGGGTTCTGAACTTTCTTCTCTTTCTCATTTTGATGCTGATCAAGTGACTATGGAAGCCCGCTGTTATGCGCTGGCCAGATGTTTTGCACCGTTTTTGGTTAATGACGTAGTTGGTTTTATTGGGCCTGAATATCTGGCTGATGGCAGACAAATGATTCGCGCCGGTCTTGAAGATCATTTCATGGCCAAACTGCTCGGTTTACCTATGGGTGTTGATGCCTGTTACACAAATCACATGAATGCCGACCAGAACGATCTGGAGAATTTGACAATTTTGCTCACGGCCGCTGGCGTCAATTATTTTATGGGCGTGCCCATGGGTGATGATGTGATGCTTTCATATCAGAGCACAAGCTTTCACGATATTGCTGCATTGCGCGAAATCAATAACCTCAGACCTGCTCCTGAGTTTGAAGCCTGGTTGGAATCAATCGGCATCATGAAGGAAGGCAAGCTTACTGAACAGGCCGGCGACGCCGCGTTTGTTGCCCAGATGTGTCAATAGCTTAGAATCCGGAAGCACCCCCAGGTGTCGTACCAGAACCAGATCCCGAACCAGGGCTTGATCCAGAACTAGAGCTTGTTCCAGATCCAGAACTAGAGCTCGACTCATCTGAATCAGAGCTGGACGATGCGGCCGGTTGACGACGCTGCATATTTGCAATTTGGGCTGAGATGATTCTGTCGCCTGGGCTAATGTGGTAAATGTTGGCCAGGCCGTCCACTACACCGCCAAACACAGCATACTGGCCATTCAGTTGCGGCATTGATTTTTTCAAAATGTAAAACTGACAGCTGGCCGAGTCGCGACTTTGACCCCTGGCCATGGCTACCACTCCGGCAGCATTGTGGTTCAGATTGCGATGAGTTTCCAGGCGAATGTAGCGCTTTTGACCAGTGTCGGGGTCGGTGTAATCACCCGTACCATTGCCGTAAGGGCAACCGCCTTGCACTACCCAACCTTCCACCCGGTGAAATAGCTTGCCGTTGTAATAACCGCGCGAGACCAGATCGAGAAAATTATTGGCAGTGTACGGAACCATGTTGCGAAACACACGAATGACAATGCGACCTTTGGTGGTTTGCATTACCACGATTGGATCGCCGTCGGCCCACGCGGGGCATAATGTTGTGGCTGAGGACAGTATGGTCGTCAGCAAAATCACAAACAATTTTTTCAGTTGTGCATGTGTTAACTTCATCAATAATATTTAGATTTTTGTCAGGGGAGTTTGAAATTCTATATATAAGGTATGGAATAGAAAATAATGGAATGGAAAATAATTGTCGAGGATGTTTGTGGAATTTTGTTTTGTAGCCGGTGATCTTGGTTCCTACAAAAACTATTTACCCAACTCTAAGATAATCAAAAATTATTAGCGGAAACTTGAAAGGCGGCTCATACATGGCTCTATATGCGGATCTTCACAGGCACCTTGGTGGAGCACTGCATCCTCGGATCATTTACAAGTTTCTGCAGCGAACTGATCATGCAGTGCTCAGTTACTTTCCTGACTACGATGGTTTTTACAACTGGTTTACGCGACCATGCCGCACGTTAGAAGAGTTCGTTAAAATTCACTCGCTGGTTGAAGAACTGCAAAGTCTTGAGCATCTCCCCTATTTTTGTTTGCGTCTCTGTCGTGGCGCTTACACTTTCGAAAATCTGCAATATTTGGAACTGCGTTATAACCCTTACTTTCGTACTGACCATAAACTGACGCCGGCAAAACGCTTAGGTCAGATGAGTGAAATCGTAGAAGTGATTACGATGAATTTGCGGCCCAGCGAATATCCGATCACCGTTAAACAGATTCTCTGTTTCGATCGGCGCCTGCCTTTGAAAATCAATGAGGCTATTCTCAAGGTAGCGATGGATAATCTTGGACCTGTAGTCGGCGTCGATCTGGCCGGCCCGGAAATTAACACTGAGAAGACTGAAGAATGGATCAAGCTCATGGCTCGAGCACGAGCCTCTGGTCTGAAGACAACCTGCCACCTTGGTGAGACCAGTATTGATAATGTCGATCCTCGTTACTTTGCTCACCTCGATCGCATTGGTCATGGTATTCACATTCCTTTGCAAAAACCGAGCATGCTCAAAGAACTGTCAAAGCGACAGATTACTCTCGAGGTGTGTCCGACCAGTTACAAACAAACTGGAGTCTTGAAAGATTTCTCCGAACTCAAGATTGTTTTTCAGCGCTGTAGAGAGGCTGGCGTGGCCATCGCTGTGTGCACCGATAATCCGGGGAGAAATCCATCACCTTGCACTTTGCCGGGCGAGTACGAGCGTCTGATCGATGCCGACGTGATTGATTTTCATGAACTGAAAGAAATCCAGGGCGAAGCATTTAGATCTGCCTTCGGCTTTGTCGGTGCAACACGCATACTCTGATTTTGATTTGGACTCGACAGTGCAAGAATAAGATCAAGTTCGTGCTGCCTGCAAATTTGCTATGAAGGCGCTCTAAAGTGCGCCACAGGGCTTGTGAAATGCCTCTCGCGCTTGATAACTAATCGATACCGGAAGTGGTATCGATCGATCTCATAGTTGATTTTATTGGCGATTTAAGTCGGCCGGAATTTCTCAATCGAATCGATTTTGTACTCTTCGCTGAAGGCCGGATTTTTCCAAATCACACAAAAAAACCACTTCAGCCTTTTTTTGTGACAGAAACGAAAAAATATTTTTTTGTTTTTAAATGGCCTCGTCAAAGTGGTACCACTATTGTTGATGACACTGTTGGAAACAGCTAGCCATGCGCCTTTAGTGTAGTGGTATCGCCGGTAATTCACCCGTAATTGAAGGTCTATCTGTCACCACTGCGATCAGTAATCGGCATAGAAGAGAAGATATATATATTGCAATTTATTCCATTCGAATGTAATCTATGGCACGTGTGGTGTAAAGGTAATCGAGCGTCACTTTTTGAAAAGTGATTGCTCTACGAAAAAAAAAGGTGGTACTGAGCGCAAGATCGAAACGATAAATTTGAATGACCGACCTGAGAAGCAATTGAAGCAATAACTAAAAGCCTCAACTTGAATCACTTTAGTAGTTCATAAGATATCGCCTAGATCATTCGCTTCAATTAGGAACTATTTTCCGGCTTGTGTCTGTGAAAGTTCCGCCCACCTGATTGATTTCCAAGGGAGGAAAAATACATGGCAACCAAGCCAACCAAGAAGAAGTCCACTAAGAGAGCAAAGATCTCTCCTGCTGCCGCTATGGCTGAAGAGTCAACCGGTAGCGCAGCTAAGCCTAAGAAGGCTGCTGCTAAGAAAGCAACCAAAAAGGCTGCTCCTAAAAAAGCTACCGCTAAGAAAGCTGCTCCTAAAAAATCTACTGCTAAAAAAGCTGTAGCTAAGAAAGCTGCTCCTAAGAAAGCTGTTGCTAAAAAGGCTGCTCCTAAAAAAGCTACCGCCAAAAAGACCGTAGCCAAGAAAGCTGCTCCTAAAAAGACTGCAGCTAAAAAAGCAGCTCCTAAAAAAGCTACCGCCAAAAAGTCTGTAGCTAAGAAAGCTGCTCCTAAAAAGACTGCAGCTAAAAAAGCAGCTCCTAAAAAAG
>CASBPX010000209.1 GCA_949127735.1 Candidatus Obscuribacterales bacterium | reverse complement strand
TTTGAGCAACAGCGCAAAAAATCCGCTAAAGTTGAATCAGACATCAGTAAAGCGCCGAGTAACGAGCGCTGGACGTGATTTGCGGAAATTACAGGTGCGTAGTTTAAGTTCAGGCAAAACAATAAAAAATTCTGCTCCTAATTCAAGTACTCTGACCGTAGATCAGTCAAAATTCGACATGTTAAGGCGGCTGAAAAGTCCGCTTCTCAGAAATGAGGCCGAAGTCGACTAAAAAATAGCTGAAGCAAGTAGTTGAACTATGAAAAGACAAAAACACATCGCTTTATCTCTCCTCCTGTCGCTGACGCCTTTGATTCTGCCTGCCATAGCACCGGCAAATTACGGCTTTTGCCAGTCAGTCAGCGCTGCCTGGTACGACACTGACGATACGTTTCTCAACCGGGGCAAGCAATCTTATAACCAGGGTCAGTTTGACCAGGCCATTGCCGAATTGACTCAGTCCATCAGCATTAACAAAGACCGGGCCGATTCTTATTACTGGCGTGCTCTGGCTTTGCTCGCCATCAAGCAGAACGATCGCGCTATGACTGACTTAAACGATGCGATTAGAATTGCCCCTGACAGCACCAGTTGTTTCCTCAGTCGCGGTTTGTTGTATTCCAACCTTGGCCAGCTTGATAAAGCGATCAAAGATTTTGACCAGGCTCTGGCCATTGACCCCAATTTAATTGATGCTAAAACCAACCGCGATTTTGCCTCTAAGGAATTAGCAAAGCAACAAATTGCTAAGGTCAATATGGTGCCGCCGACCAGCGACACTCTCGAAATTGCCAGCTCCACCTTACCCGGCATCGGACCAAACGTTTTCAGCTCTTCCGGTGTGCCGGCTCATGTCGCCCGCACCACCAGTGGTTACGTAAACGGCAAGCCAACTTATGGTGTATCGACTATGGGCAGCGGCTCATCGAAGCCTACGAAAATTGCTAATGTTGCAAGTGGTGCTACTACAACGACTGCAGCCGTCACTACCACTTCTAATTCTGCTCCTGCTGTCACCTATGTCAGCCCTGTTGCTACCAACAGACCAACGGTCACTACACAAGATGTGGTTGCCACTGCTGCCGGTATCAATGATCCTAAGTGGCTTGCTTTGCAAAAAGAACTCGAAGCCAAGGTCGCTCGTGAGAAAAAAGAAGCTGAATTGGCTGCTGTAGAGCGTTCACGCAATGAGCTTAAATCACGCGAATTGGCTTTAAAAGAAAAGCAAATGGAAGAGCGTATTGCGCGTCAGCGCAGCAAGCATGAAGTGGAAGACGCCAGACGCATGGCCATGGCCAATGTTGCTAAGAACAATCAGGTAACCAAAACCGCCGATGGGCCTGACGTTAAACTTGCGGCTGCTGGTGAAGAAGAATCTGCTCTTGAAGTGACCAATCGCCCTGTACGCGACAAATGGGCTCTAATTGTTGGTATCAGCAATTTCCAAGATTCGAAACTCAATTTAAGATATCCGGCCAAAGACGCCAAAGATTTTCACGATTATCTTCTTAAAGACGGTAACTTTGCTCCAGATCACGTTAAGTTGCTCACCAATGAGCAAGCTACTCGCGCTAACATTCTTTCTGAGCTAGGTGATAAATGGCTACCTCGTGTTGCCAACCCTGATGACCTGGTTGTGATTTATATTTCCAGTCACGGCAGTGCTTCTGATATGGATATCGGCGGCGTCAATTATTTGCTTGCTTATGACAGCCAGGTAGATAGCCTCTACTCTTCTGGTCTGCCTATGCAAGATTTGACTAGAATTATCAAAGCCCGCGTTCACTCAGACAGAGTTGTGCTGGTTCTGGATGCATGTCATAGCGGCGCCGCTGAAGCCGGCGCAAAAGGATTGTTCCGTCAGGGTAACGTAGATATCACTGAGATGGCCCAAGGTACAGGACAGTTGGTGATTTCGTCGAGCCAACCCTCGCAAGTATCGTGGGAATCGAAACACTATCAGAATTCAGTATTTACGAGATGTTTGATCGAGTCATTGAGAAGTAAGGGCAATGCCACCACTCTTGGTGAAGCATTCTCAAATATGAAAGATAAAGTGCAACAAGAAGTATTGACCGAACGCGGCGTGTTACAAACCCCTGTCTTGAAATCTCGCTGGAAAGGTAATGAGCTGCGCCTGGCCGCACCTCCTGTCACTCCTCGCCCGGGCCTGAGCGAAACTCCATAGCTAGCTCATCTGGGTTTTATGCTTGTCAATAATTGGCCGAAACCGCAATCCTAGTACAATAGGATAGTTGGCTATCTTATTATAAAAGTAGTTGTGTTGCCGTGAGCATGCTCCTCAGCGTTCCTTCAAAACAAGAAATTCTTGCTGCCTGCAAGCAAGCGGAAGCAGATCAAAGTCGCACCGACTTAGGCGAAGGCAAGCTCAGCGAGTTGTTGCAGGCTCTTTTGAGCGCGCTTGAAACCAGTGCCACAGAAAAGCAGGCGGTGAAAGTTCTGCATGAGCTTGCTGCTGAGCTGGCAAAAAATGAGTCACAGGAAAATCAAGCGCTCGTCATCAAAAGTGTTGGCTTGCCGTCGCTGCCTGACCCAATCAGATTGTTTTTGACCCCTGCTGTTTTTTCTCCAGAGTTATGGGGCCGCACTTTCGCTGAAGGATTGCTGAAAAGCAAAGAACAGTTTCACGGTAAGAAAATTGTTGAGGTGGGCACGGGTTCGGGCTGGATCAGTTTGTTGTTGCTTTTCGTCACCAATGTCAAAGAAGTGTTGGGTTTGGATTTAAATCCGGTAGCTATAGTTATGGCCAAACTCAACACCTGGCTCAATGGCACCACCATAGACGGTGCGTATATTTTGAGTATGGCAGGCGACCCGATTATCAAAGCTTTTCAGATGGAAGTGTCAGATTTGCTTTCGATGCCCCTTGCTACCGGCCAAACTTTTGACCATGTGATTGGTTGCATACCCCAAGTTTTGCACCCAAATCCGGTCAAGCATGATGGCGAGACTGATTCAGAAAGTGCTGAAGGACTGTCTGAAAAAGATCTGTACGACCTCAGCAATTATTGTTTTGAGCAGGGCATTCTCGAAGACAGATTTGGCTTACCGCTTATCGCTCGTGCTCTTGAGCAAGCACAGTTGTGTCTCAATGCCGGCGGCAGGGTAACTTTAGTTCTAGGCGGAAGGCCCGGGCGTCAGGCCATTGAAAGCATGTTCGACCGCCGCGGTTATGAAAGCAAACTTGTCTGGATGCGCCGCATTCAACAAGCTGACGATACCGATCTCGCGTCTCTGGTGGAACTTGAAGGTGAACACGGCATTCGTTTTCACTTCTTCATGTCCCGTGATTCAGAGCTATCTGTTTCTGCCGCAACAGCCGTTAAGCTTCTGGCTGCAGGTAGGCAAGTATTTCATGACTTGCTTGTCTACCAGGCAGACACACGCTTTGAGCCTGAGATATTTGCTTTTGTGCGCAACTTAAATCAGATGAAGCTGGAGAGTTTGCGTAAGGAGCTCGATTTTTCACGTTTGGGCCACGAAAAAATTAGTTTTTTAAGTCGTCTTTCACGCTCACTTCTCGATGTCAAAACTATTCCGTACCCGCATGAACGTGGCGATATCAGTCTGCGAGTTGTTCTGGCTCGCTATCTTAAAGGGTTCTGCTACTATCCGGTTAGCGCCGATCAACTTTTTGTGGCACCTTCGCGCGCTGAGCTGATTGATATCATCTTGCGTATGGCCACCACAAAAGGCGATCGAATTTTACTCTCGTCGTCTGTACAAGATGTATATGCTCAAGTGGCTGCCGATAACGGTCTTGATTTGACTGTCGGTAACGATGACTTGACTGAGTTAAATGATCTTGACGATTTAACGGCACCAAAGGTGGTGCTGATTTCACCCAGGCAATTGCTCAGCGCCTCACCGATTAACTTTAAAGCGATTTGTCAGCAGGCGCGGCTGCATCCTGAGCGCTGGTATATCATCGATGATTCTGAAAGCTTTAGCATCAGCTCAGAACTTGGTTCTAACATGACTTTGCGTTTCGCCGGACAAGAGCCATTGCCAGAAAATCTAGTGCTTTTGTATGGTTTGATTAAAAATACAATTAGCCGCGATCTGGAATTGAGTTTTCTGATAAACGCGCCGTCAGCCTGGCTGGAAGGGCTTGATATCGGTTGTGAACTATCTTACTCTCGCATTGCTTATCCGACACAGTTGCTTTATCAATGGCTGTTTGAAGATTTAATGACTTTCCCTTTTCCTGATCAAATTGTCGAAGGTGAAATTTGTCACTCTCAAGTTGCGTCCGCTCTCAGCCCCCTTCTACAAAAGCTAGCTGCAGACCCGGTTTTTGCACCAAAACCTGTTGATCTCGCAGAGCCCGGTTTAATTCGACTCGACTATGGCGAATTTGAAGCGGCAGTGCCGGATATTCTTGTGAAGGGCCTGTTCAAGGGTTTTCTCGATGAAGAAACAGCCATTCTTCCTCAGATTGTCAGCGAGCGTGTAGCGGCTTACATGAAGTGGACCCGAAAAATTTCACTGCCAGGCAAACGCATTGTTCTTGCACAAGGTGTATTTCCACTATTCGGTGCTTTGATAAAAAGTCTTTCGAAGCGCCTCGGGCGGGCATGCCTGGTTGCCGTCCCTGATGGCAGTTACGGCCCACTTTATCCGATGCTCGAATATTATGGCGCCAGGATTGTTGAAATTAAAACCAGTAGCGAGCGAGCATACTTAATTTCACCCAAAGATTTGGCGTCGCTGAGTGAGAAGCCAGATTTGCTCTGGTTGACTCAACCAAATAATCCCAGTGGCATTTTCCTCGACCCTGAGCGATTACGCACAATTATTGAAAGTTGCCATAAGCAAGATATTTATGTTTTTTCTGACGAAATATTTTTCTTGCTGTCTGATCATCGCCTGGGTAAATGGACACCGTCGTCGCTTTCGGCAGGATCATATGCTACTGGCCCTTGCGCCAGTCATATCTTTATGGCAGATGGCATCGCTAAGAGTTTTGCCGCTGGTGGCATGCGCTGTGGCTTTATGGTGGCGCCCGACGAAGAATGGGCTGAAGAAATTGCCACCAATGTACAGCCGCCACCCGCCGCAATTTTGCGTGCGTGGGACGCTCTATACTCAGCCTTTTTAGAAAAATCACCGCACCAGATGATGGATGTCGCTCAAGCTTTTTCTGAAGTCGAGACTTATCTGAATGCTCAGCGTAAAATATTGTCGAATCGCCGAGAAGAGCTTTTACAGCTATTGAAGGCTAAAGGTCTCGATGATGGTTACGACACGCCTTATCGTGGCGGGCTCTTTTTGCTCGCCAAGCTAGATAGCGAACATGAGGCCCTGGCCAAGCAAGCTAAACTTTTGACTAACCCGGCGGCCTGGGCACGTACACCAGATATGGTGCGCATGTGCTTCTGCATTGATGAGGCGGCTTTTCGAGAAACAATGATCAGATTGCAGAAATTTTTAGAACCATCAGGTTCTTTAAGTGAGGAAGGAAACAATGGAAGACATTAACGCTTTACCAGATTTATCAATGCGTGGCAAGAATTGCCTTATTACCGGGGCAACATCAGGCATCGGTAAGGTGACGGCAATGGAACTGGCAGCTAAAGGCGCAAACATTATAATCGTCGGACGCAGCGTTGAAAAATGTGAGTCGACTTTGGCGGAGATTGAAGCGAAGACAAGCAACGTCAATCTAGATTATTTGATTGCCGATCTTTCAGACTTTAATTCAGTAAAAAATCTAGCTAAAACCTTCACCAACAAGTATTCCAAATTGAGTGTCTTAGTCAATAATGCTGGTGGCATTTTCATGCGCCGCGCTGATACGGCGGACGGTATCGAAATGACATGGGCTCTCAATCACTTCGGCTATTTCTGGCTCACCGGTTATTTGATTGATGTGCTTAAGAATACTACTCCATCTCGAATTATCAACGTGTCGTCAGATGCTCACAAACGCGCCACATTGAACGGACCGCCCAACATGCACGACAAAATGCCAATTGGTTATTTGACTTACGCCAACACTAAACTGGCTAATTTGCTTTTTTCTTATCACCTGGCTTACAACATCAAGTCAACCGGTGTCACGGTAAACGCCATGCACCCGGGCATTGTTGCTACAGATTTTGGCTCTAGCAATGGCATCATTGGTAAAGCCATTCAGATGAATGCCAAGGTCTTTGGTGTGAAGCCTGAGGTGGGTGCTCGCACTATTATTCAACTAGCCAGTGCTCCCGAACTCTATCAAGTGACCGGAAAATATTTCGTGAATGGGCGTGAAGTGCTCTCTTCTAAAACTTCTTACGATACGAAGTTGGGCACCAAGTTCTGGCAGTGGAGTGTGGACGTTTCGCGCAGACACGGCATGGATACTAAGCGAATTGAGTTTTTACGGTAGTTTAGCGTCCAAAAGCGCGCTCTTTTAAGTAAGGTAATCTACGCGTTTTGCGGAGATTAGATCGTCTATTCACCGTAAACTGGTCAACCTAATTGCTGGCTGTGACCTGATCACCAACGGTCAGTTCGCCAAAAGTTTGTGGAATAGCATTCTGGCCAAACATAATTTTCCCGCCTTCTTTGCGGAAGAACGACAATGTGCGCAGAGGTTCAAGAGAAGACTCAGCGGTGTCTTGATCAATTGTAGTAATCAAGCAACGTGCGCATGGCTTAACAACACTGAGTTTGACGTCGCCGATAGCAATCTCTGTCCATGTATCTTCAGCAAAGGCTTCGGCACCGCCTATGGTGATATTGGGGCGAAAGCGATTCATGGGCACCGGATATTCAAGTTTTCGATTTAACTCATTCAAAGACTCGTCGGCAATGACCAACAGCGGAAAATCGTCTGCAAATCGGACAATGTTGTCAGGTTTTGCGTAACGCTGGTCTACCAACCGTTTGAAGCCGCTGGCCATGCGCACCAGCCGCACCTTTTTCTCTAAAAACTGAGACAGCAATTTGGCAGCTTCTTCGCCTTCATCTATTGCCTGACAATAATCCTTCCAGACTTTCACTGTCACTTCTTCTCTGTCTGAGCCTGAGTCAAGAGGTACTTGAACACTATCACCCAGCGGCATGGTTAAGCGCAAATGATCGTCTTCTAAAGCTGTTTGAATTAATGCCAGAGGGGCCAGTTCTCTTTGCGTGACGAAAGTACCGTTGCTGTCTACTACCATCCATTCACGATCAAACTTAAAGCCTCTCGGTTCAAGCTTGGCACTGTGCAACGAGATACCAGCCAGGCTTTTCACCGGATAGACATGAATTGAAGTAATGGAAAAATTCATTATTCTGCTTCTCTTGTTTGCTGTTTTTTCTCTCTAAATTCTTGCTGTTGAAATTCTTGTTCCAGTGCATCTTTATCAGTACTGTAAATTATAGACTCAGCAATAACTGAATGATAAGTCAATTTATTTGCTTCTGCCAACTGTTTGCGATCAGCTAGTTTTATTTGAAGAGCTGCATCTGGTGCTGCAATCGCCTGTGACAGCATCAGTCTTGTCTGATTACGAGAGTTAATAGCTGCATTGACACCAAATAAATATGCCCAACGGAGCATGGGAATGATAACAAATAAAAGGCCATACGATAATAGTATGTCTACTTGAAATTGATAAATACGTACCAGTCGGTGCACTGTAAAGGCCAGCCAGAGCGTGCCAAGGCAATTAAAGCAAGCGAGGCCAATTACTGGGGTCATTTCATCTTTGGTCAGAGTCGAAAATGGCTGCGCGGCCT
>CASBPX010000208.1 GCA_949127735.1 Candidatus Obscuribacterales bacterium | reverse complement strand
GCTAAACACTCGACATTTATGCTCAGGTGGTGCCGCGCCAAGCAATTTCGATATGCGCCAGCGGCTCTCGTCCGTTCCCCGGTAGCCATCAGGATTATAGATACTGTGCTCAACCTTACCCTGGGCTAAGTTAGCTTTGACCGAAAAAGAAGACGAAGAAACTGAAACAGAAGATGCGATTTCTTGCCAAGCCCTGAAAATTGGGCGCACCGGATTAGGTGCATCAACACGATGCGAAATGAGGGTACCGTCTTTGCGAGTTTGCGGTGAAATCTCGCAGCCACTCTGGTGGCGCAAGCTTGTGTATGAGCCTGCTACCATGTCTGCATACGGAAAAATGGCTGAAATTTCTGGATCATCCAACATAACCGCCAGAGGCTGCTCAGATAATGCCAGCACCTGCCAGATTTGCTGGAGGTCACCTTGCGTAAGATTGGTTCGTTCGTCGATAGCACCATGCGTCGGTACAAATTTTCGCGAGTCGAGCCAGGTCATCAGCTCATCCACTCGAACGTTCTTGCTAAAGCCGGTTGCTTGAAGCGAGCTGACTGAAAGCATGTGCAATGCGCAGAGAAGCATAGCTACCTCGGCTTGAAAATCGTCTGCGCTTCGCTGCCCTGACTTTGTGACTGTGATGGTGAATGTGCCATCGCCTGAAATTTGCTCGCAGACGAAGCTCGCCGCCAGGCCGCCGACTCTGAATTTTCCAACAGTGGCATCTAGCGCCAGAGCGACAAATTCAATCAGCGCACCCAATTGTGCCTGCGCACAAAACTTTAAGGCCATCTCGGGCTTGCTTGCCATTGATTACATCCAAACGAAGTCTTGAAAAGTTTACCGCAGAATCAAAAAATGGTTCAGGTAGATTTGTGGTTTCAAAATCAGCACCACGTGCACGCTTCTGATGCCAGGAAATAGTCACTATCCGCGGTGCCTCGACCGTGCGATTTTAAATTTACGCTCTGGTGAATGAAGTGAAAGAGTCAATTTGTGCCAACCCGATCGGCCGCCTGTTGACATCGGTGGTCTGGTGTGTTAGAACAAAGACGCTGCTTTAAGCAAATGTCCGCCAACTTACTAGACCATTATCCGACCGCTTTTTCAGGACTACTTTAGTTCTGGCAGTGCCGTGGTAACTACAAACAATTGGAAGGTGACAAATGGAGACATTTGTTGAATTATTGTGCATGTTTTTTGATTTGTCAAAGTGGTTCTGGGTGTGGTGCCTCGCAGCCTTCATGATTTTCAAATTTTTAAAATCAAGGTGGTGGCGCACATTTACTTTTGCGCTGCTCTGCACAGTGACCAGCTCGTCTGCCATACATTTTTTCAATATTTGTCAACTTACCGACCAACCGGCTGCGAAAGCCCGTGCTAAATTGGGGCAGGAATACTATTTGCTTGGTCTAGAGAATCTGAAAGCAAGCAAACAGAATTTGGCTAAGAACTTTTTTGTTTACGCTGAGAAAACATTGAGTTCTTCTGGTGATCAAATGGAGCGTCCGGGGGTGCTACGTCAACTCTGGCATGTAAACAGGCTGCTAGGGCAGACCAGAGAAAGTGCAAGTTATTGCGCTCGTCTTGACGCTATCGACCCAGCGCTTACTCACCCAATACCGGTAATAGATACTGTTTTGGTCGGTGGAGAACAATATTATGATGCAGACAGTATTGATAGGTATGAGACAGTGCTCTCCAGTAGCTCAATCTATTGTGAAACCAACGAAAAATCACTTTTGAATAGACTAAAGTTGCACCAGTTATCTCTGCCTGCAGAAAACAGCATTATTTGCCAGTATTTCGGCTCCGGCCAAGGTCCGAGTTCGCCAATTTTGAGTGATGTAATTTCGCTTGGTAATTTCTATTGCACGCAACAGAATTGGAATAAGGCTGGCGAAATTTATAAATATGGAATGAAAGTCTACGTCACCATGCAAGCACCTACTAGAGGCTGTCTTAAAAACAATTACGATAGGCAAAGAGCATCGTTTCTAACGAACTATGCACAATGCTTTAATTTGGCCCACATGCAGGTGGTTCGTTAAATCTTCCAGTGCAAGAAAATTTTTATCGACCTTTAGCTTTGATATATTTGAGCATTTCCACCGCATTGAAATTTTCAGGATAACATTGAACAGCTTTCTCGGCGTGAGTTTTAGCGCTTTTATAGTCACTCTCAAGTAAATAGCTGTTGCCCAGATTAAGCCAGGCATTAGAAGAATCGGGATTAATAGCGAGCGCCTTTTTAGCGGCTTCTCTTGCCTGTATGGGTTTCTTTTGTATCAAATAAATAGTGCTCAAGCTATTGAGTGGGCTTTCATATTTCGGATATTTTGTTGCACACTGTGTAAATAGAGCAATTGCCTGGCTGTAATGATTTTGAGCCATTTGAGTGTAGCCCTGATTATTCAGCTTATTGGCGTCACTGGTTACGGTGTACCGCGGTAACTCAGATTTGAGCATGGTGATGGCGCGAATTTTAACGGTATCGTTTTCTGCGGCTTTGATTGCCAGATGCAATGTAGTTTTTGCTTTTTCAGGCGCGCCCATATTTTTGTAGGAAAGAGCCAGGGTTATATAACGCTCAGAGCTCCAGCCGGGAGGCGGGTTTTCCGGCACGATTACCAGAGTTTCAGCGTCAGCCAAGACCGGCCTGCTTGTGATCAGAAATATAGCTGTGAGCACGATAGCGGCTGCTAATTTCTTGCATACGAAATTGTTGCGAAGATCCATCTTTGTTTGCTACCTGCTGCTATCGTCAACTAATGGATAGTGCTGATTTTACATTAGTTGCTTCCAAAAACCTTTATAGTAATGTAGGTTTGGACTAACGGCGCCAATAGCCAGACAACCAGCGTAGATAGAGCGTAGTTAACGGACAGATTTAACGATCAGTTACCCTAGGTATCAGATGCAACCTGAGCTAAAAACATTTCTTACCTGCGTGATTTCAGTCAGCACCTTGGTTGGGCAGCCCTGCTCCGTGGCTGCAGCAGCTCCAGCCAAAGAATTAGTAGTCACACAGGTAGACAACATCATATACATAACTGACGAAGCCGTAAGAATCAAAAATAACACTGGAAATTTCATTCTAGTAGCCAAGGCACCAGATTGGCGAGTTACTTGCTTTCGCACTGAAAAAAAAGTCTACTGGCAAAGTGACTTAAATCGGTTTAGCGGCGTGATGTTATTGCATCCCAGTGCCAGGGCTGGCATCCTTGGCCAGCCAAATTTTTTAGGACAGAGAAAATATAAGGGTTATGACTGCTTGTGTTACAACTCAAGAAAAGGTTCAATTGTCTACGGTGCCAAAAACATCAAAATTCAACCCAAGGTAGCAGAGCTACTTTGTCGTTATTTTGCCATACCAAGCATAAAAGAGATACCACTATTTGAAACCACGGCCAGCGAAGAGAAGTACCAGCATAAAGAATGGTTCGATGCCGAACGCTACAAAGACTTTTTCCAGCGCACGCCCGTAACAACAAAATCGATATCAACAAAAACCTACGACCCAACTGATTTTGTCATTCCCTCAGGTTTAAAGAAAATGAAACTACCCACGCAAGTGAGTTTCTCAGACGCAAATAAGAGAGACCTCGAGGGCATGATTAAGGATGTTGGCTTTATGAGCAAAGACAATTAGCACTTTAGAGGGCGCTGGGATGAGAACCGGCGTGTTTTGCACTTTGTGCAGCTCCAGTAGTTGATACCAGGTTCACGAGCGTAGGAAAATATACGTGATGCTCAATGCTTGGCTTTTGAGCCACTCTATGAAATTTTGTCGCGAATGAAACTGATCACGACTGGCGCTGCCAGAAAACCAACTGTGGCTGCCATTTTAGCTCTGGTGCCACCACAACGGTAGGCTAAGTAAGTCAAACCACCTGTGATACCAACATCTGAGGCCGCCGTGAACGTATTCTGCAAGTTCGGGCGGTTGTACAAGTTTGAAAAATCTTGCGCTTCATAAGCAATACCACGAACAAATGGATTTTTGCCCAGCAACTGCCTTTCGGTTTGAGCCTGATTGACAACAGCTGGATTGCCGGTACGGTCAAATTTTAGATCAACGTTAAACTGATTCGGTGAGAACAATACTGTGCGCATCCAGTCGGGTAGCGGGTTTCCCATGGTGGCACGATAGATACGCCCGTTGACACCGTTAGGACCAATCGGCAATTCTGTAATGTTTTGGATCTTACTATCGAGATTGTAGCCTGCTACTTGCGCGTGCAATGTGATGCCGCTAATATTTTTCAACTCTGGATAACCGTTAGCTTTGGCCAGATCAAACGATGTTTTACCAATTTCTACTGACTTGAGAATGCCAACGCCAAATTTCACATCTAACGGAATGTCAGCACTGATTTTGCGATCAATGGTGATCGTGTCATGATTCTTCGAAATCAGAGTAGTATTTTGAATAAACTTATTTACTGGATCGTTAAAGGCGACATGGGTTGAGCGGTTTATCTTATCGAACATTTTCGAAGGGCTAATTGAACCGTCTGAAATTGTTCGGGCAGCATCAAAAATGTTGTCTACATCTTGCTCAATTCCTGCAACACCGCGTTTCTTTATGGCAGCTTGCAATTGCTTGACGGTGGTCAATTCTTCCACAGGCAGACTGGTTCTTATCTCAACATTGTCGCTGGGTTTGGGAGGAGTGACACGAGGATGCGCTTCGAAAAAGTCCCAAACCTGCTGCAGTCTATGTGCTGGATCATCGAGGAAATGACCGACTCCTCTTAGAGTGATGTGTTCCACCGCTGTTCCATTTTGAGGATTGTTCGATGTTTCAATAGTTTCAATGCCTCTTTTCACAACTGTTGGTTCAGTAGTGATACCGGCTAACTTGCGGTAATAATCAGTGCCAAAGTGCGCGGCTTGAAACAGCGGCACGCCGACATCAGTCAAAACTGGAGGTGTATTGGTCATACCTTCATAAGGAATAATCTTGTCAGCAGTGCCGTGGATATTAATCATTGAAAGCGGTGCTTTTGGCGTAGGCTCTTTGCCGCTCATTGTCGAACTCAATATGCCGATGCCGGCAAGTGTGCCCGATAAAGCTGCGGCCGTCGAAAAGGTCAGCATACCGCCATTAGACATGCCAGCCATGTAAATGCGCTGAGGATCTACATTTACTTGTTTCTTAGTGGCTGCGATGATATCGCCCATAAATTTGACATCACCGGCCTTCTGCCCCGGCAGCACCAGCCCGTTGCCTGTTTCCCAGGTGCGTAAGTCTTTTACGTCAAACCAGTTAACTGAATCAGGATAGACAGCAATAAAGCCTTCCTTGTCTGCCAGCTTGTTGGCATCAAACATCTCCTCAACATCTTTGCCGGTTTGCGACATGCCGGATGCGAGAATCATCATGGGCATTGGTTTTGTCGCATCGTAACTTGCTGGTACATGCACTGTAAAAGTACGTTTGCGGCCTTCTATCTGCATGGTCTCGACATAATCGCCGGGCCCTTTGATTTTGAAGGTTGAAGAATCAGTGGAAGGAAGTCCTTTGGCTGTTGGCTGCGGCAGCTGGTCTAATTTGCCCAGAGCGCTTTTGTCAGGCGGAACATTATTCAGCACAACGCCAGGATCGAAATCGCTTTTTAGATAGGTGCCGAATCTAGACATAAACGGCGCCATAATATGTTTAACCCAGGGGGCATTTTTTTGGTTAAATTCAGCAACGTCGCCAGCATCGTTAAGGGCGTCTCGCAGCACCAGACCAGGCAAGGTAGTATCGGCGCTCTGAGAAAGCGTATGCAATACTTCGCTGTCACTGGGATAAACAACCTTGCCCTTTGCATTGACGAAAATATTTAGCGGAATTGTACTTGGAGTATTGAAGACTTTTTCCACTTCAGGAGGCAGCGGATTGTCTACCTGTAGCTGAAAGCGAGTGCTGCCATTGGCTTCTTTACTTATTTCAATTTTTCTAACAGCCAAGGTCTCGTCGCGGCCAAAAGTGTGGAATTTTAGCTTGATACCGCTGACATCGGTCAAATTCTGGCTGCCATCGGCCGCTGTGGTCTTTTTGAAAGTTGGATTCTTCGCGTCCAATGACTTCAAAACCAACTCTTTATTTAGATACGAGTGATTGAGAGAAATGGTGAAATTTTCGCCGACAATAGAGGGCAGCTTAGGCTTTGCGCCGTCGGCTGTCTCCGCGATACCTGCCAAAAATCGCGACATAGTATGCTGTTGCCCATGCGGGCCGCGAATGCGAGCGTCAATATTGGCGACACGGTCCAGCGTGCGGCTCGAATGAGTGTCCTCAAACGGTCTGCTTTCTGGCTTTTCCAGCCCAGGCTTTTTCGATGATGGCTGTAATTGGTCCAAATTAACTCACAAGGTGGGGACTTGTTGAGTTATGATTTTCTGTGATCTTGCTAAATAAAGCTCTGTGGTATCTACGTACCCGCAAGTTAATTTTGAGGTCAGTCGGCAGGCAAAATGCACCAGAGTGCAGGCCGGCCGGCGTTACAATGAACGGCTCGGCCTAGCAAACCAAGGCCGGCGATAGAGAGCCAGACGGCGTAGCGAGCAAGATTCCAGGCACCGAGTACGGTGGCGCCATCGAGAGCCTGAGCGCGCCGACCGGGTGTGGGAATAGGATGGAAAATTAGCTGGACAGCATTCGTGCGCTCGGCTTCGTCCTCCATCATTGCGTCTATTCCACTAATAGTTTGCAAAAGCAGGTCTCGCGTAACTCCTTTAGTAAGCGCGCGTTGGTCCGTTTCAATTACTCCTTGCTGACTGGCGAAGGGCAGAATCAGAAGTCCGATAAATGACCAGAGAGTAAAGACGAGTGAAGTGCTGATTACTCCCGCAGACGTAGAGAGTGTCAGTCCGAGCAACGAATTAACAATGGCAGAGGCCACGACCGAACCGCACACAGTGAAAATCAGCGCCCACATCACTCCTCGGCTGCGGCTGCCTGAGCTAATCGCTACATTCCTACGAGTGATTTCAGTCCACAGTTCGCGTTCAGACAATTTCTCGAGCCATCTTGAAGGAATGACGATATCTTCGGCACCGGGGAAGCCGATTATTCCTCCTGTAAAGCCCTTCTCTGTTGTGCGAGCGATGACGATGCCTACAGTGCTGGCACGGTTCTGGACGAACTTAGCTCTGAAATTTTGGTCTGGTTCTTCAAATACCAATCCAGACAAAAATCGCGCTGCCTCGCCCTGCTTCCAGATTAAAAATATTGAGAGCAAAGTAACCAGTGCAGTTGACCCGGCGATTCCCCCTGCACTGACCGCGTAACTAAAGAAGAGCATGAATGCGACCAAGAGCATGCCATGTTTGAATGCGGCTCGACACCAGGCAAGCATATAACTGAATAGCGACTCGCTTGTTTTTCGGTAAAGGCGTTCGATGCGAAATCCAATTAAATCGAACGGCAGACTAAGTAGTTCCAGCGCCAGAGTGAAGGTCACTGTGTTGCGAAACCAGTGGTAGGCCGATCGGTCAAACTCTCCGCACAGCTGTACTACCAGGCCTGAAGCCAGTGCGTAGCATGAGAAACTGACAATTGCTCCAACGTAGCATATGCCAAGGCGTCTTCTGGCTGTGGCATACGGCAATAAGCTTTTCTTTCCGGTGAAAGATTCGTTTTGGCTATAGCTGTTAAGGTGTAATCTCATGTACCGAAGATATCTTGTCCAGATGATTTTCGTGTGAACTCTCTAAATGTTATGTGGATGATGTTCACGGTTCTTTCACCAGATTGATAGACGATGGCTACGTAAAGCTTCATGTGATGGCAATGACTAATCTGAAGAATTCAAAAACGAGAGTGGCCATAGTGGGTGCCGGCATGTCTGGTCTTGTCTGCGCGCAGGCTCTAGTTGAGGCCGGAATCGAGGTGACTGTGTTCGACAAAGGACGCTTTGCCGGGGGCCGGCTGGCATCACGTCAGCGCGACCATTTTTCTTTTGATTATGGTGCTCAATATTTTTCGGCGCGAGATCGGCGGTTTAGAAAGTTTGTCGCTGGCTTGATGCGACGTAAGAATGTATGCAAATGGAACGGCAAATTCGCGAAGTTCTCTGGCGGGCATTTAGCCGCACAAAATTCCAGTCATGCGCGTTATGTGGGTGTTCCGCTCATGCGCGCTATTGTGGATAATCTCGCTGCATCTCTCGACTGCCAATTGCAGCATCGCGTCACCAGCGTGTCTCGCGAAAATGGATTTTGGTCCATCAGTGGTGTCAACGAGGTCTTGGGCCAATCATTCGTCAGTGAGAGTTTTGATTTTCTAGTTCTTAATATGCCACCGCAACAAGCATCAGCTCTATGGCCAAATTCGCAGCTTGTCGATATTCGGTTGCTACCTTGTATTGCTTTACTCTTAGCTTTTGAGGAGCGAGTCGCAATCGGATTTGATGGTATCAGTCTTGATGATTCTCAGCTCTCATGGGTCGCACGTGATTCTAGTAAACCTGGGAGAAGTGAAGGTGAGCGCTGGGTGTTGCATGCTAGCGCTGCCTGGTCTCAAGAGAATCTGCACCATGATGATGCGACGATAGCAAAGATGATGACCGAACGGTTTGCCAGGACATTTAAGTTAGACTTGCCTGCGCTAAAATTTTCAAAAGTGCACAAATGGAAGTACGCTTTGCCTGAGGCCCCTACTGAGATTGGTTGCCTTGTGGAAGCAAAGGAATCAATAGTTTACTGCGGTGACTGGTGCTTAGCACCTCGAGTGGAGGGTGCATTCCTGAGCGGTGTAGCTGCAGCTGAGCGTATCTTAGAAGTATCAGGTGCTATTGAGAACTTATAGACCGCTTTTCTCTTTCGTCTTTTGACTCAACCACGCAGAAAGCAGTGGCAACACTTTCACCTGCAACGGCGCTATGCAAAGCAAGTTAGACATCAACCCCGGATGGCTGTCTCTACCGAGAACAGCAATGGTGCGGCCTGAGAGTTCGACAACCAACCTGACGTCCATCTCTGACAATGTGGAATGAAGGAACTTGAGTGAAGGTTGATGAAATTGAGCCTTCTGACTTAGCTCCGAAAGCTCAGTCTTAATGGTCTGCGGCAACGAAACAGTTATTTCTCCACCATCAGCCCTAACTAACAATTCAGCAGTGTCTGAAGAGAAAGTTAGAACACCAAATACGTCGCTCTGTGACCGACTAAGTCGAGAGTTACTTGCCATTGCCCACGGTGTCACGAGTTTTTATGCTCAAGATTCCGTTTACTTTCCACTTAGCATGCTCTGCGTCTGAACCAGTTTTACTAGGTACCCAAATTTCTAAATCTTTGAAGTCGTAGCTGATTTCAGCTCCTCGCCCCGTCAGTTTATCGTACAAACCAATCGCCAATTCTGGCCATGTCTTAGTGTGCTGTAATTCTTCTGCCATTGCGTCAACCTCTAAATGTATTTTCATTTTAATTCGTTTAGCTGAACTTTGAGTGAACAACTATATTTAGTGAAGCGCAGACCGTAGCCTGCGCTTCACTAATCGATCGACGCTGAGCCTATTTGGGCATGATCACTGTATCGATAACGTGGATAACGCCATTGCTTGTTTCAATATCGGTCGCTGTAATCTTCGCATCATTAATGGAAGCTCCGCCTTCGGTTTTGATTTCAGCATCTTGACCTTGCACAGTCTTCACTGAAGATAATTTGACAACGTCAGCAGCTAGATGTTTACCAGCGACTACGTGATAGGTCAAAATAGATGTAAGTTTTGCCTTGTCTTTGAGCAGTTGTGCGAGAGCATCTGCGGGTATTTTGGCGAATGCTTCATCACTTGGAGCGAACACTGTAAATGGTCCTGGACCAGAAAGAGTTTCCACTAATCCGGCTTCGGTTACTGCAGCAACCAGGGTCTTGAAGGTTCCTGCGCTGACGGCTGTTTCTACGATATTTGGCATTTAATTTCCTCTGTAGTTTTTTTCAGGCCTGACGTCAGAATTGACCGACCTGATGAGAAAAGCCTAGCAGCTAAAAACTCACAATTTTCTTGTTTACGATTAAGTGACAATGCAAAATAAGTGGGGAGAAATGTCTATTTTGCCTCTAGTTATTAAACAGTTATTTTTGTTGCTTAAAGTTGGGAAGTTACCAAGGAGGACAGGCCAATGACTTTCGACTTAGCTAGTAGAAGTAACGAATCGCAGATTCAGCAACAACAAGGTACAGATACGGCTCGCAATAATTTCTCTCAGGATAGGACGTCGGATGGCGGAAAGGTCGAATTAGCTTAAAATCCGCAATTACTAAAGGAATAAATTTAAAGGAGGTACAAATTATGAGCGTAGAATCTAGTGACCGAGTCATGCCTTCGAGATCGGAAGTCAGCGAAGATCCATGGTCGCAAATTGCAGGCCAAGCGTACGAAAGAGATAGCAGAGCTGCCGGTATACAGCTAGCTGCCAGTGCCTGTAATCCGAAACTCGATATCCCAATTACTCCAGCAGACCGGTTGCTGCCTGCATTTGAGCCTATGAACACCCCATTTGTTCCTATTTGGCGTATGGGTGACGGCTGTCGCCAAATACCAAGAAGACCAGGAGCCGCGTAGAGGTCGGGTGTCCGCAACATCTTAAGCGCGAAAATCAATTTGGCTCTTAGTATAATATTTCCTGATCTTGATAGTTCTATGACTTTAGGAAAAATGGGAATGAAGGTCTTCATAATACATGCGCATCCTGAGTCGCAAAGCTTTAACGGCGCGCTAACTCGAGCTGCCATCGCGTCCCTGGTAGAGGCGGGTCACGAAGTAAAAGTGTCCGGTCTTTATGAGATGGGATGGCAGCCGGTTTCAGGTAGAGATAATTTCACAACTGTAAAAGATCCATCCTACTTTAAGCAACAGCTTGAAGAAGTCTATGCCACTGAACAGAATGGTTTCGCGCCTGACATACAAGCGGAACTTGAAAAATTAGATTGGTGCGATGTTCTGATCTTCCAGTTTCCGTTGTGGTGGTTTGGTTTGCCTGCAATTCTCAAAGGCTGGGTCGACCGTGTCTTTGTCATGGGAAAAATTTATGGTGGCGGCGCCTGGTATGACAATGGTTACTTTAAGGGCAAGCGAGCATTCTGTTCTGTCACCATGGGCGGTCCCGCTGCCATGTACAGCGAAAGCGGGCTAAACGGAGACATCAATCAAATTTTGTTTCCTATTAATCACGGCATCTTTTATTTCGTTGGCTTTGATGTACTGCCACCGTATTTGGTGCATAGCCCTGTTAAGCTTAGCGATTCGGAACGTCAAGCCAGAATCGCTGAGTATGCTTTGTACGTTTTAGGCACTGGCTCAAGAGCGCCCATCGAATATAAACGCCTGGCTGATTACAATGCGAACTTTGTCGCTCGCCCTGATGGTAAAAGTTCCTGAGTAGAGATTTTAGAGGCGATTGAGCCAGAAAAGCTGGCGTAATAACCTGATTGGCTTGCTTTAGTTAACTCTTCTGGGTGATTGAGCTGTCCAGGATAGAGCGGTAAGCTGATAGAGAGGCGTGTCAAATGTCAATTAGAAAGAACAACCTACCGTTGAACGCTTTATTTGCGAATCAGAGGGAATCTCTTTTGATGAAGGGGCAATTGACGAGTATGTCACATACTAACTACTGGGAAGACCTTAGTCGATGGTTTTCATTTGCGTTGCATCGTCTTACCTTTATTCCAGTGTGCTGCATGCAAGCCGTTGAAAATGAAGTGACAGCAAAGCACTCTCACTTCAATATATTACATATCCCGCCAAGACACAATAAAGGCGGCGGCGAAACAGTTGTTTTGGAAACCCCAATCAATACGCTTAATATTCCGGAAAAGAAAGCACTTATAGACCATCCTCACATCTGTAGAGGCTGCGGCCATGACATTATCTCTCGTGCACACTCTAGTCTTGTGCATGAGCATACAAAACTCGACCATGAAGTTTTTCACAATTGGTTGTCTAATGACCTACCACGTCTCGACGTCTACCAAGCATTGCCGCACGCTTGCGGCTATGAGCAAAATCTAGCCGGCTTTAACGATGAGCACCTTCAGCGCGTTGAGAAATATTGGGCAGAACACCAGCTTGTAAGTCCGTCCTGCACAGCTTCTGCCAAGCTCGCAACTGCTGCCGAGTGGGAAAGAACTAAGCAATTAGCTCTTGAAGCTGCACAGCGTGATATCCAATAGAAAATCGCTGGAGCATTACTTCTGTCGCAGCCGAGTTTGCACTGAATGTGGTGTCATGCGGTCGGAGGCGTATGGTGGCAATGCTCAGCAAACAAAAAGTATGCCTGGCAAGCAACCGTCAGGTTTCGCAATCAAAGGGGCCAGACCTGTCCAAAATGTTGATTGTATAAATTTAAAAATTCTTCGTGCCTCGGCCTTTGGCCAGGTCAATTACCATGAGCGGATTAATGTCCTTCTGATGATCTCGCCAGTGACCTTCCGGCAAGCTGCGCACTGCCGTGCCAATCACAGTGAAATGCACCATCAGCCCGGCTGTGAATTTCGAGCCTTTATCGAGTGTAATTCGTTCAATTTCTGATTCCACTTTGACACCGACAGCACCCTCGCCTCCACTCACTTTTGTTTCTTTTTTCATTCTGTTGGTCGCCTGGTGGCGGCAGTGATAAATTCCTTTGCTGAAGCACTCTAGCTCTTGATTCTCGCCGCTGGCAAACACACTCTGAACTGCTCGTGTCTGTTTGTCACCGGCCACGTAATAACTGCAATTACCAGCAACTATAGCCGTGGGCCAATAACCAGATTGATAAATTTGCCAGAATTCCTGACCTGAGAGATTGCTGAGAAATATAGTATTGCTACTTTCGCTGCCGAGATGGGTGGCGTTTCCCGCAACCAGGCCCTGACCAAGAGAATGTGTCAAAGGTGCTGACTTGGGTTTTTTCGCGAAAAATGAATTACCACCACATTTGGTGTCAGTTGGCGCTTTCGCAAGGCTAAAATCGGGTTTGCCTGAAACTGTAATTGCGGTGCCTACGGCCGTAAATTCATATACGCCTTTGGCCCAACTAAAATTACGCATGACTAATTTAACTTCAACGACACCATCGGCTCCCAGCAGCTCAGCTTCAAGCCGCAATCTGTTCAGAGCCGTGACACGGGCAAAATTATTTGCGGTTGTGACGTCTATGACTTCATGTGATTGCGATTGATCGCTTTCTGCAGGCGAGACTATGGGCACAAAAGCGCTGCCCATCACTTGTGTGATTGCTCTGTATCCTGCTTGCTGCGCCAGCAGAAGTGCTCCGGCATTGAAAGTGCTGGTGACGAAACTCTCGTTGGCCAGCGCCATTGTTTTTAATCGTTTCGTCGCTGCCGTAGTGATACCGCCGCTTTCCAGTGCGAGCAGACTTGCTTGCTGTTCAAGCTGGCGTTCTTTGCTATCGTCATCTTTTTTGAAAAATCCGAAGGGCATGCCCAATACCTTTTACACTCAGCCGCAAACAAATTGAGATTTTACCCGTTTTCGCCTTTTATGGCATTGTCCAGCGACTGCTTATGGCGGTCACAGATTGGTCACAGAAAAGTCACCACTTGGTTTGAGTGCGCCCTTATTGTTGAAGCATGTTCGAACGAGAATTCACATTTACTAGTCGGTCGAATCAACGGCAGAACATCACCGGCATTTTCTTTTGAGGGCAGCGCTAAATGTTAGACAATACAAGAACGAGTGACAATATTGTTCCACCAGTAGAGCAAGGCACAGATAGTTCTGCTCGATTACAACTTGAAGCAGGCGACAAAAGCTCCTATAGCACTCCAGCCGATAGCGCCAGAAGTACTCAAGAAATGGTTGATGCTGGCCAGGTTCCTTCCCTCGAGATTGATTTTTGGGGCAAAGACGAGTCTTTCAACAGTATGATTTCGACAAGTGGCCTTAAGGTTGTCAATTCACCCAGTCGCGGTCAGTCTGACTATTTTGCCCAAGTTGATGGTATGGATGACCCTGGCTTCTTCTACAACGGTGAAGATGGCGCGATCACTAAAAGTGGCATAGACAGCTATATTGCTCAAAACGATGGCACGGCACCTAGGCGTTCTACTAATCCTGCGAAAGACGAATTTGTAAACTCGCTAAAGCAAATTTCTGAAAATTGGCACAACCCAGAAATGGCAGCATACAAAGAAACCGAAGCTTCTATGACACGAGAATCTTTCGCAGCTGGCTTAGAGTCTTTATCGGCGGTGCAAGAACAGGCAGCAGCGGATCAAGCACAAATTCCCACAGAAAATACGCCAGTCGAGGTTCTGCCCACTGCTCCAGAAAACCTTCTAG
>CASBPX010000207.1 GCA_949127735.1 Candidatus Obscuribacterales bacterium | reverse complement strand
TTCCGGCACCGGTGTCGTCTCTGCTGGCCTAAGAAATTTTACAACCGTTAGGTTGTGCGGAAATACAACTTATGAGTTGTATTTTTTCTTAGGTTTTTGATTTAGTGATCTCACAAGCAGGCTTACCTGAGTACAGACCTATTTAAAGGATGGCACCGCATCTTGATCAAACTGCTTTATTTGCTTGCGCAAAATCGCTCCTAAATAAATTATCGTATTTCTGTAAAATGCCATTACGCGAACTCAAAGCATAAATATCTGGAGACTGTGTTGAAAAATTGCCTGCTTGCATATTGTGCACTGATGCTGGCAATATTCCCAGCCCACAGCTTTTTCTGCCCTGGTGCGGAGGCAAGAACCTTTGATGCCGACGTAAAGAATGTGCCGTCTATTGCCGCACGCTTGTCAAAGCCGCCGCGTTTGACGGAAGCAGACAATAAAATGTTAGAGCAGATCCAAAAAGCTCACTTTCAATATTTTTTGCAGCAAAGTAATTCGACTACAGGCCTAACAAAAGATCGTTCTCGTGAAAATTCGGCTTGCAGTATTGCCGCGGTTGGCTTTTCGCTCACCTCATATGGTGTGGCTGCCAACCATGGTTGGATAACGCGCGAGCAGGCTGCTGATTATTCGCTCAAAGTATTGAATACGCTTATAACAGGCAAACAAGGCAATGAAGCTAAAGGTGTCAATGGCAATCAGGGATTTTTCTATCACTTTCTGGATTGTCAAACCGGTTTGAGAGACGATTCGTGCGAGCTTTCCACTATTGATACTACTTTGCTGCTGGCCGGAGTACTTTACAGCAAAAATTATTTCACCGCTGATAGTGCCAAAGAATCAAAGATAAGAGATTTAGCTGAGAAAATCTACCGGCGTGTCGACTGGAATTGGGCTGCTCATAATGCAGACAGAATCAGCATGGGTTGGACGCCTGAACGCGGTTTCATTGAGCGCAACTGGACTGGATACGACGAAGCCAGTCTGCTATGTCTATTGGCCATGGGCTCCCCTACTTATGCAACGCCACCATCTACGTGGCATAAATATATGGCTAGTGGAAAAATCGGCTCACCCTACGGCCGCAGGCAAATGCAATTTGGTCCGCTCTTCGGCCACCAGTACACACAAGTATGGGTAGATATGCGGCAGTTGGAAAATGCCACCACCAAAATAATTGGCCATGATTTTTTTCAGAATTCACGCAAAGCCACTTTAACCCAATATGATTATGCTATTAAAAATTCGCTGAAATATGATGGTTACAGTGCTTTAGACTGGGGGCTAACTGCCTGCGACGGCCCAGGGAGTATTGATAAAGTTGTCGGTGGGCGAAAACGGAAATTTTATAATTATGTCGCCCGGGGCTATCCTAGCATTCCGCCATCGCCTGACGATGGCACCATAGCACCCACCGCGGCAGCGGGCTCCCTTCCTTTTGCACCTGAAATTGTTATGCCGACATTACGTCACTGGTTGAAAAAGCGACCGGAGATTTTCTGTGAAATTGGCTTTAAAGATGCTTTCAATCCTACTTTTGAACAGTCAAAACCCTCAGGCTGGGTCGATAGTGAATGCGTTGGTATCGACCAGGGTCCTATACTCCTTATGATCGAAAATTATCGCACGGGCTCTGTATGGAAAGTTATGGAAAAGGATCCTTATATTCAAGCTGGTCTAAAAAAGGCTGGTTTTGTAAAGCTTGAGCCGCTAACTCCGAAAAGACAAGGCTAAACAGTTATTTTTCAACAGTGAAAATCTCTTTTGCATCGATTTTTGGTACAGCAGTGCTCAGAGTTGCCAGAACAAGTGCTGCTGCGTCTTCGCCTTCGCTACCAATTGGTTTGCAGTGCTTATATGATTCAAGAATAAACGTTTTAGCGCGCGCATCGCCTTTTAGTGCACTGACACAATCGGTGCCGCCGCCGACTATTACAGCGTCGAAAAGTACAGAACGAGTGGCCGGCAAAGCAAAGTCGACAACTATCTCGGCTCCTTTGCTGCCAACCACTGTGCCACCGTGTGGGGCGACAATTTTAGGTATTGCACCACCAGCTTCGAGAGCAGCCGTGGCAGCTTTAATTGGTGCTTCTTCAAAACCATCAGCTAAAAGTATCGCTACTTTCAATGTTTCTACTGTGTTGACCGGGCTAGCTAAAATGCTCAGTGCCGAACATGTCTGCACTTTTTTACCGCTAGCCGACTGCGGTTGATAGCGCTCGACTTCAGCGTCGGCCGGCAGCTGACGGTTCAGTGGCATTTCAACTTTGACTGGCTTTTTGATACCCAGGCCGTCGGCAACTCGAGCGGCAAGATCGCCGTCTACTTGTTGCAGAATGCCAATCTGACGTTCTCGAATTTCTGCACTGGCAACATGAAGCAATTCAAATTGGAAAGCATCAACTATATGTTGTTGCTCAATGTCGGTCTGGCTGAGCCAGAATATTCTTGCTTGAGTGAAGTGATCCATAAAGCTAAGACTGCGATCACGAGCTTTCATGCCATTCATTTTTTCCATTGCCGAGACAGAACCAGACATGTCTGCCCCTGCTTGGAATGGGCATCCACCCTTAATTGTGTTGGGCTCATAGCTTGTTGTGCCGCTGTTAATCGTCTGACGCATGTGGCCATCTCTTTGATTATTGTGCACTGGAGCCAGTGATTTGTTGATTGGAAGCTCGTGGAAATTTGGTCCGCCCAGTCTCTTAAGCTGTGTATCCAGATAAGAGAAGAGTCTTCCTTGAAGCAATGGATCGTTTGTGAAATCGATACCAGGAACCACATGGCTGATGCAAAACGCAACTTGTTCTGTTTCGGCAAAGAAGTTTTCTGGATTTCTATTCAGTGTCATGGTGCCGACTATTTCAATTGGTACTTGTTCTTCAGGAATTACTTTGGTGGGATCAAGAAGATCGAAATCAAATTTGAATTCGTCTTTCACTTCGACTACCTGAACGCCTAAATCCCACTGAGCGAAACTGCCGGCTTCAATTGCTTCCCAGAGATCGCGACGATGGAAATCGGGATCTGTACCAGAGATTTTAAGTGCTTCATCCCATAAAACAGAGTGAACACCCAGTCTAGGTTTCCAGTGGAATTTGACAAAGCGAACAACATTTTGTTCGTCAATTAGTTTGAATGTGTGTACGCCGAAGCCTTCCATCATGCGGTAGCTGCGCGGAATTGCTCTATCTGACATCAGCCACATAACCATGTGGGTTGCTTCGGTGTTGATAGAAACAAAATCCCAGAATGTGTCGTGGGCAGATTGAGCTTGCGGAATTTCGTTGTGCGGTTCTGGTTTAACTGCGTGAACAAAATCAGGAAATTTAATTGCGTCTTGAATAAAGAACACAGGAATGTTGTTGCCTACCAGGTCGAAAACACCTTCTTCAGTGTAAAACTTGGTGGCGAAACCTCTAACATCACGTGCTAAATCGGTTGAGCCTCGCGAGCCGGCTACTGTTGAGAAACGCGTGAATACAGGGGTAACAGCTCCATCACGTAAAAAAGCAGCCTTGCAATATTTGCTGCCGGCGCCATTGGCCTGGAAGGCGCCGTGAGCTGCGCTTCCACGAGCATGTACTACTCGCTCAGGAATTCTTTCATGGTCGAAATGAGTGAGTTTTTCTCTGAGAAAATGATCTTCGAGAAGTGACGGGCCGCGGTCTCCGCCTCTGAGTGAATTTTGATTGTCATTGACACGCACGCCTTGATTAGACGTCAAAAACTGGCCTTCTGAATCTTCTGTGTATTCAGCTAACTGTGCGCTTTTATTTAATGCCAAGCCATTATTAGGCTTATGAGATTTTGATGTTACCTTCGGCGAATCTTTTTTCGGCATCTTCTTTCCTTCTATGTTTTGTTTTTCGGCACAGCAAAATCATTGACAACAACTTTGCCCACGCATTAGCACCACTTTCTGCTCAAGCAGAAATAACGCCATTGGCTATGACCCTAGGAGGAACACCCAGGTTCCATATATTTTTCAACGCATCCCTTGAAAACCACGCCGGCGCGGGCTTCCAGGCTGTAGCTTTAAAATGTTCAATGAAGTGGCTAAGAGAATAATGTGCCCTGCGAATCTACTCTTAGATAGAGGCTGCGGGGACAACTGTGCGAGGTTTGCGGCGGTCTTTAGTGCTTGCTTCAGTCACCGGCACGAACTGGCCAATGTCTACTTGGTAGTTAAAGACATCACCTGTTTCGATTTTGTACATCCAGCCGTGCAGTCGTAGATCTCGTCTTGCCAGAGCAGCGTACACGGTAGGGTGGGTCTTAAGATTCTCCAGTTGAACCAAAACATTTTCTTGCGTGGCGACCTGCAACATCTGCTCTTCAGTGAGGTCTGTATAGTTTTCTTTGACGGTACGCCTTGTCGCTTCAGCGTGACTTAGCCATGATTTTACAGTAGGAAAATCTTTAATGTCCTCGGGGTGAATTAAGCCACGCATGGCACCACAATGAGAGTGCCCACAGATGATGATGTCTTTGATACCCAGCACACCGACTGCAAATTCAATAGTGGCAGCTTCACCACCGGCGGTAGCGTTGAACGGTGGAACAATGTTGCCGGCGTTGCGCAAAATAAACAGATCACCTGGATTCGTCTGAGTAATCAAATTTGGATTGATTCTCGAATCGGCGCAGGTAATAAATAAAGCATCGGGTGTTTGACCCTTGGCCAGACGTTCAAAGAGCTCTTTTTGAGAGTCAAAAATTTCAGATTGAAAATGGTGTAGTCCGGCAATAAGTTTCAGCATGCGGCCTTCAAGTGTGACTGTGAGGTGTGCGGTATGTTTTCATTTTAGAACTAGTAATTTTCACTAACCTTGCAGATCGTCATTTTTGCCTGTTCTGACGGGATGATTTGCCCGCTTGAAAACCATTCGCTAAGACTCATTAGCATCAAGCGGAATTTGATAAAATCTACTAAGTGGCCAGTAATTTTTGAGATTATTGTAGATGCCCGATTTCTGGAAAAGTCTAACAGACGGATTCATGCCCCATGGCTTCTGCCTGCGCTGGGATGGACCATTGCTCATGGCCTTTGTCGTGGGCAATCTCGGCATTGCACTGGCTTATCTTCTAATTCCATTAGCTCTGCGATATTTCATTGGCAAACGCAAAGACTTACCGTACGCCCATATTTTCAAACTCTTTGCCGCTTTTATTCTCTCGTGCGGGCTAACTCATGTCGCTAAAGTTTGTACCCTCTATCAACCAGTCTATTGGATTGAAGCCGGTCTCGATTTGTGGACTGCAGGAATTTCGCTAATCACCGCTGCGGTACTCTTCCCTCTCATTCCTAAGGCGCTACAGCTACGCAGTCCAAAAGAACTTGAGGAAGCAAACAAGCGTCTTGAAGCACAGATAATCGAAACTGAAAGAGCCGAAAGCCTTGCCGAAGCTGCGCGTCAAGAAGCGGAAACGGCTCGAGACCAGGCAATTAAAGCAAATGCCTTGAAATCACAATTTGTGGCAAACATCAGTCATGAAATTCGCACTCCCATGAGTGGTGTTATTGGCATGGCTGAACTTTTAACCATCAGTCCCGATCCGGAAGAGGCTAAAGAATTAGCCATCAGGGTTTACCAATCGTCTTTAAAACTTTTAGACGTCCTCAATGCTTTGCTCGACTTTTCAAAGCTGGAGGCCGGAAAAGTTGAGGTCGAGAAAATTGCCTTTTGTCCGAGTCAGTTAGTAAAAGACGTAATTGCTTTGGTTAAGCCGAAGGCAGATAGTGAAGGCCTAAGGTTGGAAACAAATATTGATCTTCCGGAGAAGCTCATAGGTGACGAGAGCAAGCTTCGACAGATTCTTTTAAATTTTTTGCATAAAGCTGTGAAATTTACGAGCGAAGGTACCATCAAAGTTTCGGCTGCTGTCGAGAAAAAAATGGAATCACAAGTGGTGGTTCGATTCTCTGTTGCCGACTCCGGAATTGGTATTAGCAGTGAAGACCAGGCTACGTTATTTCAGCCCTTTGTGCAGGCCGATGGTTCTACGCAACGCAGATTTGGCGGCACAGGGCTTGGATTGTCTATCGCAAAGCAGTTTGTGGAGTTAATGGGTGGTGAGATTGGCGTTGTCAGCGAAGAAAGCAAAGGATCAAATTTTTGGTTTTCTGTTCCTCTAGAGCTAGCTGATGACTAGCGTTCAAAATTCCAACTTAATTTTGTTAGCGGATGACGACGATAATCTTCGCTATTTGACAATGCTTCAGCTGAAGCGGCTGGGCTATTCCTCGCATTATGCACGAGATGGAAAAGAAGCGGTAAGTATGGTTGAGCGCTTTCCTTATCAGCTTATTCTGATGGATGTGATGATGCCTGAAATGGATGGCTGCGAGGCAACTCGTGCAATTCGCGCCACAGAACTGCGTCTCGGACGACCGTCGACTCCCATTGTAGCCATGACGGCATTTCAGGACCAAGTAAGATGTATTGAAGCGGGAATGGACGACTACCTGTTTAAGCCGATCTTGCTCGACGATCTGAAGAAAAAGATTGCTCAGTGGTTAACTGCCACTTAGGCGCAAAATTTTTCAATTCGAGCTACTGAAATAGAAAGGCAGAATTGGAAGACCACGGCCTGTGGCTTTAACCTGTATAGTTAGTTGGATTTCGACATTTTCTGATACTTTGTTATTCCTTGCCAAGTACAATGCGATCTTTAGTCTCCTCCGCTATTTTGGTCATCACGATTAGTAGCTATGCTCCTTTTGGCTGGGCGGCTTCCGCCAAGCAAGATCATGCAGCTGGCAACTCATACGGTTTTAGAAAAATTGCGAAGCGTCAATCAAGCAACACTGGTTTGACGCCAGACACACAGGCCCTGGCCAAGCTGCTGCACCTTGAGGACTCACTCGCATCTTTAAAAGTGCTGACAGCTGAAGCGGGTGACAACCCGTCTGATTCACAGCTGGTGAGAATTATGTATTTGCGTCAAAAGTGCGAGCGAGCAACACAGTTTGCTTCACTCGAGCTGGAAGAAGCTCTGGCAAATATTGAAAGCGATCTTAGTTACTCGAATATGGAATATTCAATCTTTTCTTCAAAGTACGAGCGGTCAGTCGCACTGAATAACGCGGCAACTTTTTTGACTTCAGGTACCTTGGGCGTACTAGATTCGGCATCAGGCCTCAAATATGCAGCACCCGCTCCTAATATATTTGGAATTGTCGGTAATGGCGCAGCTGTTGCGATTCCATTGTGGGGTCTAAGGCCACGAAAATATAGCCCGTTGGAAAGAGAAAACGGCGGCAATATGCTCGCTCCAATCTTCAATTTGAAGTATGACGGAGAAGGCTACGATCCCATTATCTGGGATTATTTAAACGCTGCAGCCCTTGACGAGAAAGCCACCAGCTCACGACGCGAAGTTTTACTTGCCCGCTGGAAGCAATTTAGAGACTTAGACAAAGATAGCAAAAAGAACGACAAGGAAATAATGCGACTCTGTGGTTTTTTAGAAAAAGGTGAGAAAGTTACTCTCGACCTGCTGAAAACAAGAGCCGAACTTTTACTCGAATTGAGGACAGAAGTTCAATCGATGTATGCGGATTTGTCTGATTTAAACAGCGAAATTATGAAATATTGATTGAGCTATTGTTTGTGTCATTAGGATTACAGCGGTGGCCTGGCGAAAGTATCTGTAGAAGCTGTTACGGCGTATTAAAGCTTTGGTATTCGCACGCGTATTTTCGTAGCTTTTCAAATTAGATTTGCTGGTGCTACGAAAGGTGCAAGCTATCTGCAGAGTATTGCCCAGGTTGGGCGACGAGACTTAATTGGAAATTTTTGACCGCTTGAAGCCACTTACTGTAAAGTTAATACTAGGTGATGACTGACATAGCGAGCGGATCGACCCAGAATGAACCTATTACGCGAAATATTGGCAGGCAAGGGCATGTATGTTGCGGCGGCCACGCTATTGCTCAGTATCTCTGGTTTGTTTCATTTAGTTCCCGCTGTCGCTCAACAGCCTGCGCCCAATAAAGCGGTTAAAAAAGTTCCAGGCTACGCGCTAACGCTCCTTTCTTTTAGTCCAGATACTTACGAAGTACTGGCTACAACTTCGGCTATAAAAGTCTCAATTGTCGGTGCGCATTGCACTGTCGTTAGCCGGGCACCAAAATGGGACATTTACGCCTGGCGCGATCAAGACAAAACGATTTTTACTGCAAGCCACCAGCGGTGGTGCAATGACTGTCAGCTGCAAAAATTTAATTGGACTGCAGATTTGAAACCACCACGGTCTACCGTGCCAATTCAATTTAGAGAGATGCCGGCATTCCTTTGTACATATGCTCCTAGCGAAAGTGCGGGGGTGTATATACAGTCAACCTTTGGCAGCAGGCCGACAGCACAAGTTGAAAAAGAGCCCCTTGCTGTTTGCTTGAACATGGGAAAGGATTACAAAGGCGGCGCGGTAATCGCGCGGCTTTTAGGAATGCCATGCATGCCTGGTTTGCCGGTGCAGGTTTCTAAAGGGAGGCGACTTATTCCTTCGCAAACATATTTGATGATCAAGTCAATGTCAAAAATAAGCATTAGCGATTCTGTTTTCGATTACCCTAAAAATTACAAGACTGTCCCCTTTAGCGAGGCTTTCTTTCAATCAAAAACTCGCTCATCGAATATCAATGATTTATTTGAAACTTATAGTCAATAAAACACTATTTGGCGTCAATATAACGATGCTGCCGAACGGTCTCTAACTTCGTCAACATGGTTGATATTTCAGCGAAAATTAAATCGGTAACTTTTGCAATGGTGGCTTTTTTCTCTTTTTTAAAGTCAGCGTAGTACAAACTCAAATCAATGGCCTCGCCCACATCAAGCAAAATTTCACGTGCGCCTTTAATTGATGGGTCGCCATCGAAGATCTCGATTTCCATTCGCTCAATCACGTCTGAATAACGTTCTTGGGTCATGTGCTCTGTGACGTAGCCATCGTAAATACAAATGAAAGTAACAACACGATTGAGATCGCGATAGTAGCTTTTATAAACCCGCTGTTTTTCATCGTGAATTTTTCTTTCGTATTCGGTCATTTTATTTTCGTCTTCGAAAATATGATCGTCTAATTTGTTGCGCAAAATGCGCACGCACTCAAGGTCGCGTGCGTCTTTCGGTAAATCAACTTCCAAAATTCTGGCCAAATTGACAAGAATATGACGCTTCAGCGCTTTTAAACGATCATTCATTGAATGACTGTTTTCGGCAGCGATGCCATATTCTTTTTCTATGGTGAGCAACATTTTTTCAGCCAGCGCACGCATGCGATTATAAAAGCTGGCGTCTTCTGGTGCCTGCAATCCGAGTTTGTTTTCGAGAGTTTTAAGAGTCTCGCGCAATGAGCTTGAAACATCACGTGGATAAGTGTATTTCATGGCGATGGGCTGAATGTAAACGGTTTTTTCGTCGGCGCCCGGTCCGATTTTGGCACCGTTTTTTTCCAGGTCTTGCATGGCCCAGAATGCCATTTGCGCTGCTCCTGATTCTAGCGGCATAACAGTATCGTTTTGCCGAGAGAGTTCACCTTCAGGAAAAAGCACCAGTTTTTTCTTGCCTTCAGCCAAAATTTTTCTTGTGGTTTTGAACGATTCGCGATCAGCGGCACCACGCACTACTGAATAGACGCCGAGGTGCTGCAGCCACCAGCCGTTTGCGCCATCATCATAATCAAATACTTCACGAGCTGCGACAAAATTGAAATGTTCGCCGGCCGCCCTGGCAAACATTCCCACCACCTGTGGATCGTGTCGATTGGAGTGATTAGGGCAAATCATGGCATTTTTGCCTTTCAATTTGCTGAAGCGCTCTAAGGCGCCTTCCATTATATTGACAGTGGTGTCATGCAATTTTAGCTTCATGTAAAGTGGTAGAACCAGATTTACATACCAGATCAAGGCTGGGCTTTCCAAAGGCGGACGAAAATCGAGCATTTTGACCTCGCAAAAGACTTAAAAATTGTAACCGCTCCGAAACCTCTATGGCTATTGAAGTATCTATTTTGATAATGCCAGCGATACTAGATAATCGACTAATAGAGCTCGCGCATCGACTATTTTATTGGCGCCATCATATTGAATGAAGGTTGTTCCGGCACCGTTCAATTCATTTACGCAGTCACCAATAAAATCAACAGAGCCAATTTTAAGTTGAGATTGCTTACAAAGAAGTTCGGCATACAGCTTATCCTCTCTAAAATTCAGATTATCAGAAGTATAGGCAGAAACTCGAAAATCGGCTGCATCAGGGCTCCATGGTGTGTGACGACCGTGAGTAATGCGCGCTGCAACGCATTGACCGTCAACAATCCATAGTCTCTTTTCCGGCCCAGTTACATAGTTTTGAAAGCAGTATTCATCAAGCGCTGTACCTGCATCGGCTAGGTAACTTTTCAATTTTGTGAGATCAATGTCGCTTTCTAGCTTTTTAATTCCAAAGCCTGAGCCGCCCCACTTCGGTTTAGCTACAAGTGTTCCGTGTTTGCGCAATAAGTCATGAATTTCTAAAAAATCACTGGCAAGGTAAGTCGGTATGATCTTCGAATTCGGTGATTTGTGACTTACCATCCAGTCCTTCAGGCAATTCTTCTCTGCCTCTGGTGCATTTAAGATCATTGATACCGAAGCACCGTCTAGTGAAGACTGGTGTAAAAACATTTGCGCGTTCAGGAAGTCCAGGCGTTTTTTGAATCCGTGTTCAATGTGATTGAGCCAGTAGCCATCACTGTAAACAATCCAGAAATCTGCGCGGGGTTTAACCAGGGAATGCTTTTGAAATCGGCCGCCTTTCACCCGCCGGTAGGTAGCAATTTTGCCATTTTTAAAATCATAACCATCTACTGGAACTAGCCATAAGTCGCTGACTGCGTCAAGCGCAGTGACTATTGATCTGATGGTAGAGAGCCTTTTGCCTGCCATTAAAGCCGGATTAACGGTAAGAAGAATTCGCTTTTTACTTGGCATAGCTGGCATTTACTGGCTCAAAGTCAAAAGACAGCGTGGCTTTACACCTTTCGAATTTGCTCTCCAGTTCTTCGACGCTTTGAGCTCCGAGGTCAATAAGCCCATACCTATAGCTATTTGCGTCTTGCACTTGCTCTGAAAGCTTTTGACCGGTTTTTGCGTAGATTTGCACGCGCGTATCTGGAAACTCTTGGATCACGCTAGCAATTTCTTCTGCGCTTGGTGTAGCGTGTACATACTGATCTGTGAAGATACGCAGCACACAACTCGCCGACACTTTGTAGGCACCGCTTGCTTTTTTCGTTTCCGGCTTTTGATTGATGGCCACTTCCAGCAAAGTTTGATAGGTGCTAAATCCATCAACTTTTTCAAAAAGGTTGGGAAACTGCGAAGCTATTTTAGGGTTGACCTCGATAATGTCGATTCGATCCGTTTCAGGATTATAAAAAAGCTCCATGTTAAAAAGGGCATTGTTATATTGGATGCCATTGAAAAATTTGGCAGCAATTGCCGTCATTCGCTCTAGAACCGGCTCAGGAAGCAAACTTGGGTATTGCCAGCGCTTAAATGACATCGTTCCTGGAAACATGATGGCATCAACCACGCCCATAACACATACCCGGTCATTGAATACGTATCCTTCAAGAGAAACTTGAGTTCCACTCAAAAGCTCTTCTTGCAGTAAGCAAGTGGCATGCTGCGTTAGCGAAGTATAAGCCCTTACCATTTCGTTAAATGGCTCGGTGAATTGACGAGGAAGAAGCGCTTGCTCACTGAGTCTGCGCAAGCTACCTTGATCTTGAACAGTGTAGGCGTTTTTTGACATGCATGATTTAACTGGTTTCAAAAAACACGGAAACGAAAGTTCGCTTTTAAAAGTTTCTGGTTGTTCCGGATCAATCAGGTGAAAATTTGGTGTTGCTTCAGGAGCAAATTTTTGCTGAAAAATTCGCGAATAATATTTGTGTTCGCATAACATGATTGCTTGTGGAGGCGCACCTGGCAGCGAAAGTTTTTCGGCAATGACGGCCGCCGCAGACATTCCCGGATAACCTACAGCTGACGTTACACCTGCCAGGCCTGCATGCTTATATTTTTCCACGGTGCTTTCAATTAGGTCGACTATTTTTAAAACTGGCTTGGTGACGTCGGGATCTTCACCAAGAAAGTCATCAAAATAATCATCGTCAAAAACGTCGAAAATAATTTCGCAATTGAGCTTGTTGGTAATGGCCGGTAATTGGCTGCGTTCCCGTGATGTAGGGCTGAGTACAAGCACTTTTCTCATTGAATCACTCTGTTTGCTTTGATGAGTCGATCGAAGTATCGAGCCAATTCTTTGCCGAAAGCCTGGCCTTTATTTGAATAATTGGCATACATCGATGGATTGAGCAATTCAGCTTCTAGAAGTATGGGCGCGCCCTTCACCTGGAGAATGTCTACTCTACTAAAGTGCACCGGGTATCCCATAGCTTCGTACACTTTGAGAACATTTTTTGCAAATGAAATCTCTTGATCTGTTGGCTCATACACTGCTACCGTGCCGCCGAGAGATTCGTTGCAGCGAAACTCATCTCCCATTTGTTTTGGTTTCTTGATCACGGCGAGTTGAAACTCGTGTCCAAGAAATACTAAGCTGCGCTCGCCATCCCATATTTCTGGCATGAATTGCTGCGCCATGAAAGCCTCTTCACGTCCTTCTATTGTTTTGAGATCGGATTGATTTTTGGCCAGGAAAATCTGGTTCCCACGTTCTCCGCACAACGGTTTAATAACAAACGCTTCGCCCTGTTCAAGCCGTTCCGTAATGTCCGCAATTTTGAATGATGGAATTATTCGAATGTTGTTTTTCTCGAGCTCCCACAAATAGCTTTTATTCAAATTGTGTTTGATAGTCTCAATTTTATTTACAACATTTGTGTAAGCAAAACTGCTCAGCATCTCGCTAAAGCGCGCGGGATCGTCATAAAATCCTTCCATCTTATAAACGAAAATCAGGTCGAATTTGTCGAGAGCCACAGGCTTTTCATAAGACTCAGTGTTAAAGCGATACATGCGATTAAATTCGGCGATTTCGGTGCCGATCTCTAAATCGCGCCAGTTAACGAAGTAGACCTGGTGGCCCAGGTCTTTAAGTGACTGGGCAAAGTGCAGCGAATCGTATTCATCAACACTAAATTTGAGAGCAAAAAGTGTGTCAGTGGATTGTTCGACGTCTTCTGCCATAGTAAAGAGAATATTACTCATTCTGCGTTTAGGCCGTAAGGCAGGCTTTTTGAGGCTCGTTTAAGCCGGCCCTGGCTAACTGAATTGCAAACGAAGCCAGCACAGAGAGAGGATCTATAACAGGCACGGTGAGGTCGCCGTCTTCTAACACAAGCGATACTTCAGTGCAGCCGGCGACGATACATTCAGCTCCCATTCCTGTAAGGTGAGAAGCGGCGTTAATTATGGCTTTGCGAGCCGAAGTTTTCTTGCCGGCTTTAATACCATCGTCGCCAAAAATTGCAGACATAATTTCTAGTTGAATCACATCATCAGGGGTGACATTTTTTAAAGCCAGTGAGCTTATCACTTGTTGATATAGCTCGCTTTCTATAGTGGATGTTGAGGCGATGATGCCGATACTTTCTAGATCTGGATAGTTTTGTTTGACAAATTCGATGGTGGTTTGCACCATATCAATTATTGGTATTGAGACCGCTGCCCTGAGCGGCTTTAGATAATAGTGGGCCGTATTGCAGGGCATTAGCAGAAAGTCGGCCCCGGCTGCTTCCAAAACGGTTGCTGTGCGAATCAGTTCTGGCAGCGCCGAGGCACCATCTCCTGAGATTGCTTCGACGCGGCTGGGAATGGCTGAGTTATTGAAGGTAATAACGGGAATGTGCTGCTGGTCGCAGGATGCTGGTGTCAAATCTGTGATCAACTCGCAAAGGCGATTGGTGGCGCGTGGCCCCATGCCTCCAATAATCCCGATTGTCTTGTAGCTCGGCATCTGTCACCACTCTATTCTTTGGTAAGTTTATGGCAAAAGTAGCCTCTTCGATATATCAATTTGTTAATTAAATACTGCCGAGCTAGGACGGTAGCTGATGCTCCTATTTACGAAAGATTAGTATTGGTCTCTATGGCTCTTGAATAGGCTCGAAAGTGTGACCCAACTCTTTACTGCGCTTGATAATTTCGCGGGTAGCATTAATGGTTTGCTGGGCCGTGCTGTGACCTTCGTGCAGCACCACCAGCTCATTGCCAGGCAGAGCGTGCATGATGCGTTTAACTACTGTTTCCTCACCGATGGCCCTGTAGTCGTCTGCCATGGCACCCCAGTAAACCGCCGACATGCGGCGCTCTTTAAGAATGGCAGCGGCGCGTTTATCCATTAAGCCGAATGGCGGGCGAAAGAGCGCGGCGCTCGATGCCGTAATTTCCATAATCAAATTATTGGTGACATCAATTTGTTTCTCAATGCCTCGAGTGCTTAGAGCCGGCAAGAACATATGATCAAGTGAATGATTGGCAATAGTGTGTCCAGCCTTGTGCACTGCCTGCACAAGCTCAGGGTAACGCCTGATATTGTCGCCTATGAAAAAGAACGTGCCCTTAACGTTCTCATCTGATAGCACTACCAGTAGTTCCAGTGTGGTGGCAGGGTTAGGGCCGTCATCAAATGTTAAGTTGATCTGGCGGCTTGTGGCAACACGACGCGCTGCCTGGTTCTTAGACCAATATCCGGCAGGTAGAATTGGTTTGGCAAGAGCAGTCAGCAAGTTCATATTGAGATTGTGCAGTTTATTCTGGAAATCTTCTTTTGCAACCTGCCGCATTTCACTGACTTTATTCTCGTCTTTGTCTGTATCATCGTCAGGCATGGCTGGCCTCACTAATGTCTCCAGGTTGCGACAATTTGGTGGCATTTTGAATTAGAGTGTGAATTGCCCGACGAGCCCGCTCGCCCACTTCGACTGAGCGTCTCTGAGCGATTGATTCGATGGCGCTGGCGAAGGCGTAAAATCTTTCTATTGATAAATGCGTTGCTTTCGGATGCGGTAAAAGGCTGCGCAGATAGCCACGCAAATTGTTCGATTCTTTTTCTGTCAGTGGTTCCAAAATGGCAAGCAAGGGCTTGAGCATTTTTATTGAAATGAGCGGCCGTTGATAGGCAAATACTCCGCGGGAAAGGGCGCGATGTATTAAGCGACAATGGGGCAGCGGTGCGTTTTTATCGCGTCCGGCTTCGGGAATTTTCACGAGCTCTGGTTGCCACTGATCGAAGTCGTGCAAGACATGCAAGACTGATGGTGAAGTTTGCCCATAAGAGCTATTTATGGGCAGCAAGCCATAGATAAATGGTCTTGACTCGCATCTGTCGACGTCTTTCGATACGTTCAGCAAAACTGAAGCGATATTGCTCGAGCGAACAATAATTGCCTGCTCATTTACCTGATTAATGCGTCCCGGGGCGAAGGCAACTTCTTTGACGGCAAATTCTTGGCAGAGCAACATGTCGAGCACATTGTCGCCCACAAGTGCGCCAAACTCTGCGGTGGTGATATTGCCGGCGACAAAATAGATGGTGACGTCAGGAATCTGGCGGCCAAATCTGACTGAGAGTACTCCGGTGACCCGCTCAAGGCTGAGAAATTGCATCACATTAAAGAGAGTGCCTTCTCTAACCGATGTTATATGAAAGCTAATGCCCAAATAGACCGCCTTAAGGTGCCTCGCCGCCGCCGCCGCCTTACGTATGATTAGATTATATGGCAGACAAGGAAGCCTGGCTACTCAGAGTTGAGTATCAAAAAACTCGGCAAGCTGGCCCTTCTCAGTAAATTTGGCAGCGCGACACCAGTCAATCAAAACCAGATCATGCTTCTTAAGAAAACCTGCAAGAACAAGTGTTACTTTGTCGGCGTCCATTCCGCCATAAGGCACGATACCAATGCTGGTGGCATTGCCTTGCTCGGCCTGACCGTAGACAATCAGGCCGCCATCAGCCTTAAAGGCGTAAGCATCTTTGACCACGCCTGCTGCCATGCCGCCGCTGATAAAATATGTGATGCCGCCATAAGATGTTTGGTGGCCGAGTTCGGTTTGTATTTGCTCTACAGAAAGGCTTTTACTTGGCAAGGCAATGATGGGTGCTCTTAGATGCATCGCGGTAAAGCCACCATCTGCTGTTCGTTTGTGCTCGTAAATTTCTCTGATGCCGTTAAGTTCGTTGGCAATGGCGGTAGACATGGTCAGTGAAATCATTTCGACTTGACGCCAGTCGTCTTCATGCATTTCAAGGCAAGGTCCGCTTGCAGTCAAGGTTTTGTCAGCTTCACCAAGATCGCTGCATAAAGTTGGTATCGAGTATAGAATGTCGTTAGGGTCGATTAATTGAGCGGCCGGTAGCGGTCTGACCTTAAGTGCGAGCTTGCGTGATTGCTTATAGGCGGCCCGATTTACGGGGTCGGCTTCAATCACTTCAAACTCAGCTTTGCCTAAATGAATATTGGTGGCAATGTCAAATCGCTCCGGTAAATTTTCCGGTTTCTCACTCATTTCTACTATCAGTTTTCCGTCGTCGGCGTTGACGATGGTGACAGCTATTTTCTTACTAAAAACATCCACGGCCCTGACTCCTGCTATTTGCTTGTCAGAGTACCAAAGCGTTTTTCGAGAGCCTTGGCCACTTCTATGCGATCATCAAAATCAATTGTGCGGTCACCTAAGATCTGATAGGTCTCGTGGCCTTTACCGGCCACGACAACAACGTCTTTGATATTGGCCGAAAGTACTGCGGCTTCAATCGCTTTAGCTCTGTCAGCTTCTACTGTCACGCCTCTGAGGCGCTTGATGCCAGTGAGAATGTCGGCGATGATTTGCTGCGGATCTTCTGAGCGAGGATTGTCTGACGTAACTATCAGTTCGTCGGCTAAATTCTCAGCTATTTCTCCCATTTGTGGTCGCTTGGAAGCGTCGCGATCACCGCCGCAGCCAAAAATGGCGATTAATTTACCGTCTTCAGGAACAAGTGCACGTGCGGCTTTGAGAATATTTTCCAGGCCATCTGGTGTGTGTGCATAGTCGACAATGCAGAGAGGTGAGCGGTTGGTGGTGGCCAGGTGAGCAGGCAATGAAACAACTTCGAAGCGACCGGAAACTCCACCAAAATCAGTGAGGGCTTCGGCAATGGCTTCTTTTTCTACCCCTTCACCCATACAAACAGCCATGGCAGCCATTATATTGTAGAGATTAAAGCGGCCGGTCAATTTGGTGGAGAATGAAATGACACCACTGGGAGTGGCAAGCGTTAGCTTCATGCCCGAGAAATCAAAGTTTCCTTTCTTGACGTGAATCGATGCTTTTTCGCTGTAGCCGTAAGTGATTAGATTGATATCTTTGGCTGTAGCCTTAATGAATTCCGGGGCCAATTCATCGTCTAGGTTAATTACAGCTGTGCGCGGATGCACTGTACTTTTGCTGAGCATTTCAAAAAGCTGGCGCTTTGATTGCCAGTAGTGCTCCATAGTTTTGTGAAAATCGAGGTGGTCTTGAGTGATATTGCTCAGGCAGGCAGCGGCAAAGTTGCAGCCATAAACACGCTTAAGCGCAAGCGCATGACTGGAGACTTCCATGGCGATTTTTTTAACGCCACGATTAGCCATGGTGAAGAGTAGTGCCTGGAGATCGGAAGCCTGAGGGGTAGTGTGTTTTACATCCAAATATTCGCTTTCGCCTTGATATTTCCCATCAATAAATGATGGAATGCGAGCCCCGAGGGTGCCCACCAGGCCGGTTGGTTGGCCGTTGACATTGAGAATTTGTTCGATCAGGTGAGTGGTGGTGGTTTTGCCATTGGTGCCGGTCACTCCGAGCAATCGTAATTTTTTGCTCGGCTGATCGTATAAATCGGCTGATACTGCGGCAATTGCTGCGCGTGCATCTTTGACGACAACCAGCGGCACCGAATATGGGCCGCTTTCTTTTTCGGAAAAAACAACACTGGCGCCTTTAGCTACAGCATCGTTGATAAATTTGTTGCCGTCAGTGGTGAAGCCTTCGATAGAAAAGAAAGCGTTGCCCGGCTCGACATGACGCGAGTCGTAAGCAATGCCTGTAACATTGACATCGCTAGATTTGGATGCCGATTCAAATTGGGAAGGAGGTGCCTTAGCCGGCACCTCTCTTGCTGCAAGAGCCGCCTCGTGATCACGGCGCAGCTCTGACAATAGTTGGTTTAATGCTTTTTGAGCAGGTGGATCAAACTGGGTAGACACTTACCAATTTGCGTCCTCTGGATTCTTCGTAACGAACAATTCCTTCCATGATGGAAAAGAGGGTGTCATCAGATCCGCGCAAGACGTTTTTTCCGGGATGGATTTTAGTGCCGCGCTGTCTTACTAGAATATTGCCGGAAGCGACTGCTTCGCCGCCGTAGACTTTAACGCCAAGGCGCTTCGGTTGGCTGTCTCTGCCATTTCTTGTAGAGCCCGCGCCCTTCTTATGTGCCATTGACGGTTACTCCTTTGTAGCTTTCTCAGATGAAGCCTTTTCAGCTTTAGCTTTAGTGGAATTTTCAGGTGCTTTGTCAGCAGCAGATTTGGTTTCGGCTTTAGCTACAACTTTGTTGTCGAGCTCGATGGAATCAATCATCACGCGAGTGGATTGCACTCTGTGACCTTGCTTCTTACGTGTGCCCTTTTTAGATTTCATGTGATAGACAATCACTTTGGTGGCTTTGATAGTCGACTGAATGCGGCCGTGCACTTCGTTCACTTCCAATTTGGAAATGACCTTGCCGGTCACTTTGGCACCTTGTACATAGGGAGCGCCGATAGTGGAGTTGGCTCCATCGACCAGCATCACCACGCGGTCAAAGACGTGAGTCGTCCCTTCTTCTTCGCCGGACATGTCGATATCAATGTACCGACCAGCGTGTAATTCATATTGCCTTCCGCAGGCTTCAACAATCGCGAACATTTTCGTCTCCAGCTATTGAACTCAGGCGAGTCTTTTTCCGTCTATATAGACGACTGCTTACGGCTCTCGAAACGGAGAACCTCTTGCTTGGACACAAGCCAAGTCGGAATAGTACCAAAAGCTGGCATGGCGGTCAAACTTAGTTGTCTTAAATAGACGCTAAATGGCAATAATCGGTAAACTTTATAGACCTTTATAAGGAGTGGAGCATGTCCGACGCAGTGAACGAAGCCGAGCTGGGGCGTAGTAAATACAGCAATACTCCGAAAGAGCATCTCTATCACTTGCTTACTATCGGCTGGGAGCCTAATAGTCCTCTCATAATTAAATATGTTGTTGAAAATGCTTTGCAAAAAGACTTGAATGACTGGCTGGCGCTCAATAAAATCAAATAATCGGCCTCTGCGGCTATGTAGCCAAATTGTGAGCTTTCCATTAAACATATAAAGGATTTAAGAAGCGCCCCCTAATATGGTGTGACTGAATACTACACAAAGTTTTTTGGAGAATTATCTCTATGTTGCAAGTTGGAAAAAGAGCTCCTGACTTTGATATGCCCTCTACCAAGGATCTGAAGACCTTGAAAGAGAACGTCAAATTGTCAGATTACAAAGGTAAATGGCTCGTTCTTTTCTTTTATCCATTAGATTTCACTTTCGTTTGCCCTACCGAACTTAAGGCTTTCTCGGATAAATATGATGAAGTGAAAAAAGCCGGCGCTGAAGTTCTCGCTATCTCAACAGACAGCGTTTTCAGCCACAGAGCCTGGATCAATACTCCAGATGCTCAAGGCGGACTCGGACCAGTTAAATATGTACTCGCTTCTGACATCACTAAAGATGTAAGCCGCGATTACGGCGTATTGATCGAAGATAAAGGTATCGCTCTGCGCGGCCTGTTCATCATCGACCAAGATGGCGTTCTTCAATATCAAGTCGTACACGGCTTGAATATTGGTCGTTCAGTTGACGAAACCCTTCGCGTTCTTGAAGCTCTCAAGACCGGCGGACTTTGCGCAGCTGATTGGAAGCCAGGCCAAAAGCCTCTTTCAGTTTAATTGACGCCTAATTGGCGCAATTAAAACGAGACGAATAAATATCAAGCAAAAGGGCCGCCTATTTGGGCGGCTCTTCTGTTTTTCACAGTAATTTGTTGCTCGTAAGCGTTAGAATTACAAAGAACAAACGAATTTGATCAGGAGGACCCTATGCCACTTCGAATGGATGCTCCCTTGCCATCACTGGATGGAGGGACAGACTGGTTCAACAGTGAACCGATAACGCTTGAAGATCTCAACGGCCAGCCGGTTTTAATTCACTATTGGGCCATAAGTTGTGGAATTTGCAAAGAGTCTCTGCCTGACATCAATCGTTGGATTGATGAGTACGGTCCAAAGGGATTGAAAATTATTTCTGTGCACATGCCGCGTCAAGAGTCAGACACTAATGTGCCTGAAGTTAAAAAAGCGATTGATGAGTATGAAGTGAGACAACCATGTGTTGTTGATAACTGGCATGCCATCACTGATCGCTTTGAAAATAAATATGTGCCGGCTTTTTATCTATTTGATTCAGAGCACAAAATGCGCCATTTTCAGGCCGGTGAGAAAGCGGTCAAAATGACAGAGCCAGTCATTCAGCGCGTTCTAGGCATCACCCAAACCGTCTAAATCGTCTAAATCTTCTAATCAGGCTAAACAGGCTAACTTACTTTTCAATTTATAGGTGCAGATTATGGGTAATGCTACTGTTGATAAATCAGCCGACAAATCAGCTGATAAGTCAGACAAATCCGAAAAAGAAAAATCGGAGAGCAAAGAAAAAGATTCACAGGGCGGACTTAAAACAGCTGACGCTCAGCCACTCGTTTTTGAACGCTCCGGTAAACTTTTCGCCCGGGCCAAAGAACATATTCCAGGTGGTGTCAATTCGCCGGTGCGTTCTTGTAAATCTGTAGGAGTAGACCCTATTTTCATGGCCAATGCTGATGGCCCGCACATCTATGATGAAGACAAAAACTGCTACCTTGACTATGTGGGCTCATGGGGCGCCATGATTCTTGGTCATTGCCACCCTCGAGTAATGGAAGCGATTGAAACTGCAGTACGCCGCGGCACCAGTTATGGTGCTCCATGTAGAGCAGAAGTCGAAATAGCCGAATTGCTTTGCTCGATGGTGCCATCAATAGAAATGGTACGCATGGTTAACTCAGGCACTGAAGCCTGCATGTCGGCTATCCGCCTGGCTCGCGCTTTTACCAAGCGTTCGCTGATCGTCAAGTTTGACGGTTGCTACCATGGTCACGCTGATTCATTTTTAGTTAGAGCGGGCTCTGGTCTGGCTACTCTTGGTATTTCAAGCTCACCTGGTGTGCCCGAAGAATTGACCAAGTTGACTATTTCTCTGCCTTACAACGATGTTGATGCACTGCGTGAAGCTTTTGCTAAAAAAGGCGACGACATTGCTGCCATCATTGTCGAACCTATTGTTGGTAACGCCGGCTTAATTGAGCCCAGTGAAGATTTCATCAAATGCATGACTGGCCTTTGTAAAGATACCGGAGCGCTTCTCATTTATGATGAAGTCATGACTGGTTTCAGAGTGGCCATGGGTGGTGCTCAAGAGCGTCAGAACGTTAAACCCGATTTAAGTTGCTTCGGCAAAGTAATTGGTGGCGGTTTGCCTGTTGGTGCTTATGGTGGCCGCAAAGACATTATGGAACACATCGCACCACAAGGTGATGTCTATCAGGCCGGAACGCTGTCAGGCAATCCGCTGGCTATGGCTGCCGGTCTTGCTCAATTGCGTTTCCTCAAGCAAACTAAACCGCACGAGAGATTAGCCGAAATTACCGAGATGCTGGCCAAGGGCATTATTGAAATCGGCGAGAAATTGTCGGTACCACTGCAAGTGGCACATGTGCCCGGAATGCTCAGTTTCTTCTTTACCGATAAACCAGTAACTGATTTTGCCGGCGCCAAAAAATCTGATACCGAATTGTTTGCTAAGGTCTGGCGTGGACTGATTGAACGTGGCATCTACTGGCCACCTTCACAGTTTGAGTCAGCCTTTGTTTCAATCATTCATTCGAAGGCAGACGTGAGACAAACTCTTGAAGCCTTTGAAGGAAGTTTGAAAGAAGCTACGGCCAAATCTAAGTAAGTCTAAGTGAGGATATTGTGCAATTTATCGTAACTGGATACGACGGTTCTGACGCGGGCGCACTTGAACGGCGCACTGCCGTTCGTGAAGCCCACTTAGTTGGTGCCACAGCCATGAAAGCAGCGGGCCAACTTTTGTTCGGTACTGCTATTTTGAATGATGACGACAAAATGATCGGTTCAATAATGGTTGTCGAATATACTGATCGTGCAGCTTTAGATGCCTGGCTTAAAGTTGAGCCTTATGTGGTTGGCGATGTCTGGCGCAAGATTGAAATTGTTCCATGTCGCGTGGCACCAATGTTTCAGTGCGCGAAAGATTAAATGGAGTGGGATTGGTTGTTTGGATCTAGAGCGTATACGTTTTGTGTTAAAGCACGCAAAACGTATACGTTTTAGAGCTGGCGTAGACAAAACGTATACGCTCTAGTTTTCATTACACGTCTACCTCCGATCTCATAATTGCTCTGGCTACAGTTAAAACTGCTACTTTTCTAGCTCCAGCTGCTATCAAAGCATCTCGACAAGCAAGCGCGGTGGCACCTGACGTCAGCACGTCGTCAATCAAGATCACTGATTTGTCTTTAACACGCGGCGATGCACTGAATGCATCTTTTACATTGGCTGAGCGTTTCAGTTTATTCAATCCATATTGCGGTTCAGTTATCCGTGTGCGAATTAAAGCTCTGTTGTCATGTTTCAAGCCAGCCAAGCGTGCCAGTTGACGAGCAATTAATTCACTCTGGTTGAATCCTCTTTCTTTTAATTTTTTGCGGTGCAATGGGACCGCTACAACAATTACACCTTGTTTTCCTTCTCTTAAGAGTGTTGGCAAAGCCGGCAGCAGTTGCTGTGCCAGTTCGCCGCCCAGGTGAGTCATACCACGATATTTAAACGTGCGGATAGTATCGCGTGCGGTGCCATGATAGGCATAAACGCTGACACATTGCATGGGCTTGTCGCCGCCAATGGTGCAACAAATTAAATTCTGATCGCCCTGATAGTGGAGTATCTGCAAGCAAGACTGGCAGAGAAATTTTGATTGCCGGGAACAGTTGTGAATATTTAGTGTGAGGGGTGGAGGCAATATTTCTTTTTCGCACACGTTGCAAATGCGACTGCCAAGCAAAATTGCTGCACGCGACTCAAGATTGATAAACAACTGTTTGACTATTTGAAACAACATGGTGATAACCCTCCTATCTCTTTAACGAGTGGGAGGCGATTAAAGTTCAAGTAGAATGGCTAAATTAATTGGAGTTGAAGGATCAGAATTAAAGGATTGACCGTGCAATTTGAAAAGTTGATTGAAGAGGCCGAAGTTGAGTTGAAGGATGCTTTTGCTCGTATTGACGCCATTGCCTTGATTAATCAGAAGCGAGTGCTTGATAGCTACCGTAAGCACCAGATCACCGAAGAATATTTCGCTGAACGCACCGGTTACGGCATAGACGACATCGGCCGGGAAATGATTGATAAAGTTTTCGCCTCAGTATTTCAAGCTGAAGCCGCGGCCGTCAGAGTGCAGATAGTTTCAGGCACTCACGCCATTGCCTGTGCCTTGTTCGGCAACCTTGAACCGGGCGACACTATGGTGGTTTTGACGGGCAAACCTTACGACACTCTTGAAGAAGTTATCGGCATTGGAGAGCAGCCGGTGCGGGGCTCGCTCAAATCGCTGGGAGTGCACTATAAAGAATTGGCTCTTGACGCCAGTAGATCTGAGGCCGAATTGGCGGCTGAGATCAAGGCAGTGGCTCCGGCGAAGCTCTATCACATTCAAAAATCACGCGGATACTCAGTGGCACGGCCGACTTTGTCGAACGCCGACATCGCCAAACTAGCTTTTGCGGTGAAGAGCGTAGACGCAAATGCCATCGTCTTTGTTGATAACTGCTATGGCGAGTTTGTGGAAGACAAGGAGCCTGTGGCGGTGGGCGCCGATTTAATGGCTGGCTCGCTGATTAAAAATCCGGGGGGAGGCCTGGCACTCACCGGCGGTTACGTGGCTGGCCGCCGAGATCTCGTGGAAGGCGCTTTGCTTCGATTGACTGCACCTGGTATCGGCGGCCATCTCGGCATTACTTTTAATCAGAACCGTCCAATTTTGCAGGGTCTTTTCCTTGCTCCCTCAGTAGTCTCCCAAGCGGTGAAAGGGGCCATGCTGGTGGCCTGCGTTTTTAAAAAACTTGGATTGAAAGTTAATCCGGAGCCGCTGGATGCTCGCTATGACATCATTCAGGCTGTGGAATTCGGAAACCGCGATAGTCTTATAAATTTCTGCCGCGCATTGCAGAGCTTTTCGCCGGTGAACGCTCATGTGGCCCCTGAGCCGAGTTCGATGCCCGGATACGCCGATCAGGTTATCATGGCCGGCGGTACGTTTATTGAGGGCGCCACCATCGAACTTTCTGCAGATGGTCCGCTACGGCCACCTTACGCCGTTTATTTGCAAGGTGGCCTCTCATATCTTCATGTTAAGTGCGCGCTTCTGGGCTCTTTAAATCTCTCGGCGCAAGGTCTCACGCCTTTCTTCCCGTCTTAAAAGAAGTCTCGAATTTAATATTGACGCCCACTTTTAAGACTATTCTCCTTATAATTGGGTGAGTTCAACATTACTTGTTTGAGGATTTGCTAGTGGTAGCTCAAATGCCAGCCAGACAGCACTCTATGCCCGGTGTAAAGCCGGAGCTGAAAATTCTCTCGGGTACCGCTAATCCTGAACTGGCAAAAGAAGTCGCCGACCACCTGGGCATTAACCTGTCGCCCTTGAAAATCAAACCGTTCTCAGACGGCGAGATTTATGTGCAGTTGCAGGAAAGCGTCAGGGGCGATGATTGCTTTGTCATTCAGCCTACGTGCACACCAGTCAATGAAAATTTGATGGAATTGTTGATTTTGATTGATGCCCTTAAAAGAGCCTCAGCCGGCCGCATTACAGTGGTGATGCCCTACTATGGTTACGGTCGTCAGGACAGAAAAGCCGCCGGGCGCGAGGCCATTACAGCCAAACTGATAGCTGATCTGCTTACTACAGCAGGCGCACAGAGAGTGGTCGCACTTGATTTACACGCGCCTCAAATTATGGGCTTCTTCAATATTCTTGTGGATCACCTCTACGCCAGTCCTGTTTTGCTTGAATATGTCCGCGATTTGAATTTATCCGATATCGTTCTGGTATCGCCAGACGTGGGCGGGGTGTCACGCACACGCGCCTTCGCCAAAAAACTCGATGATGCACCTATTGCCATCATCGACAAACGTCGCACCAAACATAACGTAGCCGAAGTCATGAGCGTGGTTGGTGACGTCAAAGGCAAGACCGCGATTATGGTCGACGACATGGTCGACACTGCCGGCACTCTTGTGAAAGGCGCTGAACTTTTGGTTAGAGAAGGTGCCACAAGAGTCTTCGCCTGCGCCACTCACGCTGTGCTTTCCGGGCCTGCCAATGAGCGCCTGGAAGAATCTCCAATTGAGCAATTGATTGTCACCAATTCAATTCCTCACGACATGACTAATATGTCTAATAAGATAGTACCGCTTTCGGTGGCTAAGTTATTAGGCGAAGCTATCTGGCGCATACACGACGACTCGTCTGTTAGCGAGATGTTTGAATGAGTCTCATTGTTGAAAGTTTTCCGGTTGGTCCGCTGCAATGCAATTGCTCAATTATCGGGTGCAAAGAAACCGGTGAAGCTGCTGTTGTCGATCCAGGCGGCGACGTCGATTTGATTTTGGAAGCAGTGAAAAAACACGGTTTGACTGTGAAATACTTGCTGCACACTCACGCTCATTTTGACCACATAATTGGCTCGAAGGCGATGAAAGAAAAAACTGGCGCCGCCATTTGTTTGAGCAAAGGCGATGAATTTTTATATGACAATCTGCTGATGCAAGCATCGCGTTTTGGCTTCAAGGCAGAGGCACCACTGCCGGTGGATCACTACCTAGAACACGAAGAAGAAGTGCAAATCGGTAAGCACAAAGCTCAAGTAATTCACACTCCTGGCCATACTCCTGGTTCCACTTGCTTTTGTATGCAAGATCAAGAGAGTGTGCTTTTTGCCGGAGATACTTTGTTTCAGCGTTCAATTGGCCGCACAGATTTGTGGGGCGGTTCGTTTGAGCAAATAGTTGATTCTATTCAAAATCGGCTGTTCACTTTAGACGACAGTACCAGAGTGGTGACAGGACATGGTCCTGATACAGACATCTGGACCGAGAAGAAACAAAATCCGTTTGTTGGCTCTTAGGAGGTGGCTTTGAGACCGAAAGAGACTACAGAGCTCGATTTTAGACCGTTCAATTCGGATGGCGTTTTAAGAGCGTTGTGCAGTGTCCTGCGCAGCAGCAAACATTTGTCGTGGAATTATGCCGGTGACATTCAGAGTGTAATTGAGCGCATCGGTAAAGTATTTGAAGCCGGGCGTTGTTTGATTTTTGTCACTTCACAGTCTCGCTCTGACATAGAAGTGTTCGAATATTCAGTTCCTGAACTCACTGCCGTGGCCCATCACTTCGCTACACCACTTGGTCAGAAGTTGGCTGAGCAGCTCATTACTAATTCGGATGAGTTGGTAAAAATTGCAGACATGAACGAGTATGCTCTTGAGCTAGACGAAAATTATCGCGACTTTTTCGTTCGTGTCTGGGAAACTTTTGGCAAAGAGAAAAGTTATCTGATACCACTGCGAGTTCAATCAGAAGCCACTGGAGAGCGCAGAGCCGGCTTGCTGGTACTGCAGGAAAGCGCCAACACCATAGGTGGCTGGAACAAGCTTGTGCTCGATAGTTTGCTCGCTATTGCTGATTATTTAGCTAAGCTTGCCGAGGTGGAACAATTGGTAGCCAGTCTGGAAGCCAAAGAAACGGACGACGCCAGTACCGGTCTTTTGAACAGGCGTGGTGCCACCACTTTGATGGAAAAAGAAGTTGAGAGAGCGCGCTTTTGTGGCGACCAGTTAAGTCTGGCCATTTTCGACTTAGATTTGAACAAGCGTTCGCCCGATCTTTATGGCTCCGCCAGTGGTGATGCCATAATTAAAACTGTTGCTACTGCAATTAAGAGCAATGGTCGTGTGATTGATAGTGTGGGCCGTCTTGGAGTTGACGAGTTTATTGTTTGCCTTCCTCGCGTGTCGCCTGAAGAAGCAATGAAGTTGGCAGATTCTACTCGTAAGCGTGTCAATGAAGCACTAATGAATCTGGGTAAAACATTGCCCAAGCAACCAGATCTCTGGTATCCGCAAACGGTCAGCGTCGGCCTGGCGTCAATGGCAAGCGGACGGGAATCATTTGAATCGCTGTTTTCATCAGCGCAATTATCGCTGGCTGACGCTCAGTCAGCTGGTGGAAATTTAGTAAAGACCAATCATCCTGTGTGACATCCCGAACGATTTTGAAGGTGGAAAAATGATCAAGAAATTCGTACTTAGCATCAGTCAAATTGCAGTTTCACTAGCGCTTGTTGGTTTTTGCGCAGCGCCTGTGCTGGCAGAAAGCGAAGCAGGTGGTTTCTTTATCGGTGCTGGGAGCGAATCTGGTGGCTTTCAGGGTATCGGCACCGGAGATTCTTCAAGTGAATCTGGCGGTGTTGGCATGAGTGGTGGTGAATCACAATCTGGTGGTGTCGGCATGAGTGGTGCAGAATCAGAAAGCGGTGGACTGGCCGAAGTTGGTTCCAATAGCGAGTCTGGCGGCGTTTATGATCAAGGTAACTCCAGTCAAGCAACTCCATTCGATCCGAATTATGGCATCAGAACTTATCACTGGTAAGCTTCTGCAGCTGCTCACTTAAAGCGGCATCAGATATTTTGAGTTTTTTTGCATTGATGATACGTGCTTTGAGCACTTCTTTGAGCAAAATCTTTCGTTCGCTTTGAATGTTTTTGTCTGAGAGTTTTTCGAGCGAGTTTTGCACTGCTGCCATTTCTTCCATGGCAAAATATGGCACATTGTTCTTTTCGGCTTCCTGAGCCATTTCAAGCTGAAGGCGTAAAAGCTTGATTGTTTCAGCGGCAGACATATTGTCTCTTTTCATTTTTTTGGCTTTTTAACTTGCTCATAAAAAAGCGAAGCTATTTGGTCAACACAATGCGTCAACGGAATCACCAAAG
>CASBPX010000206.1 GCA_949127735.1 Candidatus Obscuribacterales bacterium | reverse complement strand
TGGAACCATTACTACAGTAAACGGAACAGTCATCTCTGCTAGCCAGACAACCTCGGGCTATCAGCACGGAATTAACATAGCTGCTACCACAATCAACTTGGCCGGAGCCACTGGGCTGGAAGTTCGCGCAAATGGAAATGGCATCACCGGATCCTACGGGTCAACCTATGTCGCTATCGTTCCGAAGGATGGTGTTGCTGTAGCCTTCTCAGGCCCCTTAAACAATCGTAGTTGGCAGATCACCTACGTGAACTACTTTCAGAAGACTGGCTCCATTACTGTCAATGGGGCTACATCGCTTCTGAAGGTGACAGCGAACGGCGACTATAGCCGCCTGGGCATCTCAGCTTATCCGATTACTTTTAACAATAAGACCGTCACGATTCAGTCGCGGGCCAGTGTCGACCACAACGTTCAGATTGGCTTCAGCGGTTCTTACACGAACATGTTAGGGCTCGCCTTCCTTGGAAACGGAGTGGTTTCAATTGATGCCAACGCAACGACCGGAACGGGTGGCAATGTATCGCTCTTGAGTGATAAGTTCACGTTCAATTCACCGACATTCAACATCAATGCAAACGGGCCATCTACCGGCACCAGCAACGGGGACGGTGGCACTGTTTATCTCAGCTCGAGTGCACTTACTAAAGCTTCAGCCTCTAAGGTAACTGTGACAGCAAATGCTTCCAGCGTAGGTTCAGGTAATGCGCAACTTAGCACTTCCGCCTTTGGCGCTTCTGCAATCTTGTTCTATCCAGGTAATGTACAAATGAACATTGGCACAGCGGCAGGTCAATATTCGTTTTCAGCTAAAGGTGGCAGTACAGGCGGAAATGGCGGCACAATTGTGATTTCATCTAATTCGGTACATATCAAGACCGCAAACGCAGTGAATGCGTCCGCAATTGCAGCTGCTGGCAATGGCGAAGGTGGCGAAATCACCTTTTATTCTTTTGTTCAAACTGTGGACCCTGCTGCCACCATGTCAGCAATTGGTAAAGGTACTGGAAAAGGAGGGAAATTCACCGCATACTCAGCGGCTTTCCCATCAAAGTTGAATACCTACATCAAAGTGGATTCTGGCACAACAGCAGTTGTTGCCACCTCTGCCGGCACAATTGCACTTAACGGTGTAACTTGTGGTCAGTGGAAAGCCGGAATAGGAACTGGTAATGTTTCATGGCCGAAAACGTATTGGGATTGCGCTAATCCGACAGCGCCGGATACGACCGTGGCTACAGCAGTAAGTGCATTACCTGCGAGTTTCAAAACTAATCTTGGTAATCAGAATATAGCTCTCTATATCTTTAATTTGCCAGCCAATTTCAACTCGTTTTGGAGTCAAGCTATTCCGAACGTTGCAAGTGTCAACAACTCAGCACTGAAATATGCGGTTGTTTTCAACAACACACCTTCTACAGATTACACCGCGTTCTTGCGAGGCAACATGATGCACGAGCTTGGACACTTGCTCGATGGTGGAACTTCTGGCACTCCTGCATTCACAGGGCCTGCTAACCAGGCCATAACGAAGTTGACAGGCGTTTACACCCTTCCAGCGGGACCGCAAACTCCAGACTGTATGGCTGTTTACAACGACAACGGCTTCTGTACCGATCCTCTGATTATTGGAGGAACAGTAGGAAATCCTCCGAATCCGCCTAAAACGCCCTGGCAGATCTTTTACGAACAATTTATTACGGATCTCCAACCCACTAATGGAGAATTGTTTGCATATTCTTTCCAGAATTGCTCAGGATTTGGCGTTAAGAACGGCGCTCTTGATACTGCGGAACAATCGATCTACATGATCGATCTGTACAACTACCAGAACACAACATTTTGGCCAGGGGGCTGCCCATAATAAGAGCGCCTCTGAGAGTCTGATTTGGCTGTCCGTAATTCTGCGGCGCCAATAAACTAAGTCAGGGAGAGGGTTTTAACCTTCTCCCTGACACTAATCAATTCACCTTCGTCCAACAAGGCTCTGAAATTTTTGAACCTTTAATACGGTAGTAGACGAGTTTTCCTTTCTCAAATTTTGTATCTAGGCTGTAAAGATTGTGTTCGGGACCAATTCGGTGGGACTCAAGACTAAACGTCTTTACACCGTCACTTTTTTCAAGGGCATTGCCGAATAACATCAAGGCATCTTCAAAAGATAATTTTTTTAATTCAGCGGTACTAGGATAACCTTCCTTTTGAGGATTCAAAACAGCTTTTCCATCGGGGGAAATGGTAATGAAAATTGTTGGATTTCCTTTGTAGTGGTCATTGAGAGCTGTGTTCTTTGACAATTTTCGAAGAATGACCGAATTGTTCGGATATTGACCGCCGGCTGTGGAGTAGCTGCAAATCTGATTGCCTTCTTTGTCTGTTTTAGCAAAAGCTTTTAAACAATCTTTATCCGATGGAAAGAGAGTAGCTACAAGGCAAATTGCAAATAAATTGGTAATATGCGCCATATTTTCTCCAGACACTATGCCCTAATACATTCTCTTTGATTCTTAGAGATTTGGCCACCAAGTAGGAAAGCATATAAAGGCGCGCCTTCTCCAAGGGCATAAGTTTTTCTGGTTTCCGATGAGCTATTAAATTTTCTTTGTTAGAAAGAAAGAACTGAGGTTTCTGACGCAACAGCTGTTCGTCGAGGGCAAGTTTTATCGCACTCAATCTTCCTTGGATAGTGTCTCGCGAGACTCCCTTCTCAACCATATTTTCAAGGTCTAAAAATGCAGCTGAATAGTTTTGAATTCCGACTCCGCTGTCTTTTGCCTCCTGGATCTCTACTAACATAGCCATTCGCTCTTCTTTAAGAGGTCCAGGTATTACCGATACAGAAGCGCTTTCAGCTACAACTGGAACGATTGGATCTTGCGCCAGTGAAGTAGACTGGCTTTGCACAACTAAATTTTTACCCGCTTGGGCATTCACGCTCACTGCAATGTACAACGTGAAAAAAATAGAAAAAGATAAACATGCGTAGGTCATGTGGCGGCTAACCTGGCGTGTAAAGCTTGCTGACTATGAGTGACATTTATCGTAGCACTTCATTCAAGTGTTGCTTTTGCCAGGTGTGAATTTGCACGCTTTTTTTCTCCTTTTTTCTGGCATTAAAGTCCGAAAATTTTGCTAATTATTTTTCGCATTGTTCGCCCGTCTAGCTGTCGGGCGACGTGGATGGAAATTTAATTCGCAAAATTTGGGAAAAACAATTCGCAAACTCACAGATGTCTATGCCACCAAACTATTGTGCACTAGCTAGACACACTGGTCCTACGGATAGAAAACTTGCTACGATAGCCATCAGTTCTAGAGCATTTGGAAAGCCAATTCCAGCAGAAGATTTGTGGAATTACTTTGTTTTCGAATCAATCAATATTCGTAAATATAGGGAATTTAGGGAAATCTACAAAGATGCGATAGCCGGAAAAATTGGTGAAGACGAGTACATTCGAAGGCATGCCGAACTGGAGTTCTTGGCTGAGCAAGAAACATATCGACTGTATAGGCTTTTCATAAAACCATATGCCGATAAAAAGCATTTTGTTACTCATCCAAAGCTTTGGGGACAATCACCACCAGCGCAATATTCTGATTGGATAGCGACTTACACAGATCAATCTGGCTATCCTTGGAACGACTACGGCAAGTACTACAGAGAGGTGATTGCACCTTACCTTAGGCAGAATCACATTGTTCGTTGCGACCCAACTAAAGCAAAGAAGAAATCTCTCTCACATTGATAACGCGTATAGGCCGAAGGATAGTGCTGACAAAATAAGTTTTCTTAGGCTTAATTCGGCAAGGAGGTTCTTTCACCTCCTTGCTTTTTTAAATTTAATAGCAGACCGGTCTATTTGAAAATCAATCCCGCACAGGAAGCCTTCTGGCTTTCTTCTTGCCGCCGTAATTCTGCCGCTGTTGCTTTTTGCGCGGCGCTATCTGCTTCCAACTTCGCAATTTCCGCCTGTTGATCGGAAACCCGAGGGCAAAGAGATTAACGAGAAGGCAGTCAAAGCCTTGATCGGTGAGGCTATTGCTTTCAATATTGCAAAAAAATCTGCCAAAGGCAAAAAGAAGTGACAGCCAAAGTTTGTGCTCAGCTAGCCAACCATATTTAGTGCGGTCAACACGCCAAAGCCGTCAGGTCCTGGGTTAAAAGCATACTGATTGCCGCCACCGGGAGCGCAGTTTAAAACTTCAATTCTTGAAAGTGAGACTGGCCGGTCGTTTAAGCGGCGCTTAGCCGATTTAGTCTGGCAATGGTAACGCACGAGCAGGCGGCCGGTCTCGCTATGGCGCTGCACGCTATAAATATCCTCAGCATTTCCACCTTGCACAACCCGCACTGTCAGCAGCTCTTGTGTGCCACTGGGGCTGTCAATAATTTCAAATTGTGCGTAAATTGTCGGCGCTAGTCCGCTTGAGCTGTCGTCTTTGTCTTTGTTCACTCGGTGGCGCAAGTTGAGAGTCTGCAGCCGGCGCGCGATCGTAAGCTGTGTTTCAAAAGGAAAAGCGATCATAAAATCGCGCACAGTCTGGCCGTCGCCACATTCGATTGCCTGCAGTAAACTCTCGATTTTTGCCATCTGGTATATGCCTCATCGGTGGGGATAGGCAAAGCTTACGTTCCACCCCATGAAAAGTTCGTGAAAGTTTTTTTGAAACTTTTCTGCGCGCCGGCCGTAGAAATAATTGAAGACAGTTTTACAGAAGAGGTGGCTATGAATAAGTTGATGAGGAGACGTGCTTGCGCCATGACATTGATTGCGGCCTTGAACCTGACGTTGGGCGCAAGTAATGCCGCCGACGCTCGCGGCTTTCACGCGAGGGGCGCAAAAGGCGCCGCTGGTGGCTACGCTCGCCAGGGTCAATATGGTCGCAGCGCCGGAGCCGCAGCGGTCGGTTATAACAGGGGCGCAGGTTTTCGTGCTGGCAGCTGGCAAGGACCCAACGGTGGCAGCCTTCAAAGCGCCGGTGGCGGTGCCTATAAACGTGGCGTGGGCGCCATGCGCGCTAGCAAATTTGCTTCAACAGGGCCAAATGGCGGGTCGGCCTCTGGCTACAGCAATAATGTCTACAATGCTCAAACCGGCAGCGGTGTCCGCAACAGCGGCAAAGACGTAAACACGGCTTCCGGCCAGTCATATGGATATGACAGCAGCACCAGCTATACAAAAGGCCATGGTGCAACCTCTACCATCGACACTCAAAACAAAGGCGATTATTCAGTCGACTGGCAAAAGGGCAGCAAACCAGTGGTGACACCGAGCCCCTGAACCTTTGGTTTATAGTAGCTGCATGAATGCTGCAGTTTTTGAAACTTCCCGCCTTTATGCGCGGCCTTTTTTGCCGGCTCAAGATGCTGACGAAGCCTTTTTGATTTACGGCGATGCCGAAGTGACTCATTTTATCAATATGGGTCAGGCCGACGCGTCTGCTGCTGTCACCAGGGCTCGCCTTGAACGCTATGCTGCGGTTGACGGTGGCCTTGGTGTTATGGCTTTACTTAAAAAAGACGACGACTTAATGGTGGGAAGTATTCTAATTAAACGATTGCCCGACGCCGAAAAACGGCCCACTGATGATTGGGAAGTTGGGTGGCATTTGCGCCGGTCGGCCTGGGGGGCCGGTTTTGCCACAGAAGCAGGGGCTGCTGCTTTGCACTATGGTTTTACAAAACTGGCCCTGACTGAAATTTTTGCGGTAGTTGATATAGATAATCTGGCTTCGCAAAAAGTGGTGAAGCGGCTTAATATGCTGCATTTGGGCCGAACCAATAAATATTATGGTCAGACTCTTGAGCTTTATCACGCTTTAAAGACTGCGACGATTTGAGCAATTGCATTAAAACTTTTCGCCGGCGGCAAATAGCAAATATCTGTCACGTAAAGTTCACGGCTTAGACATTAGATTGTCAATGTCGAGTGAATGACTTCAATCGAGCTTAATTTACTTGAGCAAGACATGAATTGTTCGCTGGCGAACAGACACAGTGGGGCTTTCCCCCGACAATAAGAGCGCAAACTGGGTAAGATCGTCATTAGGTTCGATAGCGCAAACGGCACTGATAGTGGCAACAGACACCAAACCAGCTGAAAACCAGCAAACTAACGACAAAGTTCAGGTTAAAGACGCACCGGTCGTCGGCGAAGCTGCACGTAGTGAGGCTGTGCAATCGTTTAAACCGCTGGTCAAAGATGAAAACGCTCCTCCTAACCCGGTAACAGACGGCGCCATGGGCATGAACCCTCCGCCTTCAGACAAGACTATGGTGGAGTATTTCGACCATGGCAAATCTGACGGCAAAAATGACGCCGGCGATAAATCTTTAGATAAACCAATCGCCTCCAAATCCGAGGGCGCTTTAGAAGACTATAAAAAGACCATGATGCGCGCTGGCATGAGCGAAGACGATGCCACCAAACTTTCGCGCGACACGCTTACACGCTTAGAGAAAACCAAAAAGGGCTCTGATGGCGCCTTAGAGGGTACACCAGAACAGCAAATGGCGCGAATGAACAAAGCCATGAGCGATATTCTCGATGGCTGTCCCGATGGTAAATTGGCTAATGGTCAAGATGACCCGTTAAGCCCTCGCGATCGGGAGAATTTAGTCAAAGATTTAGCGGCAAGGCAAGCCGATCCCGAGAAATATGTAAACCAGGGCAAACACATGACCTGCGTTCTCGAGTCTAATCAAAAGCAGCGCCTTGAAGGCGGCGACCCCGCCAAAGTGGCAGAACAAATTGCTTCGGTGGTAAACACAGGCTCTGCCGAAATTACTCAAAAAGATGGCAAAACCAGAATTGTAAATGTTGATTCGCGTAGCTTTGCTCCTGATCAAGAATCTGGTCAAGACTTCAATTTGAAAACTGCCGATAACGGTCAACGCGGCATGGCAGGTCATGTTTATGACGCACTGGCCGGTCAAACAGTGGCTGATTTACGCGCTGAACGTGAAGGCAAGCCAACTTCGGCTAACGGTATCGGCGAAGCCAGTTATGTTTATATGGCCGCTCACGCCGATCAGCTGGGTGGCAAACCAGGCCAGACCAACACCAATGAAGCTTTGCTCGCCAAAAAGAGCGACGGCAGCTACAAAGTTCTGCAAGATTCTCCAGGGGTAAATAATGTTTGGGAGATGGCTCATTTAAGCAAAGCCATGGGTGGAGAAACTGGTGCCGTTTTCGCTCACGCTGGTACTGTTCGCGACGGCGTGCCGCCTAAAGGTATGGGTTTCCCTCCTGATATGCGCGTTACATCATTCTCCAGCTCCGAAGATCTGGCCAAAAAACTGGGAGACTTCCAGCAAAAGAATGGTCAGTCTGCCCAAATTCTCGTTAATGCGCCGTTCCTACCAGGCGGTGGAGAGAACGGTCACGGTCTCCATGCCATGAACGTTAAATTAGATGGTAATGGCAAATTTGACTTAGACAACAACTGGGGCAAAAAGTCAGACATTGGCTCCGTATCTGGTGCGGTAATCGACAAAGCAACCGATCCTGAAAAATGGAATGCCAAAACTGCCGAAGGCAAAGCCGAGCCCAAACCGACCGATCGTACCGAAATTCGCCCCGGCAGCGGCCGCAACCCCAACGAAAGTCAGGCAGACTATCAGGCACGCTTGCTCGAAGATCAGAAAAAAGAAAAAGAGAAAGAAGAAGATCCAACCAAAGATCTGCTCAAGAAAAACGAGAAGGATGCCCAGGCCGCAGAAGAAAGATATCAAACCGAGCTGCAAATCTGGAATGCCGAAAAAGCCCGTGCTGAAGCTGCTAAACCCGGAGATATATTTGTTAAACCACCGCCCCGCCGTCCGCAGTAGTAAATGCTGCTGAAAAAAGTTGGCGTAATCAAAGACATGCTGTTGCCTGCTGAATTCGTGCAAGGCGAACATCAATTTGGTGGCATGGGAAATAACTGGCGGCTCATTTATTATCCGCGCAAATATAAAGACGAATCGCCCTCACCGGTGCAATTGATCAGTTATTATCGCGGCAGCCCACCGATAGCGGCTGCCGGGGAGGCTTTTCGAGTCATGCTCAGTCAGCCCCCTCAAATATTATTCGCTCAAGAAGACGGTAAAGACGCAAGTGCCGTAACCAGTATGGTGAAAAATCTTGGTGCTGCTCTGGGTAGTGCTTCAGACAATCAGCTCGTCAATCAAAAACAAGGCCTGCACGGACCAATTTTTTATTTGCAAAAACTAGCTGTGGCCCAAATTAGTAAGCGCAGCGTGTTGATTGTGAGTGGAGTATTTCATCGCAGTGGTGCCACGCCTGACGAATTTCAATTTGAAGGCAGCACTAATTATTCGCACGCATTATTGTTTGATGCTGCTTCAGGTAGCGAGCCCTGCCGCATTGAAGAAATTGTCTTGCAGGCTGATACAGCCGAGTTGCTGGGCACATATTTGCCCCTGCTGGATAGGGCACTAAATACGGTGCGCTGGGCCGATCGTTAATGTTTTGCCGCCTGGTTATTGCGTTCTTTTTTCGGATCCCGAGTGTTGAGCAACAGATCGGCGCTCTCTGGGCTGCTATCGAGAGCCTTTTTGAGAGACGGCAATGATTTATTGCCGGCTCCGACATTAAGGCCGTCGAAACCTACTTCCATGGCTTCGCTAGCGGTCAATTTCAAACCTTCCAGATGCTTCATGGCTTCTTCAGCATCTTTTTTGTTGTTAGTCTTTCTGGCGATTTCCATTAAACAGAGCCATGGTTCACTTTTGTTGGGATTTTTCGCCGCGAGCTGCCGGGCCAGTATTTTAGCTTCACTATATCGCTCGGCGCTGTATAGCCCTGCCAGATAATCTAGATCAATATCTTCTTGGTCAGGAAATTGTTTTTTTGCTTGTTTGAGCAGAGCAAAACCTTCATCGTATTTTTTAAAACACATCAGTGCCCAGGCCATTGTCGACATTGCCGTGACATCGCCTGGCGATTGCTGATACATCTGTTTGGCCAGGGCCATGGCCTGATCATTTTTACTGATGAGAAAATCAAGGCGCACAAGAATGCCCTGAATTTTTAATTTCTGTTCTGCACTGCGCGCCAGTTCAGCGCTCTTTTGCAAATATGGCTCTGCTTCTTTTGGCTTATCTGCGTTCATTAGCGCGATTGCTAAGGCACTGTTATTGGTGGCACTGCGTGGATTAAATCCATAAGCAATGCGAGCGCAACGCAAGCTTTCATCCATTTTTCGCTCAAGGCAATAATATTCGGCTAATTCAAGCCAGGCCAGCTCGCTGGTCGGTTTGACTACGGTGGCCTGTTTGAGAAGCGCTTCTTGTTGTGGCAAATGTCCTTCAGCGCGGGCTATTGTCGCCAGACCTAAATAGGGCTCAACAATTTTAGGGAAGTTCTTTTTGATTTCGTTATAGACCAATTTTGCTTGCGCAGTTTTACCCTGGGCAAGATAAATATTGGCCAGATCTATTCTGTACGAAACCCTTGTAGGGAAGGTTTTGATGGCCCCTTGTAAAACCAGGCAAGCTTCGGCATAACGGTTTTCACGCCAGAGCAGATGGCTCAAAATTCTAAGAGCACCATCGTTTTTGGCATCTAGTTGCAGGGCCCGGCGCAGATTCTTCTCAGCACTTTTCTCAGCGTTCTTATCAACATTGGCATCGGTATTTTTATTGGTGGCAAGATATTGATTCCAACCCAAGTAATAGTAGGCTTCGGCTAAATTGGGCGCCAGGCTAAGGGCTTTGTTGCAGGCTTCGATTGCAGAAGTATAACGATGGCAGGCCTGGTCGATTTTGGCCCGGGCCAGGTAGCATTGAGCGTTGCCGGGCTCTAGCTGAATGGCGCTTTTAACGCAGGCATAAGACAGTTGTGCTTTGCCCTGATGTCGGCTGATTCGGCTTAATCCGAGTAGTGCCGGTACACATTTTTCATTGGCCGCCAGGGCCTGACGAAAAAGTGGCTCAGCTTCTTTATATTTGAAAACTTTGCAGAGTTTTTCTGCCTCCGCCACCAGCGCAACCTCTGACGCCGTCTGGCCTTTGTTCTGTGCGTAAGTCGGTGTTAGCGAAAAGCTGAGGGTGAGCGCTAGCACCACGGCTAATTTGACTTTAAAATGAGCACTGACAATTCTCAAAATTTTAGTGCCACCGCATTTAGTTTATGTTGCACACTAGTTTTTTCGCTATTTATCTTCGATCAAATAACCCGAGCCAAGTACTGTTTTGATCAATTCTTCTTTGCCAACTGTGGCCAGCTGGCGGCGCAAAGTTTTCATGCAGGTACGCACCGTGTCTTCAGATGCTTCGCTTTCAGACGGCCAGACGGCATCTAGCAAAGCCTTAGCGCCAAATGGGCGGTTGGGATGGCGCATCAAATATTCAAGCAGTGAGCATTGCTTGGGCATCAAGTGCACGCTCTGACCGCCCACAGTGACTGTGCGGTTTTCAAGTTCTAAAGCCACACCTTTAATTTCAAGCTGGGTGGGTAAAATGCCTTTTGGCCGGCGCAGAAGACTGCGCACGCGGGCCGAGAGCTCTCTGACATCGAAAGGCTTGACCAGATAATCATCGCCGCCTGAGTCGAGCCCCTCTTCGCGGCTCGAAATATCGCCTTTGCCGGTTAAAAACATAATTGGTGACTGACCGCCGGCTTTGCGGTACTGTCGGCAGACATCCACCCCGGTCACACCAGGCAGGCCCCAATCGAGCACAATCACGTCAAATTCGAAGCTGCTCAGCATTTGCAACGCATCCTCGCCGCTGTTGACTACTTCTAAGGTGTGATTCTCCAGTGTGAACCAGTCTTCCAGCCTTTCGGCCAGTTCTGAATCGTCCTCAACGAGCAATATTTTTGCCATGTCGCCTGTGCAGTTTGGTGATCGCCGAACTATTATGGTACTCGAATAACTTCATGTGGCTATATCCCCATTCGGGCTGAGAAAAAAACAAAATTCGCCAGGGGAGAATTTTGAAGAATCACTTAACTCTGGTTGCCCTGTCTGTTGGCTTGTTTGTGCTCTTTGCTGCCACTAATAATTTTGCCTACGTCGCTTTCGCCAGAGGGCAAATTCAGTCAGATAATATTCGCCTTCTGGCCTTTCCTGGCAGACTACCCCTTGGGCGTTTGTTTATTGTCGCTAAACGGAGACTTCGCATCAAATGAAATTCAAAGTGAATTTGGCTCTTCTGGCAATGCTGGCTACTTCAGTGGCAATATCGGCAGTTTCGGCGGCAGATGTGACCAGGCTGGCACCTGAAGAACTGGCTTCCACAGCTGAATCTGAGACCATTGAAAAACGCAGCAAAATACCGAGCTCGAACAGCGATTATCTGACAATGATAAGAAAGGCCACTCTGCAACTTGAGAAAAATCCCAAGAATGCAGGAGCCTACCTCGATCTCGCCTATGCCAATCGACATCTGGGCAACTACCAAAAATGTCTCGATTACAGCAATAAGTCAATTTCGCTCGAGCCTGATGTGGCAGTGGCATACGCTGAACGTGGCCTCGGCTACAGCGGTTTGAAAAAATTCGACAAGGCGCTCGACGACATGTCGACCGCGATTAAACTGGATGAGAATAACTCTGCCTTCTACAGCCACCGCGGCTGGATCTATATCATCCTCAAGAAATATGATCTGGCTGTAAGAGAATGCACCCGCTCAATTGAAATCTATGGCGATTATTCACCGGCTTTCTATGCACGCGGACGCGCCTATCTTGCCCTCAATCAATACGAGAAAGCAATTGCCGATTTCAGCAGCGCTATCAAGCTTTTCCCCAATGAAGTGGGTGGCTATTACACTGACCGCGCTTACGCCTACATTCAACTCAAGCAATATCCCAGGGCGCTTAGCGACCTGCTCATCGGCATGCGCATCGATCCAGATGACTCGAGCGCTTTTCTATTCAAAGCCATCGCGCTGTCAAAAACTGGGGCGCAGCAAGAGGCTCTTGTTGACCTGAACAAAGCGATTGCGATCAATGCCAAGAACATTCCGGCTTTAAGCAATCGCGGCATACTCTACAGACTCTCGCGCGAGTTCGAAAAGTCGTGCGACGACTTCAAGACCGCTATCGCTCTTTCGCCTGATAGCGCCGTTCTTCATCGAGAACTGGGGCTCACTTATCTGGTCATGAATCAATCTGATCTTGCCCTTGTAGAATTCGAGAGGGCGGTATCTCTCGACCCAGACGAATACGAATCGGCTTACCAGGCGGCATACGCCAGGCTTAGAGCTAAAGGTGACTTCAAGCTGGCGTACGACAACAGCAAAGACAAGACCGCAGTCGTCGAAACTTCAACCAATAAAAAAGTGACATTTTTCATTGATCAGCTCGTGGGCAGCGCCACTGAACAAAAGGCAATGCTGGCAAAGATCGTCAAGCAAGTAGAGACGCTGAGTCCGACCGAACATCTGCCACCAAGCGAAAACTTCAAGCTATTCATGGAACGCGACCTGGCCGCATTTTTCAAAGGGCGCACAAAAAAAACATTACAAGTCGATTATCAACTTCTGCGAGATGTTCCGACACTCACGTTGAACGGCAAACCGGCATTCTATTGCTGGGCCAAGGCAGCGAAGATGGATCAGATCATTGAAGAAGGCGCAGTACGCCTCGAAGCGGCCGACAAGAAAGGGTTTGTAGTCACCGATTACTTGTCGACCACCGATATTGCTGGAGATTCAAAGTTAGTGTTTAAGTCGTTTCCTGAGATTATCGCAGTCGATATTTTTTACCGGGCAAAAGTGAAACCGGCTGAAATCCCAGGGCTCGAGTCAGGAACAGTGTCGCCTGAATAGGCGACGATAGGCGATACTAGTTAGCTGAACAGAGCCGCATCGCGAGCCGATGCCACAAGCCAGTTGATGCATCCGGGAGTAGCCAGGCCACCGGTGACACCCGCTGCGCCGAACAGTACTTTCTTCATTGCTTGATGTGAGCCGGCAGCCATGTGCATGAAGCCCCAGATCATAGTAGGACCGCCCCAGGCGATTCCGAGAATTTCCATGCCGTTGGCAATAATATTAAGTAGCGCTTCCATGTTCGCCAGGTTGTTCACACGCACAGTGCCGGCGGTGTTCACACCCTGAACGACTGTTGCCTCGGCTCCCTGCGCTGCCACGGTGCCGTTGGTCGCACCCTGAAGCCTGGGCGAAGAACCACTGCTCATTTCTTGTGTTTGCGAACCGGTAGTATAGCTAGACCGCGACTGCCATCCAGTAGCGCCCATAGAGTTGTTTGCGTTTTCGAACCCAGAGCCGAAAGCGTCTTGCGCCAACACTGGAGCGCAAGAGAAAAATGTACATGCCGTGGTGGTGGCAAGCAAAACTTGGGCTAGCATTGATTTGGCAAACATGATTCTGTTCCTTGAGAAGAATTGCCTGAACACACGAGTGCGAAAGCTGACTTGCAAGCTAGAAATTGCTTGCAAGAAAAGCCTGTGAAATTGGCAGTTCAGAACGAAATTAAAAACACGAGAGACAGACTCGGCTGTTGAGTAGAATTATGATGGCGAATCGGCCTCAGTGGTTTGTGATTGCAAAGGTAACATCGAGCGCTCCGCTTGTCAACTAAAAATCCTTACGGGCTCTTGGTTTCAAGCCTTTCAACAACCTTTCATCTGCCGCTGAAAGATTTGTCGAAAGGTTGTCGAAAGGTTGTTGAAAGGTTGATTTTTTTTGAGTTCACAGGCTTCAGATATCTGGAAACCAATATAAAGCTTTTGATACCAGATATGACACTACCTGCATGTAATGAACGGCCCAATTTGATCGACGGTGCTCACCGCTGGGCTGACTTAAGCTACAATGGCTGACGTCGAACAGCAAATATAACAAGGCTAAGGTGAATTTACCGCTTGAAATTTTTGCACCGCTGCATTGCTCTCTCTCCTCAATATGTCGCAAATAAGAAAAATTATTCACGTTGATATGGATGCATTTTTCGCATCGGTCGAACAGCGAGACAATCCACAGTATCGCGGTCAAGCGCTGGTTGTGGGCGGCTCTCCTGATCAGCGCGGCGTAGTGGCGGCGGCAAGCTATGAAGCGCGTAAGTTTGGAATTTTTTCGGCTATGCCGGCGCGAACTGCTCTGCAGAAATGTCCTAATTTGATCTTTGTGCGCCCGCGTTTTGAGATTTATTGTGCGGTTTCGGAACAGATACGCGAAATTTTCTATCGCTACACTGACCTGGTAGAGCCACTTTCGCTTGACGAAGCTTACCTTGATGTGACAGTCAATAAAAAAGAAATGGCATCGGCTACTTTAATTGCTAAAGAAATTAAAATGGCCATTCGCACCGAGTTAAATTTGACCGCTTCAGCCGGAATATCAATAAATAAGTTTTTGGCAAAAACCGCCTCAGCTGTAAACAAGCCTGACGGGCTGTATTTGATCACTCCTGACCAGGCAATCTCGTTTATCGAAAATTTACCGATTGAAAAATTTTATGGCATCGGTCAGGTGACGGCTCAAAAAATGCGCCAGGCCGGAGTGTTCAATGGTGCTGATTTGAAAGGCTGGAGTGAAGTTGATCTTGTGCGTAAATTCGGCAAAGTAGGCCTTTTCTATTACAATATCGTGCGCGGTATCGACATGCGGCCGGTAGAGCCAAATCGAGTGCGCAAATCAATCGGTGCTGAAGAAAGTTTTGCTCACGATCTTAGCGATCGGCACTCGTATATAACCGCGCTTGAAGAAATTGCCGCTACTCTCAAGCGTCGCATAGAAAAAAGTGAAACAAGCGGTCGCACTCTCACTCTTAAGGTCAAATATGGCGATTATCATCAAGTCACCCGCAGCAAAACTTTTGCCGAATCAATTGCCGTAGATGATCTGTCGGCGTTAGTACAAGTGGCCATGGAATTACTTGATACAACCGAGGTCGAGACGAAAAATGTCAGACTGCTCGGTCTTTCTCTTTCAAATTTAGACTGCGAACGTGAGCTTGAAAATAGCGATGCTGTTCAGCTGGTGCTTGAGTTCAGCTAAGCTATAATTGCTGCCTTAAGAGGAAAGCCAATGTCTAATGACCCTGGGGACAAGGACGAAACAGGCAAAGAGCAGTCGTCTGTCAAAACACAGGTGCAAGAGCTTCATATGCAAAAGCGTGTGGAGCGCAAAGAGGATGGCCGTCATCTGCTTTACTACAGCTTCAGCGATGAGCAACCATTGCCTGACAACAATCATAAACAGAAGATAGGCCAATAGTGTCTGAAATGCGCTGGAATCCGGTGCTGGGTGAGTGGGTAGTGACGGCAACACACCGGCAAGATCGCACTTTTCTGCCGCCCGCTGGATATTGCCCTCTTTGTCCCACCGCTGCCGGTGGTTTTCCCACCGAAGTGCCTGAGTCGTCTTATGAGTTCGTGGTTTTTGAAAATAAATTTCCCAGTTTAACGCTTACAGCCCCAGTACCTACCATTGCCGGCACTGATCTTTTTGCCGTGGAGCCCTCCACCGGCATTTGCGAAGTGGTTTTGTATTCAAGCGATCACGGCGGTACGCTCACCGATCTTTCGCCAGCTCGCTTGCATCAACTTGTTAGAGTTTGGCGTGATCGTTATAAAGAGCTCGGCGCGCTGTCTGAAATTGACTATGTTTTCATTTTCGAAAACAAGGGCGAAGCAATTGGAGTGACTATTCATCACCCTCACGGTCAAATTTACGCTTTCTCCTATTTGCCTCCTAAAATCGAGCGTAAACTCAAAAATGAAAGCGAGCACCTTGACCGCACCGGCCGGTGCCTGCATTGCGATATTGTTAAAGAGGAGCTGGCACAGGGCGTTCGCATCGTGGCCGAAAGCGAACACTTTATAGCCATTATTCCTTTTTATGCCCGCTATCCTTATGAAGTGCATATTTATTCGCGAGCTCACCGCGGCTCATTGGCCGATTTTTCTGCTGACGAAGAAGCGGATCTGGCTAGAATTATGCTCGAAGTTTTGCGCAAATATGACGGCCTCTGGGGCTTCTCCATGCCATACATGATGGTCATGTATCAAAAGCCCACTGATGGCAAAGACTGGCCGGGTACTCACTTTCATATCGAGTTTTACCCACCGTTGCGTACTCCTCAAAAGCTAAAATATCTTGCCGGCTGCGAATCTGGAGCTGGTACTTTCGTCAACGATACTTTGCCTGAAGATAAGGCGCGCGAATTGAAAAATGTTCAAATTGAGGCGGTGGTCTATTGAATAAATTAGCTGGCTCGCAGACTGATATTGCTATAGATGCCTTTACTACTCGCTTTAAGCAGGCGCCAAAATATTTAGTGCGCGCACCAGGGCGGGTAAATTTAATCGGTGAGCACACCGACTACAATCAGGGTTTTGTTTTTCCCTGTGCCATTGATAGAGAAATGGTGATTGTAGCCAGCCCCAGAGATGATCATCGAGTGATGGTACATTCTGTCGAATACCATGAAGACGACGAATTTGATCTCAAAGAGATTGGCAAAATTCCTGCGCCCGAAAGGCAGTGGGCTAATTATTTACGTTCGGTGTTAAGTACTTTGCAGAAACGTGGCTACCGACTTAGCGGTTTCAATGCCGTACTGGCTGGCAATGTGCCTCAAGGGGCAGGGTTGAGTTCATCAGCCGCCTATGAAGTAGCTGTCGCCACCATGTGTAATGGCATTGACCAACTTAATATTAGTAGCAAAGATATCGCACTGATTGCTCAGCAAGCAGAGAACGAATTTATTGGTGTGCAATGCGGCATCATGGATCAATTTATTTCGGCCCTTGGTGAAGCAGATTCGGCACTGATGATTGATTGCCGCTCGCTTGATTACAGAGCCGTGCCACTGCGTTTGGAAGAGCTGGCCTGCTCTATTGTCATTGTCAATTCGGGGGTTCAGCGCGGTCTGGTTGATAGTGAATATAATGCGCGGCGCAATCAGTGCGCTGAAGGCGTAGTCGCTTTGAGTCGCTTAACTGGCCGAGCTATGGAAAGTCTGCGTGATATCGAGCTGGCTGAATTTGAGCAACATGCTGCTGCTCTTGATGCTACAGTGGCCAAACGCTGTCGCCACGTGGTCACTGAAAACAAGCGCGTCACTGATGCCGTGGCTTGTCTGGAAGCAAGCAATCTTGACGATTTTGGTTTGTTGATGAACGCCTCGCATGCTTCTTTGCGTGACGACTTTGCCGTTAGCTGTCCTGAAATTGACACTCTCGTTGAGCTATCGCAAAAGTATGAAGGCGTATTAGGAGCAAGAATTACTGGTGGCGGATTTGGTGGCTGCACCGTGGCTATTATGTATGATGCCGTGGTCGAAAGTTTTATCGATACTGTTGTTCCTGAATATGAGAGCCTTTGCCATAAACAGGCGAGCGTCTACATTTGTCGCGCTATGTCGGGCGCCACGCTGCTTGCACTTTAATTTTAGTCCTGAGCCTTGAGCCATTTGCTCAAATCGCCTGCGACTTCGGTTGAAATATTTTGTTCGCCTTTTTTGCAAAAGTTGTGATCGAGCCCACTGTACACTTTAAAAGTAGCGTTGGAACGCCCGTCCAGGGCCGCCCACCAGCTTTGGAAATCGTCTGGGCTAATAGTGGTATCAGCGGCACCGTGCAAAATAAGTAGCGGGCGTTTGATCTTTTGAATTGCTTGGGCCGGATTATAATTGCTGTCTTTTTCCGCTCCGGCCGCGCCGGCCAGTAAAGCAAATCCACAAATATTTTGATTTGCGTCGGCTATTAAAGGAATTGAAAAGGCACTCCTGCCCTGGGCGAGCACAAATATATGTCTCGCGTCAAATTTTTTGTTACCTTCAAGCGCTGCCACTGCTTGCAGTGCATCGCTAACTGTTTGCTGACTATTGCTCCGGTTCTTACAAATTATCACAGCAATATCTTTCTCTGCCAGGGCCTGAGCCAGCTGTGCCGCAATTTTGGATGGAGTGGCCTCATCTTGTAACACTATTGCCGTTGAATAGGGTCCGTCGCCCACCGGGCAGGTCAGAGAAAATGTCAAAGCTCCATTTCTATCTTCACTATTGCATGGCCTATCTGCAGCTATTGCTGGGGCAATGAAAGCAAAGAAAATGGCGAGTATGAGAATATTAACGGTGCTTGCTGTCTTGAAAAGAATCGGCATACTTAAAACGCTAGTTTATAAAAGATAATACTAGCACTCAGTATATAGACAATGACCTTGGAACGGCGGAGCTCACTAGTAAGAGAAATTTCTATGCGGTGAAAAAGGTTCTGCCCAGACTGGAAAAACTCAATTAATCTGGGCATAGAGTTAGTGCCGTAAAGCCGGTAATGCGGTAGTAAGGTAGTGAGGAAATTATGTTCTGCGTCATTTATCACTTTAAAGTCAAGGCGGGTCAGCAGAGCGCTTTTCAGGAAGCCTGGCACGCTGTGACTGAAGATATGGTGCAAAATTTTAGATCACTGGGCGCCAGGCTGCACAGTTCTGAAGACGGTTCTTTCGTGGCTTACGCTCAGTGGCCTGATCGTGAAAGCTGGCAGAGTGGTCATATAGTTATCGAGGCCGAATCAAAACAGATGCATGTAGAAAATTTGTTGGACGAAATTCCCACTGTAATCTACAAAATGACAGTGATTGACGATCTGTTCGCTGGAGCGTCGCCTGGTGGTTTTATTTAGTTTAAAGATTTTCTTGAGGTTTTTCTTTAATCAAGTTTTTTGAGGATAAGAGTATCAAGAAGCCCAGAACCTGGGAAAAAATTGTCATGACGCTGGGCGCCATTGTTACTGTGGGCTCATTGGTCTGGCTTAAAAGTCAGTCTGAAATGCACACTTTGCGGCATCAAGAAGTGATGTCTGAAATTGAAAACCTTAAGTCTGGCATTGCACCGGCAGCGCCGGTTGCTCGAGATCTCTTAGCTGCCGTTACGCCAGACAATCGTGCGGTGCTGCAATTATTATCTGCAGACGACAAAAGTCGCAAAGCCGGTCTTGCTTATCTTGAGAGCCATTGGTCTAGTCATGACCCTGCCAAAGTACTAGAAGTTTTGCCTTTCTTAAGTGCTTCTTCTGGTGAACGAGAGCCTGTAGTGATGCTTCTTCAACGCAAAACCGGTCAATCATTCGGCAGCGATTTGCCTGCCTGGAAAAAGTGGTTGCTAGGGCGCACGCCATCCGAAAAAAAGTATACGGACAAAAATGAAAACCTCTCGTACCTTGATTTTAAATCGCTGCTTTATCACCTCTGCGACCCAAGATTTATTCACTATTTTGCCCATGCACCGAAGATCACTATAGATGCTGAAGAGGTGAACTGGCTTGGCGTTCTTCAAACGCCGGCCCTACGCCATGCAGCATTCGTGCCTGCGGCGGCTGCCACTTATCTAAAAAACAGCGATCTGGTTTTTGGCATCACTTCAGCACAAAACTCTGTTGCTTTTCCGCAGCGCATACTGGTCTGGCATAACCTGGTAGAAACTAATTGGCAACCAGGCGGGCAGACCACCAACCTGTTGATTGTCTACGAGCCAAGCCGCCACTTGGCGCGAATATTCGAACGCGCCGTTGATGACAAAGGCGGTTTTAGTCAAAGTGGATTTGGCTATCACGACGAGCAATTATTTGTTCAAGACTCTGCTAAATCACTCTGGAGCCCGAAGTTGGGCCAAGCTGTGATCTCCAGCGCTAAAGTCGGCTTCAAGCTTAAGGCACTCCCTGTAGTGGCGACAAGCTGGGGGGCGTGGAAAGCTGAACATCCACAAACTGCAGTGTTATCGTCGAATACAGGTTTCGACCGCAATTATGCGGCAGGTGAACCTTAATTAGCTGCCTCGGCAGCCGCCACCGCCTCAGCGGCGTCTTCTCCAGATTTGATCGCCTTTTTCAAAAGCTCCTCTTTGCTAGTCATGTATGACACACCTTCGGTATCAGGAAAAATCAGCACGTCGGTTTCAGCAGCTTTAGGTTTATCGTTATTGGCTAGAACAATGTCTACGACTCGTCCAAGAATCTGCCAGTTTGAGCGAAAAATTTCTTTGTCTACAGGATTAATTGGAGCGTCCACCAGAGCAGCAATCACCAGGTCGGGTTTCATGGTTTTAGCAATTTCAGAGGGCAAATTGGCTCTTAG
>CASBPX010000205.1 GCA_949127735.1 Candidatus Obscuribacterales bacterium | reverse complement strand
GAATGCTCATCAGAGCTTGCGCCAGCTGTCCGTCCAGGCGGCGGTCCCACTGGCTGTAGCTGCCTAAACCGACGGGCAAATTGTCGGCTAGAACCTCAACCCTTCCCCCCAGGCTGTCGCCTGCGGTGAGCGCTTGTTTGATGGCGACTTTCATGCGCTCAGAAGTTTCTGTGTCAATGCAAAACACTTCAGAATTGCGCGATAGTTCGGTTATTTGCTCGATGCTCAAGCCGTCGGCTGCGGCCGGTGAGACGACGTCGGCAATAGCAATGACATGACCGGCCACTTCAATGCCAAGTGCCCGCAATAAGAGCATGGCAAAACCGCCGGCCGCTACTCTGGCAGCTGTTTCTCTGGCACTGGAGCGCTCTAACACGTCGCGCACATCGCTCTGGGCGTACTTTAAAGTGCCTGCATAATCGGCATGGCCAGGGCGAAATCGCTCAATTTTTTTAGCCGCCATTTGCGTCAGCGCTTCGTCGCTTTGCTGTGGTTCGACCGTAGACATAACGTGTGTCCAGTTTGCCGCATCTTTATTATGAATAAGCAAGCTGATAGGCGCACCGGTAGTGGTACCATGGCGCACGCCGCCTACAATTTCAATCTGGTCTGATTCGATTCTTTGCCTGCCGCTTCTGCCATAGCCACTCTGCCTGGCAGCAAGCTCAGCGTTTACAGCCCCCTGATCAATGTTTAAACCCGCTGGAAAACCCTCAAGAATCGACATTATTGCTTTGCCGTGGGATTCGCCGCCGGTTATTAAGCGCAGAGCTGGCATGAAAGTAACACCTGTTATTGCAATTGGTGCGATACTAACATTTTGGCAGATCACTTTTTTAATAGGCTTCCCACGTGTCGGCAAAACTGTATTTAAGTGGCAACTTAGAGCTTCCGGGCGATAAATCTATCACCCATCGGGCTCTGATACTCTCATGCTTCATCAAAGGCGAAATGCTCGTTGAGGGCGCTCTGCTCTCGCAAGACATACTTTCTACCATCAGAGCGGTACGCGCTCTTGGCTTGAAAATAAAGATATCAGGAGCCGGCCCCTCGAAGCACACCAATCTTTTGATTCGTGGCGGCGGCATCGAAACCATAGCTCTTGGCAAAAAGCCTTTCGCCATTGACGCGGGCAATTCGGGCACGACCATGCGCATATTGTCAGGAATGTTGTCTGGCCGACCAGGCGTATTTAGTTTTGACGGCGATGCCTCTTTGAAGCAGCGCGACATGTCGCGGGTGCTCGACCCGATAGTTTCAATGGGTGGCCAGGTAACCTATCAAGGTACCGCTGGCAAAGCGCCCTTTACAGTTACCGGCGGCAATTTGACCGGTGGCGAATTTGACCTCGATGTCAATTCTGCGCAAGTTTCAACAGCTTTAATTTTGGCCGGACTTTCAGCTCAAGGGAAAACTTCAGTCAGCACCAAGGCTAAGATTCGAGACCATACAACCCGCATGATGACTCATTTGCGCTTGCCTTTCGAAAGCGAGAATGATGGCCTGAAAATCACAGTTGAACCTTTACAAGGTGATTTACGTGCCCGCGATCTGCAAGTGCCGGCAGATCTTTCAGCGGCAGCTTTCTTTATGGTTGCCACTCTTCTTATGGAAGGCTCTGAGATTGAACTCAATGATGTGGGTGTCAATCCGGGTCGCAATCTAATTATTGATGTGCTCAAGGCTATGGGCGCAAATATTGAAATTAGCAAAGAGCGCGACTTTGGTTTAGAACCGGCATTAGATATGAAAGTGTCTTACACACCATCTCTTAATGCCACCAATATTGAGGCCGAGCAAATTCCTCGCGGTATTGACGAGCTGCCAATCATGGCTCTGGCTATGGCTTTTGCCAATGGCGACTCAACGGTGCATGGTGCCGCTGAGCTGGTCGAAAAAGAGTCTGACCGATTGAGTTTGATCGTACAAAATTTGAAATTGCTTGGTGTGGAAGTGACCAGAAACGGCAGTTCATATACAGTGCACGGAATTGGTGGTATCAAATCTGGTGGCGCACCTAAGACCGGAGTCTGGGTTACCGCTGGCGATCATCGTTTAGCGATGATGGGTCATGTGGCTAAACTTGTTACCCACGGCGAATTTGAAGTGGAACAGCCTGAATGCGTTGATGCTTCGTATCCTGGTTTTCTGATCGACCTGCGCGAGCTCACCTGCGAAGATTAGCTGAATGAGTTCAATAAAGCCCCACGTGCTTAACTGATAATGACCTCTGCAACAAGTTCTTGCAGCTCTTGAGGAATAATAAGCGTTCCTTCTATCTGCCATGACTTCTGAAGTTGGGTTGTACACTCGGGAAATTGCGTGCCCATTGGTTCATCTCGTGGCGCGAAGATGAGCCTGATGCTGTACATATTCTCAACTGCAGATTTGGTGCCTTTGACCATCATAACCCCGTACGTCTCATCGCATCTGATTATTTCCATAGGGAATTGATGCATCTTCGTTCGTAGAATATCGAAATCATTTCGGTTGCTTATCTCCAATCCTTCCCAACTGCCCATATCCTTTCGGGCTTTCAGTTTCAGCATGTAGTTGATATCCATTTTCCATCTCCGATTTCTATTCGAGGTCCTTGCGGTAATTGATTTTTCATTGATAGATTTTACTGATCACACAGGCTAATTTTTGGTTTAAGAAGTTCGCATTTGATATAAAGATGCGGGCATCCCAACCCGTCACGACCGTAGACCCGGCTGAAGAAATGTCATCGCAAAACTTGTCAATCGCTTTGTTCGGCTGGGGCTGGCGATGCCTCGTGATTGTGCCAACATGCCGAAGATATAGACAAACAAGGCTTCGGCCAGATGCTCTGCAGAAACATCACGTCGATAGACGCCGCGATCTTGACCGCTCTTTATCAATGTCGCGAGGAGCTTTTCTACTCTCACCAGGTGGCGTTTTAAAATTTGGCTCGCTTGCTCATCGCGCTGGCTCAGTTCAACTACCGTGTTGACAGCGAAACATCCGTTGGCCATTTCTTGTTTGTAGCAAAGGTTCTCAACTACGCCCATCAAGCCTGTCATCGACTGAACAGGATCGCTGCCGGCGTCGACCGACTGTTTCATTTTTTCGTATAAATGGTCAAGATAATTTTGTAGCGCGATCAAAAATAGATTGTGTTTGTCGCCAAAAGCTTTGTATAAACTGCCTTTTGATAATCCCATGGCATCGAGCAAGTCTTGGGTGGAAGTCGCTTCGTAACCGCGTTCCCAGAAGGCTAGCATGGCCGCATTCAGCGCTACATCAGTATCGAACTCTCTCGGTCTGGCCATGTTTTCTTTCCGTGTGTGCCCGATTGGAGAATAGCCCATTAGAAACTGTTCGGTCAACAATCTCTAAATTCAAGCATGAAAACACTTTTTGAATTGCAGCAAATGTACAGGGCTGCCCGCCAGGCGCAGCTTCCCGGTTAGTAACCCCAGCGGAATCGAGCGGCGGTGATTGAGAAAGTCGATCCAGAAAGTGGAATCTGTAGTCACCTTCAAATCGGCCACACCATCGTGCGACTTTGTCACTTCGAGCTTTCCTTTGTTGATTCTCACTGTGGCAATGGCAGGCTCTTTGCCGGTAAAAGTGAAATGCAAATTGATATCGACGTCGCTTGCTTTATTGCGTTGAAACACTGACCTGAGCCCACCGATGAAAGCAGCAATGGTATTGGGTCTGAGGCTATTATCTACCAGGCGAACTTCTTTATGCGGAAAGCGCTTTTTTACATATGCTTCGGCATCGCTATCGGGCACCACATAGATGGGCTCTTCTTTCTGCTGCAATGGCTTGACGACATCTTCAAGAAATTCTTTTCGACCTTTGAGAAATTGACCAATCACATCATCGCCGGCCGGGCACACTGACATGCAATAAGCTGCTTTGTAGTTCGGCCCAAACGAGAGGCTCTGCCACATCGATGCCGACTCGGCTGCGGTAACTTTAGATTCGTATTGCTTGCGGCTGCCGCTCTCCGCAATTGTGCCGACCCAATCTGTGAAGCCGCCCATGAACTCGCGATAGTTATGGGTGTAGCAGGCTGAGAAATCGAACTGGCCTGTGGGTGCAATGGCACCGACGGGGCAGGCGGCCACGCAGAGCTTGCAATCTATGCACGGATTGTAATCAATCGGTTTGTCATAACGACTTATGCGGGCGTCGATGGCTACTGTGCCCAGCAATATAAAGTTGCCGAAGCGCGGGTGAATGACATTTCTATTGATGCCCATTTTACCCAGGCCGGCTGCTTCGGCCACTGGTTTGTGCGATATTACCCAGACCTTGCCGGGGAAATTCTGCATTTCCATTGGGAAACCCATAGAGGGGTTGAGCGCTCTAATGCCCAGCGCCTCCAGCTTTGATACCACTTTCCGGCTGATGGTATTCATCTCCTCACCCTGGTGGTGAAATTCGAGATTTGCTATTGAGCGCGCGGTGCTTCGAATGGGCTCACGGTTCATTCGCACGACAATGCTTATAAAAGATTTGGCGGCGGGAAAGACTTTCTCTAAGCCGCGTTTTTGATCGGCCATCGAAGCTCTGTCTATATCAACGAACCCGACGTCGTCGGCGCCCAGATTGATGACCAGTTCTTTCAATGCATCGTAGTCGACTACGCCGTCTTCGGACAACAGATTGCTGGTAGTCGCGGACACGGTTTGTAATTGGTGCTCTGGCGGCATGTCGACGTTTTGCATTGACCTGTCTTCCTTTTCGTTAGTCTGTGCATTGGGAACCGTTCGGTCCACAACTCCAGATTAGCAGTTAGGAACCGATTGGTCAACAATGGTTTTCCTTGAGGGCGCTAATTTATGTCGGCACCCTTGCATCACACGGTTAACATCCTCCGGCCTGATAAAAGTCACCAGCGTAAAAATAAAAGCCCATTCAAACACGGGCAAGTTGATCATGTAATCAATGCCTAGATGCAGGCAGAGCAAACCAATCAACACGAAGTAGCAACTTTCTTTAAACCAAATTGCGGTCCATCCGGCAAATTCGATGACAAGGGTAAACCAGTTCAATGCCTTCAACAGGTAAATGTTATTGGTAATTAGTGGTGCCGGAAATCTGAACATATCATCAAGTCTGGTGGCATAGTAAATGGCCGAGCCATCCAACCATTGAGTGCCGCCAATTTTGCAGCAAAAAGTTTGCCAGTAGACAATGGCCAACTGTACTTGAATCATTCTTTGTGCCCATGGCGCATTGGGTCCTGGCT
>CASBPX010000204.1 GCA_949127735.1 Candidatus Obscuribacterales bacterium | reverse complement strand
CATTGACACCAGTCGAGTTTGATTTGCTCGTGGTGCTTGCTCAGGCGAAAAACCGGGTCAAAACTCGAGAACAGTTACTCAACGAAATTAGAGAACGCCATTTCGATATTTTCGATCGCACCATAGACGTGCACATATCGGCCCTACGCAAAAAATTGCAAGACGATCCGAAAAATCCTCGCTTCATTCGAACCGTCCGCACGGCTGGTTACATGCTTATCGAGCCGGCAGATAACCGGCCATGAAAAATCTATTTCAGTCCTACACACGCAGCCTGACTGTCAAATTTCTCTACCTGCTGCTTATTTATTTAGCTGTTTTTGTGGCGGTCTCATTTGTTAGCTTCAATGCCGAGTTTGGATTCGGTTGGGACGCTCTGCTTAAAAGTCCAGCCGGAAGTCGCATTGACACTGCCGCGCAAACTATTGCCGATCAGATTCGGCTAACGCCGAAGCAAAACTGGACAAATGTTCTTACTAATTTCGGCAAAATTTATCAGGTCAAATTTTATCTGTTCGATGCCGGTGGTGAACAACTGGCAGGAGAGGCTGTGACTTTGCCTGCAAAGGTGCAAGACAAAGTCAGCTTCCATCCACCCTTTGGAAGTCCACATCTGGCATTTGGAGGTCCAGATCCGCCATTTCTCTTAGACCGGCGACCTGGTCCACCACCTGACTTCCAGCCTGATTTCGGCCCTATCTCTCGTCCACGCCTGCACCCACGCCCGCTGCCTCAGTCTGATTTGCCGCCTGGTTGGCCACCACCTGCCCCACCCCCTCATGGTCGCTTTTTAATTCACACAAATAATCCTGATTGTTTCTGGTTCGGCACGCATTTAATACTGCCATCAATTCCCGGCGAACCGCCCAGGCCGCTTGCACTTGTGGCCATGTCAGACAATATTTGGCAAAGCAACTTACTGATCGATTTAAAAATGGTGGCCCTGACACTGGGTATTGTTCTAATTTTCTCCATGCTTTTTTGGTTGCCATTTATTCTTCAAATTACTAAGGCGCTTACCGCCCTGACCCGAGCCACTGAAGAAATCGCCGACGGGCATTTCGACACCAGACTGAATACCAAGCGCAACGATGAACTAGGTCGGTTGGCAGAAGCGGTAAATTCTATGGCGGAGCGTATCAGTATTTTTGTCATCGGGCAGAAGCGGCTTATGGGTGACATTTCACATGAACTCTGTACGCCTATTGCCCGGCTACAGATGGCACTAGAGCTTCTGCACGAGTCATCTACTGCGGATCAACAAAATATGATCAACGACATTAAGGAAGAGGTGACCGAGATGAATAGTCTTGTTAATGAACTGCTGGCATTTTCAAAAGCAGAACTGAAAGGCACCACTCAAAACCTGGTACCGGTACCACTTAAGCCACTGGTGCAAAATCTGGCCCTGCGACTGGGCATGACAGAATCTATTTCTATTCAAATAGGCGACGAAGTGGTGCCTCTGGCAGACCATATGCTGCTTGAGCGCGCCATTGGCAATATGCTTCGCAATAGTATGCGTTATGCAGGCAGTGAAAACAAAATTACCATTAGCGGATTATTGAATGGTGAAGACGCCATCATCACCATTACTGATCAAGGTCCGGGAGTGCCCCCCGAGTCATTGAAACATTTAGGCGAACCATTTTTTAGACCAGAAGCGTCTCGCAGTCGCAGCTATGGCGGGGCAGGCTTAGGGCTGGCAATCGTTAAATCGTGTATCACCGCATGTCAGGGAACAATGGTGATTCGCAACAAAGTGCCTCAAGGCCTTGAAATTGAAATCAAACTGAAAGCGGCAAAAGTATAATTACATCTCAATCTGACTGATTTCTTGATCGGCCATCATTTGCTTGAGAAGCATGGGATCGATTGCTATTGGTGGTACTGGTTCAGAATCAGAAGGTTCAGAATCCAGAGGTTCAGAATCAGAATTTGGCAAGGGCAGATTGTCTTTTTCAGAAGATAACAGCGGACGGACCGTGTGCCAGAAAGCTTTGCTAACAAAATCGTGGCCGATTAAAACGGCATTGGCACCCATTGCCCGCGCTGCCGACGAGATGGCATTGCTCATGCCCATTGTAAAAGGCGAATCGGTCACACAATAAAGCATAATTTTAGTGTTTTTCAGTTGAAAATCGTCTCGCACAAAACGCAGCAGGTCGAAAATATTGTCGTCGATCAAATGCACGGGAGCCACAATCAGAATCGGATCATTGACCCTCAACCAACTTATGGCCACCGACAATTTTGGAACTGTGACCACGCGATAACCGGCTTCCTCCAGCTCTTGCGCTGGATAGTTAGGCTCACCAATTTTCTCTTGCAGAATCAAAATACTTTCGAACATAGTTACTCTCACCGGTTGAGACGCCCCACCAGATTCCAGTATTGATTTATGCCGCAATTGATCATGGCAGTAACGGTTGCAGAATCAAGTAAAAAGTATTCTTAATTACAAGACAGGGTCCACACAGAGATTTTCCACCACCGGTTCTGCATCTTCAAAATGCTCGAACGGCGTAAAAGATTGGTCTTGGTCTGTGGCCTTCGACTTAAATGCGTGGGTGCCCAATGCGTATACATAGGACGAAAGTAATAAAGTCACTCCCGCGCCGATAAAGGAAACAATACGCTCAAGAGTGCCACGGTTAGCCAGATCGAAGAGCAGAAGTTTAGCCACGAGAATGAAAATAACCGAGAAAGCATGGGTTCGCAAAATTCTGTCTTTAAGCCAGAAGGCCACGATCATCAAAAGCAAACCTTCAAGACCTAACGTAAAAGTCAAATATGTCCCCGTGATCTCTTTCATCAAAAGCACGGTGAGCAGCACGGTTGCGGCATTGGGTGCGAGAAGTTTGATGCAGTCAGATTCGAAACAATCGCCTGCCTGGACTTTGCGCGAGGCAAAATAGAGCGCGTAAAAGACTACAACTTCAAGGCCGGTAAACAGGCTTGTCCAGCTGGGATAATACTGAAATGTCGCTATGACACAAGCGATGAAGGTGACCACACCAATTGAAGAATAAATTTGGTCTTTCAATTTCACGCCAAGGTGTAGCGCAACGGCACACTGTACGGCCAGGGCGAGACACAAAGACGAAAGTGAAACCAGATGCTGGACGAGAAATAGATACATCACATTGGCAAATAGGTAGAAGGCTTTCTCGTGCAAATTTACGGCATTAATGCTGCCTAGGTGCCCAAATTCGCTTGCAGCCTGGCTGTTATCCACTATATTTCTACGGCTGAAGAAGGCGACGTGACCGAAGGCTAAAACAGCTACCAGTGCCAGTTTATCGCAGGGGAAACAGGTAAATCCGTAGCTTGCATCACCGACATATTGCCCACTTTCGAAAAGCCATTGTCCAGTAAAGACTGCCAGCAAAAAGTAGGCGAAATATTTAAAAGCGGAAATATTATGCTTGACCCCAAGCACCATTAGCAGCCAAATTTGCATGATATCGAGGCTGAGCATTTCCATGCCGGTAAAACGCATGCCCTTAGCGCCGTTCAAAAGTGACAGGCCAAGCAAGAGGTGCACATTGGCAAGGCTTGCACAGTCACGTTTGTGCAACCATCTGGCCATTCCCAAATAAACTGCGCCTGAGGCCGCCAGAATAGTCTCAACCACGTTTTTATCGAGACCATTACCGAAGGTGCAGAGTCCAAAAGCAAAAAGTGCAGCATTGGCGTATGAAACTGAAATTACAAAAGTGTTTTTGGCTTGATCGAGCTTGGTGCAATAGCCCAGTCCGATAGAAAATGAAAGCCAGATGCACGATATGAATAGCGCAGATAAGAGCGGGTCTGACGCGGCACTGCCGCCGTGTATAAGACCCTGGCT
>CASBPX010000203.1 GCA_949127735.1 Candidatus Obscuribacterales bacterium | reverse complement strand
GGCTCAAGGAGGGTGCTTGTTGCAGGGGCGATCAACGGCATTGGAGATGAAGCGTTAGTGTTGATTTGATACTTAGAAGCTAGATAGGCGCTCACATCGGCATTTTCGGCAACAGTTAACGCTCTTGAATAGACCAGAATCTCGGCGATTTTCCCTCCCCAATACGCTGTTCCGGCCAAGCTACTGTTCGCACAAATTCTATTGACTGTGCGACTCACAGTATTCAAATTTTGAACTACGCCGGTTTTGACAGGAACAGCATTAACGTCCATGGTTGCAGATGCGGCACCGTTATGTATAACATCAATTTCTTGATATTTGAGAGTCGCTAGAGCCGCGGCAGCCGTCGTGATATTTGAGGCGGTAGCGCCATTGTTGAAGTTCGCCGTAGCTGTGGTGCCATTTGTTTGCAAGCTCACCATATCAGTAACTCCTGAAGCACCACTAGTGTAAATGGTCTTGGCACCACTGGCGGTGTTGGGAGCTATCACCGCGTAAATTGAAGCGCCGGTGCTCAGGTTATTAAGGCCATTTGCTAGCGTCAGGTAGGAATTTGTACCGTTAAAATTAACAACATTCGAGCCATTGAGTGCACCTGTAACCAATGTGGGCTGATTGGCCATGGTACCTTGGGTAGCGTTGTTCGCAGGCACTGCGCCCGACAGGTCGCTCCATTGGGTGACATTTGACCCGGTCACAATAGGACCAAAATCGCCCTGTAACCAGAGTTGTAACCCCGAACGAGGAACTGGCAAGCTCGATGGAGCGTTCAAGATATAAGCCGTAGTCACCGCGCTCGGCACACCCGCTAGACTGGCTAGCGCTTTGATAGTGGCAGTACTACCCAGCGGGATGGGCGAGGAATAGGGAGTGCTACCTACGCTGGGCGTGGTACCGTCGGTGGTGTAATAAAAAGTCGCTCCGACATCCCAGTGATTGTAGCAGTCGGACGCACCGTGGAGTAGACGCCACTGGCTGGGCTTATCGTTGGGTCTGTCGTTGCCATCGCGGGCATCGTGCTCGCCGCGCAAAGAATTAACAAGCAAAGCGACATGAGCCACTCTTGCAGTCCTAATCCGATACGTGCTTGTCCAGAGCAACCTAAAAGTTGCCGACGAAAATCACTCACTATGCTCCTCAATCAGCACTGCGACTTACAAGCCGCCGTGTGCTGAATAGCTAAAAATTAGTCAAAAAGTTTTGTGCCCGCGCCTGTCTGACCTCGAATACCTGCGAATGATCTACCGGGTTTCCTGAGGCGTTTTTACTAGAGAGACTTGAAAATGATTCGCAAGTGACAGGAGCAAGGGGCCATATTTGTACCTTGCCCCTTTGCCAATGTCCAATAACGACATTAGAAATCTCTTAGCTCTGCCGTCGCATTCAATAAAATCTTACAATTTTTCCGCTGGCATCTAAATCCATAACCACCGACGCCGGCTTCTTCGGCAGCCCCGGCATGGTCATAATTTCACCAGTGATAGCCACCACAAAACCGGCACCAGCCGACAAGCGCAACTGCCTGATATTAAGCTTAAAACCGCTGGGCGCGCCGAGCAAAGTCGGGTCATCACTAAATGAATATTGAGTTTTGGCGACGCAAACAGGCAAATTGCCATAACCATTTTTATCAAGCCACTTCAATTCTTTTAAAGCTTCAGAAGAAAATTCAACGCTGGCGGCACCATATATTTTGCTGGCCACGGCATTGAGCTTATCTACTATTGGTGCATCAAGTTTATAAATTGGGCTGAAATTAGATTTTCCGTCAGCTTGTGCCACCACCAATTTTGCTAAGTCTAAAGCACCGTCACCGCCCTGAGCCCAGACATCGGCGGTTATAGCCTTAATTCCTTTAGCCTGACAAAGAGCGAGCACGTGAGCCAGTTCGGAAGCACTGTCGCCAGTAAATTTATTGATGCAAACAACAGGCGGCACGCCAAATTTGCCTACATTTTCAATATGTTTTTCAAGATTGACAAAGCCTTTTTCAACGGCAGTGACATTTTCAGAAGCCAGATCACTTTCGGCCACGCCGCCATGCAATTTCAGGGCCTTCACCGTAGCAACAATAACCACTGCATCTGGTGCCAGCTCTGGTCTCAATGAAGCCACAATATCGCAAAATTTCTCCAGGCCCAGATCAGCGCCAAAACCAGCTTCTGTCACCACATAATCACTGAGGCGCAGGGCCAGAAGCGAAGAAATCACACTAGAGGTGCCATGAGCAATATTAGCAAACGGGCCACCATGAACAAATGCCGGCGTGCCATCTAATGTTTGCACCAGATTTGGTTTAATGGCATCTTTCAAAATAATCGTCATAGCTGCAGCCGCTTCCAACTGCTCGGCTGTAACAGGTGCACCACTGGTAGATTTAGCTACCACAATAGCGGCGAGTCGACGGCGCAAATCAGCAATTGAATCGGCCAGGCAGAGTGTTGCCATCACTTCAGAAGCGGCGGTAATATCAAAACCGGTCTCGCGTACAATGCCGTTGGCTTTGCCACCAATACCCTGCACCAGATCGCGCAGACTGCGGTCATTCATGTCGAGCGCGCGGCGAAAACTGATTGCGCGCTGATCGATAGCCAGTGGGTTGCCAAAGTGAATGTGGTTGTCGATTAACGCGGCCAGCAAATTGTTGGCCGCACCGATGGCGTGAAGGTCGCCATTGAAGTGCAAGTTAATATCATCCATAGGCATGAGCTGAGAGTAACCACCCCCGGTGCCTCCACCTTTCTGGCCAAACACAGGGCCCATTGATGGCTCTCTTAAAGAAACCACTGCTCGCTTGCCGATTTTGCGTAGAGCTTGTGCCAGACCGACAGAGGTTGTGGTTTTACCCTCGCCTGCCTTAGTTGGTGTAATGGCAGAAACTAAAATTAGCTTGCCGCGCTTTTTAGTCTTGTCAGCTAAAATGCGCTCAATTGATTGATAGGCAATTTTGGCTTTGTATTTGCCATAAAGCTCAATGTCATCATCGCTTAACCCCAGGTCAGAAGCGACATCGACAATGGGCCTGAGTTTAGAACGGTTGGCAATTTCAATGTCTGTGAGATTGGTTTTTGTGGTGGCTGTCATTTAATGGCCCTTTTTGGCCTGCTCTTTTACTTTCTGTTTAGCCATTTCTTTGGCTCGCTTGGCTGCCAGTTCGGCTGCTTTTTCGGCAGCTTGCTTGACGGCCTCGGCGCGTAAGCGCTCTTCTTCTTTGAGCTCAAGATAATAGTTGTAATTGCCGTGATAAACAACCAGTTGACCATCTCTAATTTCCACAATTTTAGTGGCAATCTGTGAGATGAAGTAACGGTCGTGCGAAATCACTACTACTGTGCCGTCGAATTTCTTCAGGGCGTCTTCAAGAGTCTCTTTGGCAGGAATATCAAGGTGATTGGTGGGCTCGTCAAGAATAAGAAAATTGTTGGCGCCAAGCAACATTTTAGCCAGGGCGAGACGGGCTTTTTCGCCTCCACTTAAACTTTCGACTTTTTTAAATACGGCATCACCACCAAAAAGAAATCGACCAAGCAGGGCTCGCACTTCTTCATTTTTCCAGAGTGGCACTTCATCAGCAATGGTGGCAATAATGGTTTTATCAAGGTCCAGCGCTTCAGCCTGATTTTGTTCAAAATAGGCAGGCCGCACATTGTGCTCGCCTAATTTGACTGAGCCGCCATCTGGTTTTTCGCGACCGGTAATTAAGCGCAAGAGAGTAGATTTACCTGCACCATTGGGTCCGAGTACAGCGATGCGCTCGCCTCTTTCAATCTGCAGATTAGCGTCGAGAAAGAGAATATTGTCGTTATAGCCGTGAGTAAGATCGCGAATGGTAACGATTTCACGACCACTGCGAGCAGCGGCAGGGAAATGGAAAACCAGGGTGCGCTCACCGTCTTCCGGTCTTTCCACCAGTTCGATTTTATCTAACTGTTTCTCTCTACTTTTGGCTTGAGTACTGCGAGTGGCGCTGGCACGAAAACGATCTACGAAGGTCTGCTGCCGCTCCATTTCTTTCTGCTGACGCTCAAAAGCGGCCATTTGCGCTTCACGATTAAGTTCTTTATTGGTCAAATAAGTGGAATAGTTACCCAAATAAGTATTGGCCTCGCCTCTCTCCATCTCAACAATACTGGTACAGAGCCTGTCCAAGAAGTGTCTATCGTGCGAAATAATTGCCATCGGTGTAGAAAGGTCTCGCAAAAACGTCTCAAGCCATTCGATAGTGCGCATGTCGATATGGTTGGTGGGCTCGTCCAGCAGCAATACATCAGGTTTCTGCAACAGCACTTTGCCAAGATTCATGCGCATTTGCCAGCCGCCACTAAATTCACTGACAAAGCGATCACCGTCGCCCTGGGCAAATCCCATTTCGGCCATCATTTTTTCAACTTTAGATTCCTGAGCGTAGCCACCCTTAGCCTCATACTCACGTTGAAGTAAATCCATTTTCTTCAAGAGCTTATCGAGGTCGGCACCCTGAGCGTGCTCGAGTTCATGATGCACCGCAGTCAGTGCATGATGAATTGTGTTCAGTTCGACAAAGGAGCTGGAAAACTCTTCACGCACAGTATTTGTGGGAGTGACTGCAAATTCCTGGTTCAGATAACCAACATGCAGACCGGCCTGACGCAAAATCTGACCGGAGGTTGGCTCCTCTTCGCCTGCAATAATTTTGAACTGCGTCGATTTGCCGCTGCCGTTGGCACCCACAAGGCCGATTCGATCGCCTTGTTTGAGTTCCCAGGTAACGTCTTTCAGCACCTCTCCGGTGGGATAAATTTTGCTGATGTTTTCCAGTCTGAGCATGATAATTCGAGATACCGCGATGAAGTAGAAACGAGTCAGGGCAATACTACAGATTCTAGCACTTGGCAAGCCCTTGTCAGAAGGAAATAATATTAGGTAAAAGACTATACGTCTACGTAATAGAGCTAATCTCAAGAGCAGAATTAGAGGATGATTGGACTAAAACAGCTCGTCAAGCCCTTTTATGAGAACAAGCCAAAGAGCAACTTTGACTACAAGAGGGTTTACACTAGTACCAAATCTGCTAATCGCCATGACAAATAAAGACCAAAATCAATCAACACTTAGTATTAAAGACCGCCAGGCTCTGATTAAAGGGGCGCGCCGCATCGTCATCAAACTGGGCACCGCCGTGCTGATGAAAGATGAAGGCGGCATCGCCCTGAGCCGCTTTTATTCATTTGTCGAAGCGATCGCCTCATTAGTTAAGTCAGGCAAAGAAGTACTGCTGGTCACTTCCGGCGCTATCGGCCTGGGTTCGCGCACCCTCGGTCTGACCGCCAAACCTAAATTGCTCCCGCTTAAACAGGCCTGCGCCGCAGTGGGCCAGGGCCGGTTGATGGCCCTCTATTCAGACGCTTTTGAAAAATGCGATGTGGTTGCCGCTCAAGTTTTATTGACTGAAGAAGATTTTTCCAACCGTAAACGTTACTTAAACTTGCGCAGCACCATTACTCAACTTTTAGAGTTGCATGTTTTGCCGGTGATTAACGAAAACGACACTGTATCTACAGCTGAGCTGGAGATGCTCAAGTCAGATTCAAAAGCCGAAGTAGATATAAAAGTAAATTTTGGTGACAACGATAAATTGTCAGCGCTGGTGGCTAGCAAAATCGACGCTGACTTACTAATAATTTTGACAGACGTAGAAGGTCTATACACGGCCGATCCACGTTCTGGCCCCGAAGCTAAACTGATATCTGTAGTCGAGCAATTTACACCAGAAATTGATTTATTGGCTGAGTCAAAAATTGCCGGTGACAAACCAGGACGCGGCGGTATCAAAACTAAACTGGCAGC
>CASBPX010000202.1 GCA_949127735.1 Candidatus Obscuribacterales bacterium | reverse complement strand
GTCGATGATTTCTTCATGCGGTCTCTCCATTTTTGTTTTTAGTTTGATCACCAAAACAATATCAGGCTCACGCCTGGGAGGGACTGCTCAATTTTCAACTAGCTTTGGGACAAGCCCCTCAGCGCAGTCACACTGGCAATTGTTGCGATTGGCATTGGTACATACGTATTTTACAAATACTACAGTTCATCTGTCAGTGATGCCACAAACCCTGCCGACACCTCCGTCACTGTCCGCGATGAGCAATTGGACGGTAGCTTAGATACGGTGACAAGGGCTAAGCCGAATGCCTACGGTGACATAGTTGAAGGGTTACCGCTTTCGAAGGGCGAACAAGACTTCAATAAATTCCAAAAGCGTGCCTCAGAGCCAACAGTTGAAAAAGGTGTTCGTGGACTAAAGTTCTTCTTCCCCGCAACCTCAGTGGGACGAATACAGAACAATCTAGGCATTCATGCAGAAGCATGTGGTGAAGTATTCATCGGCGAAACGCGACCTATCTGCCTTGAAATACGAGCGAGCGATCTACCGGTATGGGGGAATCCTAACATTCTAGAAAAAATCGACTTCGATAATATCAATGAACTAAGGCTTAGTAGCAACAATGCTGGAGACGAAGATCCTAGCGAAAAGTCTGTGCTTGCCATGCTCAACATTGCTAGAAAAGCGAAAAACTTAACTGGAGTATATTTTGTCAGCTTCAATCCAGGCCTGGCGGCAATCAACTATGCAGTGACCTTTCCTAAGTTAACTCGCTTTAGCATAAACAACAGTAATGAATCAGCCAAAGGTTTTGCAAAACGCGCTTTTCTGAAGAAACTAGAATATCTTGAAGTGTCAGGCATGCTGGATGTAGACGCAGTAATTGCGAGACTTGCAGGTTCAAAAAAATTGCAGGCCTTAATCATCGACGAAACAAATCCGTCAATAGCGGCTCTCGCGTCGCTGAAGACACTCCCTAATCTAGTTTATCTGTCCTACGGCGGGAGGGTTATTTCAGAAGAGCAGCTTGACGCCATCAGCCAAATTCCCAGCCTGAAATGTTTTATGGCACGGCGCGCAAAGTGCAATGTTGAAAGTATTATCAACCTAAAAGGCTTCAAACACCTTGAGGAATTCACAGTGGACGGCTGGTCGAAAGAAGACATTGCCCGATTTAAAAAATCATTTCCTCATTGCAAGATAGATGTGCATGAGAGGAACGCCCCACCTCTAGCGGAAGAAGATTTTGAGAGATCAAGCCGACCCACCGACAAAGAGTAAACAAGAGTAACTAATTGCATTTTCGCGGAGCTCATACACAAGATTACTGAGGCGACGGACGTCAAGTTGGGTGGGTACAGATAAGCTACAATGATGCGAATCTGTACCCGCATGGTAGTCATGAAGTACTCAGCCCAGCATTAACGAGGATTCGCACGTGAAAAAGAACCATATAGCAGCGCTCTTAATTGCGGCTTCCATATTCTTGACTATTCCCGCGCCGTCATACGCGCAAAATAATGAAGGGCCTCAGGTGTCGACCGTCTTGCTCAAAGTAGTGCGCAATCAAGACGGCAGCCAGAGTGTGATCACTCCTAAAGGCGATCTGGCGCCATTGCCCGGCGCCGGCGTTTCAGGCGATGCAGCAGAAATTTATATGGGCTCGCAAGGCGGCTTCTGGTATCAGGACATGAGCGGTCAGACAGTTGATCTCAGTGCAGCCGTTCAGGCGCTGCAGGCAAGACGCCAGAGAGCAACGGCTCACCAGGTTCCGCAGTATGCGCCGCAGCCATATTATCCAGAACAGGCGCCAGCTCAAACAAGCCAAACAACTCAGACGACAACTCAATCAACCGGCAGCGGCGCGCTAACCGCCGTGGGCACCGCAGCTGCAGCGGGCATGGGTGCCATGGCCGGCGCGGCAATGTCACACAACTATTACAACGCTCCATATGGCACGCCAATGTACTACGGCGCCCAGGGCAACCCCTACTATTACAACAACAATAATGAGCGGCAAACATTCAGCGACCTGAATGCCAACCAACAAGCGGTGCTGTACAACAAAAGAAAAACTACAGTGAATAATCAGGCTGAAGCGGTTCAGCACGCGCAGACCAGTCAACAAAATCGACAGGATCAATATCAAACCAGTCAACAAAACAGACAGACCCAATATCAGAGCGCTCAACAAACAAGACAGACTGAGTATCAAAACAACCAGGCCAACAGAACGCAAATGGCGCAGGAAGCTCAAACCAATCGCTCAGGCTCACAGCATCAAGAAAACTATCAGAAGCAACAACAGTGGTATCAACAGCAGGTTTCGCAAAACCCGGGTCGTTTTCAAAAATCTGAAAGCAACCCATTTACCGCTCAACAAGGCGGCGGTGGGCGCTTTGCCGAAGCCAGAAGCGAAGGTGGCGGTGGCCGATTTGGTGGTGGCGAACGCGCTTCAGGCCGTGAGTCATTTGGTGGTGGCGGCAGATTTCGCCGACGCTAAGTCTGCACCAGCCAATTTATTTAGCGGCTTTTTTCAGCGGCTTCCAGTCGGTGTTGAGGTGAAGTACCACCCACTGTCCGTTTTTGCGTTCAAATACTTCTGAGCACCATGATTCAAGCGTGGTGGCACCAGGATCGTTCAAATCTTTTGTTGCTCTGAATGACACCATTGCTGTTTCACCTTTAATATGAACGAATGGATGGTGCACAATCAATCGCTTAACCGGATGACTGCTTTCATTGCCCAATATATTTTTCTTGATGTGGTCAATTACTGTTTGTTTGCCGTGCACATATTGCTTAGACTTGGCGTCAAAAGTAGTGACTTCATCGCTAAGTGCGGCGCTGATTTGTTCAATGTTGCGATGGGCCATGCCTTGCAATAGCTTTTGCAGCGCGGCGATTACTGCTAGATCTTCTTTGTCTGTCTGAGTTGCACCAACCAGCTCTACATCAATCACAGCAGCAGGCTTTTCGTCTAACGCGCATACCGGCAAATTGCCAGCAATGATCAAAGCTGCAATCAAAACAAAATAGTTGAATTCGGGTCTAAACATTTTCATCTCCTTCGCTTAATAGCGGGCGTCATTGTAAGCAGAATCTTGCGCGTTCAAGGCACGGTCAAGATCTCGCACTTGTCGGTCGCAGTCTTGCAAGTAGCGACTGAGCGAATATTTTTGTTGCTGTAATTCGGCTATTTTGCGATCAACATCGCTATATGCTCGCTGAATTTGAGAGCGTTGATCGAGCACCTGATCGCGTGAGCGCAAAAGGCTGTTGCGCGCGCCTGAACTGTAGGCGAACACAGCGCCACCTATAGAAAGCAAAACAAGTGTTGCAATAACAGCACGGCGAACGGGTCGTTCTTTTTTACTCAACGGCATTCTTTTTCCTCCTCAGGGCAGACAGCAGATATAAAGGCATGGTGGGGAAGGTCGGCGGCACTTCACCGGGCCAGGTCCAGGCGCAAATTGTTCGGCTCTACAAAATCATTTTCACAAGCCTGGCAAGAAGTTCATCAAACGGATAAACAGTAAGCAAAAGCGGTGCGAAGGGAAGCAATGATGCCACCGCGAAAGTAATCACTGTTGCTTTGACGATGATTACCGATTTCATTGATTGCACTACCGCAAAACTGTTTGAAAGATCTGCCAGCGATTGAATATCAGCGCTACCCAGTAAAGGCTCATCATCAGACCTTTTACCCGCAATCCATTTATCGTGAAAATCAGTTGTATATCGATTGGCCAAAGCGCCGTATTCAAGCAGGCCTCTTCTTTTGCAATCAATCAGTTTAGGCGAAAATGTCAGTGAGGGAACCAAAAATATTACTGGTGCAAGCAACACAACGGTGAAAATCAAATATTTGAAAGAGCCCAATTTAGCGCCTTCAAAAACTATTTCTTCACCGACAAAACTGGCGGCCTGTGCTGCCAGAGCAAAATATAAAATAGCAAAATTGGTTTGGGCCACCGAAATGAAACCAAGCCCACCCATGCGATCAGGATGTGTTGGTGTCACTCGCAGTGCCAGCCTCGAAGTGCGAATAAGCAACTGTGTCCAGATAATATATTTCCATAACCATCTAAACCACAGCAAAGCAATCATGGGCTTAGCAACATACAAATACCACAGAAAAGCGGCAGTTGGTGCGGTTCCAGTTTCAGTGGCAACCATGCGCCATGATGTAACATCTTCTGAAAGATTGAGGTTGCCTACGTGCGGACGAATGAAGGCCAGCAAAATCAGAAGAAGCTCTACGCCGACTGAATTTTTATGCTTCACCGCTAGAGCAACATTGTGCTTAAACTTTTCAATGTCTGCTTCTGGTAACAACGTACGGAAATTGGCTGTGACGTAAGCCACCCACGGGTCGATAATGCTCTCTGCAATGATCAAAAGCGGCAACACCAGCACAAAGCGACATGATTCAGAAAAATCGTAAAGAAACGGCACTCTGAGCGCTGGCGTAATGAAGGTGCCTTGCGATATAGTCATTAGCGCAAGCGGCACCCAGCTAAGCGCAAAGTAAAATAAAATCCGCAAAGCAATTCCGGCGCGCCCACTGCGTGCAATGCCCGCTTTTACAAGCAGACCATAAAGCGGACCGCCACTGAGAAACGACGAATCACAATCACCCAGGGTAATATCCTTACTCATATCAAGATGTCAGTTCAGTGAGGTGGTTTTTGCCGTGATGTTTTGTTTGTTTGACCTTAGCCATAAATTTGCCCTTACTGCCGTTCTTCAAGATAGCAATAAACCATTGTCAGGTGGCATTTCGAATGTAAATATTGTCACTCGAATTTTGCTATAGTACAGCAGATTCCAAGCACCGGTAGCACTAGGCGTCCCCGAGGATTCGATTTTGATTTGTGGCGCGCAAAAGTTTGTGATTTACATTCAGCTGGTACTGATGCTGGTGGCAACTCGCCCAGCCTGTGGTGCTGACAAGGCCGCATACTTTAAAGTTGACTTTCCAATCACCAAGGATCCGATCGCTGAAATCACCTACTCGTTGAGAGATGCTCAAGGCAAGCACCAATGCCGCAAACTAGCATCAGGCAGATTTTCCTTACCAAAAAATGTTGGTCTGGCTATCGAATTGCGGCCCGGAATTGTTACGAGTCCAACTCTCTTGCGTCAATTATTGCCAGGCAGAGTTGTAGAAATAGATGCAAACGCAATTGAATTTGGCGACGAACAATTGAAGTATTTGCTCGATTTTCGCAAAATTAAAAAGCTCAGCCTGCGTGGTACAGACATCACCGATAAAGCATTGACTATGGTTGGAACTTTTAGCAATCTAGCCTATTTGAGATTAGATGCGACGCTGTTAACAGGAAAAACATTTTCTGAGTTACTTCCACTAACTAAGCTCTTGAGACTAGATCTGTCTGGCACAAATTTAGAACCCGGTAGTGTCACAAAATTGCAACCCATATTCCCGCACCTGGAAAGCTTTTCCATTCAGAAATGCCGTTTAGCTCAGGTGGATATGCCTGCTTTAGCTACTTTGACCAATATTGAGGAACTAGATCTTGCCTCGAATAAAGAAGTGAACGATGCTTGCTTAAAAAATTTGGTTGGCCTTAAAAATCTTCGGAAGCTCAATATTAAAGACACATCAATCACGTTCAAAGCACTAGACACTTTGAAGACCATGTCGGGCTTGAATGAAGTCGTGGTGCGTGGAAAACAATTTGGTGAAAAAAACTACAAAGCCTATTGTCCGAGAATAACTTTTATTGATCCGACAGGGAAAAGGGATGTGCCACTGGAAATTTTTGCACCACTACATTAGTGCCAAAATTCAATAGTGTCGCAGTAATTCAGGTTATATTACAAAATGACTAACCAACAACACTTAGTTTCAAACGAAGATCAGTTTCGTTCGAAAAAAGCGAGCCGATTGGCTGCCGCAGCGGCTCCTATTGAAGAAAAATTACTTAAATTACTTGAGCTGCAAAAGATAAATGCCGAGCTC
>CASBPX010000201.1 GCA_949127735.1 Candidatus Obscuribacterales bacterium | reverse complement strand
GCGTTTGGCAGACTTGGATAAAAAGAAAGGCGTCGCCTCCATTGAGCTGCCTGGCCGCCCTGTCTGGCTCTTCAAAGCTTCTGATGGCGAGCGTTTAAAGAGTTTGAAAAACTTTCTGCCGGTTTTTTCGCTGTCATTTGCCAAGCTGGGAATAACACCCGACAGGGTCTCGCAGAAATTAGATCAAGATTTCGACATTGCTACGCGTCCTGGTCTGCACTGTGCACTTCTGGCGCATCAAACTCTAGGAACTACTGAACAAGGGCTTCTGCGTGTTAGCTTCGGTGCATTTACTACAGCTGGTGAAGTCGATGCGTTGCTTGATGCCCTGGCGAAAGTCTTGTAATGAATGCTGGTGTAGTTTGTGGCTTTTTGATGCTTCAATCAAACGGTTCGTTCGGTCTCTTGAAACCGCAAAATTCCGCCATTAAACATTGTAATTACATTGTAAGTACAATGTTTAATCGTGAAATTTCCTGATCGAGATCGCCCACCCGCGCAAATTTTACGGACCAGGCACCACAGTAACACCTGTAGGCCCATCAACTGTGCGTTTCAGGTCAATATCAAATACAACTTGTTTGACTTTAGAATCAGGAAAATCTGGAATTTCAAAGTATCCGGTGCGGTTCACTGTTTTAACGGAAGTCTCTCTAAATGCGGTTTCCCTAGGAATATTCCGAGCCATTCCGTCGGCGGCAATAAAGTCAATCACGCGGCCTGATATTTCATGATCGGCTTTAACCGTCACTTCCAGCTTCGCGATTCCGGGGCAAACATCAGCCGTCTGCCAGCCGCTGTAAATTGATCGAGCCACGGCGCGATACCACTCAGGCCAACTTGTACAAGTGCGGTTTGCTTGCAGCTGAGTGAGCAAACCAGCGTGGGCGATTTCACCGGCCGGTTCGATTCTCGTAAATATGCGTTGTGATTGTAGAGTGCCAGGCACTGCGCTCAGGCTCAAGGGAAGCGCCCCTTTTGTCGACCAGCGCCCGCCCAATGTTTCTTTGCTCATTCCAGGTGGAGTAATACTTACTTCATAGCCGGCAGCCGTAGTCACTCCGCGCCTGGTGATGTATCCGGCGTCACTTGACGGCACAGTCGCTTTGATATTACCTGTGGTGTTAACGCCAGGGGCGATCATCTGAATCTGGAGCATTTGTCCCACTGTCCCTGAGGCAAATTTACCCGGTCCAAGCAGGGCCGGCATCATGGTTGGCATGGCCGAGACGGCCAACTCAGGAGCGAGCACTGTTACTCCGCGGCCAATAGTTTTGTAGTGTTCTGGAGCTGTTAAATATGATCCTGGCACATAATTAATTACACCACCAGCTGGAGTGCGGTTGTAAGAAGAGATCGGTAGAATAATGCCTTGCATGCCGCCTGCGGCGCCGCGAATACTTCCACCCAAAAGTTCTGTCGGGCTATTATTAGTCTGGGCCGCGGCCGAAAGCGGTGAGCCGATGCGCACGTTGCCTTTGTATTGCACGGGTCCGTCTGATGCATTTGGAGTGCTCGGCCGCAAACCATATTCGGCAGTGCCCCGAAAACCAGGAGTGAGCTGCAGCGACGGATTTAAGTGTGACTCGTTTTTAACGCCACCTTGCAAAACATCACCAGTTCCGGCAAAACATGCGTTGACGGTAAGTGATTGCCAGAGCGGCAATAGAAGCAGAGATAGAATCAGCCGGTTTCTAATAACCATGAAGCAACTCAATAAGTAGCTACTAGAGATCTACCCATTTTGCGCGCGGTGTGTCTTAGCTTGTGATTTCTGGCTCGAGTTTTTTCTGTACAAGCAAATATTTGACCACAGCGATAAGCGCAAGAACGTAAAAGACAGTCATGGCTGCCACCAGTATTAGTGGCTTAGCAAAAGCCACATTGGTGACCATGCAAATACAATAGATTGTGATACAGACCCAGTAAACAGCGAATATTTTTCGCAATTGCACCGCTAACTGACCAAGCCCCTTCATGCTTTCACTTTGTGATGCAAATAACAAATAAAATGCTGGCGCAATGACGCAAAGGTCATACAAAAACAAATGCGGCACAACCAGCGGCAGCGCCAGGCAAGCGAGAATCAGCGACAAATTGGCTTTTGCCAGAGAATCTTTAATCGGCGAACTTTTATGTGAGAGCATGACTACAACTCCCAGGCCAACAGTCATGAAGAGCAGCGCCACGCCGTAGACAATGGGCTTAAGAGTGGAGTGGGCTTCCACCGGCTGACTGAGTAAAACGGCTCGTGGCAAACTGGTGGCCAGGTGCACCGCCACTCCATTGGCAGGATCTGAAAAAATTTTGTCGGAGAGCTTGAGGCAGTTAAGCCAGGCTTGAAATATTTGCGGCCCCAAAATTGTGGCATTGGCTTGAGCTAAGGCCATCACTCCTAAAGTCATGCCAATCAAAGCCTGCGGCCTTTTTTGGGCCAGTTCGCAAACGATTAGAAACACCGCCAACACAAGCATCTGAGGCTTGAGGAAAAGCAAGGCGAAGATTAAACCGGCTGGCAGCGGCAATCTGCGCAATAGATAGTATCCGAACGCTAGAGGAAAAAGGCCAAAAACCAAGCCCACTTGCCCAATCCAGAGGGTGAGGGTGGCGGGTAGAAATGACAGAGTTGCTGCTGTTGTCAGAAAAACTCGAGTTTTTCTGATAGCAGGTTTTTCGTCGCTAAGAACACAATAGGCGGCTGCGCCGATGGCCAAAAGTGATGTTATTTGCCAGCTAAATAGCGAAAATTCTGGCTTAAAGGTGCTGTAAGGCGCAAAAATAAAGGCGCTGAGAGGCATATACATATACTCAGATACTGACCAGGCTGGCATTCTAGTCAGCAACTGGTGCGAAATCTGGTCAAAAGGAGCGCCGTGAAAAGTCGTGGCATCAAGAGCGGGGTACAGATATTGCCACTTGCCATGAGCGGCGATATAACCCGCCGTATGAAATGTCATCAAATAGTCTGAAATCGCCATAGAATCAGGCAGTTTGAAATCGATGGCGTACATAATAATCAGGACTAGCAGCGCCCAGAAAACAATGGTTTGAGCCAATAGTTTGTTCAAGGTCACGAAAAAACTTTCCCCTTCGAATATTTGGATGTCAAACTACTTCACGCGCCGCCACGATCTATAAAGATTGCTCCAACTCAAGAGATAATAGACGTCTATTATCTCTTGAATCAGGGCAAACATGAGGGGAATCCGATGACATCCAGCCAGATGGCGCAATCTAAAGGCACCGCGCCCGACAATGCGTTGGCCGATTCTATAGCAATTCTCGATTTTGGTTCTCAGTATTCACAATTGATCGCTCGCCGCATTCGCGAGCTCAATGTATATTCCGAACTTTTGCCCCACTCAATTTCAGCAGAAGAACTCAAGAGGCTTAATCCAAAGGGAATAGTATTGTCCGGCGGCCCCTCCAGTTGCTATGACGAATTTGCCCCACAGTTAGATCAGAATATTTGGAAACTTGGCGTGCCCGTGCTCGGTGTTTGCTACGGCATGCAATTAATGTCGCGAGACTTAGGTGGCCACGTGGAGCCATCGAGCGTGCGCGAATATGGCCGGGCATTGCTGACGATTGTGCATCACGACAAACTTTTTGCTGGGCTCGACCCTGCCATCGAAAGCTGGATGAGCCATGGTGACAGCGTCACCACCTTGCCCGAGGGTTTCGCCACTGTTGCGCGCACCGCCGATACACCAGTGGCCGCCATTGCTGATGAGACTCGAAAGCTTTACGGAGTGCAGTTCCACCCTGAAGTTGTGCACACAGTAGGTGGAAAACAAATCATTTCCAATTTCGTTTTGAATGTTTGCGAATGTACTAGAAGCTGGACTATGAGCCGATATATAGAAGAAGCCATTCGCGAAGTCAAAGAACGTGTCGGCGATCGCCGCGTTTTGCTGGCTTTATCGGGTGGTGTAGACAGCTCTACTCTAGCCTTTCTATTGCACAAAGCCATCGGTGAAAATCTCACCTGTATGTTTATCGACCAGGGTTTCATGCGCAAAAACGAGCCTGAGTGGCTGGTTGAGACCTTCGAGCGCGACTTCAATATACATGTGCATTTTGTCAAAGCTCGCGACAGATTTATTGGGAAAATAGCAGGGGTGACCGACCCTGAAGATAAGCGTAAAGCCATCGGTACAGAGTTTATTCGCGTCTTTGAAGAAGAATCAAAGCGTCTCGGACCATTTGATTTCCTCGCTCAAGGCACACTGTATCCTGATGTTATTGAGTCGGCCGGAACTAAAATTGATTCTAAAACCGGTAAAAAAGTTGCCGTTAAAATTAAGTCGCACCATAATGTCGGTGGCCTGCCTGAAGACTTGCAGTTCGAATTAATCGAACCATTCTGTAAGTTGTTTAAAGATGAAGTACGTGTCTTGGGTCGTGAAATCGGCGTGCCGCCTGGCATTATCGAAAGACATCCATTCCCGGGCCCTGGTCTGGCTATTCGCGTACTTGGCGAAGTGACAAAAGAAAGACTGAAAACATTGCGCGAAGCCGACTGGATCATTCGCGAAGAAATCAAAAGTCACGGCCTTTATCGTCAAGTCTGGCAAGTCTTCGGCGTATTGCTGCCAACACTGTCTGTAGGTGTTATGGGTGACCAGCGCACCTACCAAAATCAAATAGTAATTCGGGCCGTTACTTCTGAAGATGGTATGACTGCTGACTGGGCGCGCTTGCCTTACGATTTGCTATCAGTAATTTCGTCGCGTATCGTCAATGAAGTGCCTGGTATTAACCGTGTTGTTTATGACGTCACTTCCAAGCCTCCAGCCACGATTGAATGGGAGTAAGTTTTGGACGAGTTCGAGGATTTGTATCATGACGAACCTCAAAAGCCCAAGCAGCCCGCTCCTCCGCGCGAAAAAATAATACTCACCCTTCAGGAAATTTGGGCCGGAGCACTTTCGCGAATTGTTTTAGGGCTGGTGCTTTTTACGGCTTTTGTCGCTGGTGCCTGGGTGGCCGGTGCCGCTCTGCACGACCCGGACACCTGCTGGCTAGTCGGCCTTGGTCGCTGGATGGTGGAGCATAAAGCAATACCAGAAATCGATCCATTCTCGTGGACATTTGCCGCAGAAGAAGCAAAAGGTCGTCATTTCATTCTCTATCAGTGGCTCTCTGAGCTAATCTTCTATCTCTCCACGCTTTCGGGCGGCTTGCTCACCCTACTTATGCTTACTGCCGTCACGGTTGTAACTGCTTTTATTTCTTTGCCAATCGGATACGTGGTCAAGCGCGAAGCCCCATTCCTGGCTGGAATCGCCGTGGTCTTTGTGGGTTTGATGGCCGGATCATTTCACTTCCTTTGCCGCCCTGAGATTTTTTCTTATCTCTTTACCGCAATCTTTTTACAAGTGCTTCACTATGCAAGAGTGGCTGCTGCTATGGAAAATCAGAAGATTTTCCGTATTGCTTTTATTCTTACTCCGCTGATGATTTTGTGGGCAAATATGCACACCGGTTTTGTCACAGGAATTTCAATAATTGGTTCGTGCCTTCTGGGAGCCATTCTTGGCCATCTGCTTTTGCGTGAGAATGGCAAGCCGGTTGCTAACCGGCCCCTAATCGTTGAACTTTCTCTGGCATTGCTTGGTACTGTTTTAGCGACTTTAGTGACACCATATGGGCTCAGGCTCTGGGCTTACATTCCCGATTTATTTGGTTCGCCAATCAATAAATATATCGTCGAACTGCGCCCGCTTTCATGGGCAGCTATGCACGAGGTCACCTATTGGCCCTATTTAGCATTGTGTATTGGTGTGGTGCTTCTGGTGCTGCGAGAGCTTTTAGCTGTCTCGAAACTAAAAAATAACCTTGAAGCAGCCAGCTCTGAGATGCCGGTTCTGCCGCCTGTGCCAGCCATTTCTGCCTTGTTCATGAAAAGCGAAATACTTACCGCTGCCGTCACAGGCACCATCGCTATAATCTGCGGCTTTAGCGGTCGACGTTTGATTGTCTTTACCGCGCTGATAATTGTAGGCGAAATTGTCGCTATGCTCGGTTTGCGCAGGCTGGGTTCTATCGAGCGCGCGGCGGCAGAAGTAGCTGCTGTAGGAAAGGCGTCTGCTAAATCTATGTCTGATGTAATTGCCGTTGCTGAAGCTATCGACGCAGGCAAACTGCCTGCTGAAGCTACTCTCGATATAGATATTACAAAAAATACTCCCGAGAATTTCACTACCAGCGCGGCTTTGTCTCCAGGCCAGTCTCAAGCATCCGACAGCGCCCTCGGAGCTCGCAAATACGCAAGCAAGCGCACTTTCTGGCAAGACGTTGATATACACTCCCTCGACGTCTGGCTTACCGGCGGCACTTTTGAACTGGCCATCGTTTCTTTTTGCGCTATCGCTGGTGTTTGTTTGATTGCCACTAGAGTTTCCGCACCAGAATTGCCGGCCTCCAGCATCGCCTTTAAAGCGCCCTTTAAAGCCATTGCTTATATTGAAGAACACAGATCCCAACTGCCTGCGCGTTTGTTCAATGACCCACAGTATGGTGACATGATCATCTGGCAATTGCGTGGCGATCCCAAAGTTTTTGTGGACACCCGCTTCGACATGTATGGTGCCAAAATCGTAGGCGACTACCGCACCATCAATGAATGTTTAGAAAACTGGCGTCCACTTTTTGATTCCTATAATATTGGCTGGGCTTTTGTTAATGCAAAATCTAATATTGCCAAAGCCCTCAAAGCTGACTCCGCCTGGGAAAAACGTTATGAAGACGACGCAGCAATTATCATTGTGCGCAAAGTCGCGCCACCACCTGCAGTGTCGCAAGAATAAATTAGTATGACTGTTTACCTTGCACCTACTTCAAATGGTCTCGGCTCTTTAATCTCGAATCTGCCGGCCATTGACGCTCTGGCAAAAAATGGCCGGCCGCCCATGTTAGTATTGCGTTCGCAAGCGCAAGAAGCTGTAGCTAAGCTGGTTGACGGCATCGCCGGCACCGTTCTGGAGAGCGATTTTAGTGCTATCAAAATGGCTCCAGGCGATCAATTTATCAATCTGCGCGATCACCCGTTGCAAACAGATCATATCTGGGGCAGTGACGAATTTTTTGCCACTTTTCCCGACACTTATTTTGAAGATCTGTTCAAAACTATTTGCGCAGATAAAGGCATTGAGATTAGCTACGAAAACCTCGAGCCGCTTAAACACAGGCTATGTGACGTGGCTCGAGGCAAGATAGTTCTTGTGCCAGGGTCTAATGGCCGACAAAAATGCTGGCCGACTTCACATTTTCTTGAATTGATTCGAAGATTGCAAAGCTCAGGGCATTGCTGTGCGGTTGTCGGTGAGCCGGCGCGCTCTGAATATGTCAAAAGCTTGCTAGATGCTGATGTAGAGTGGATTAAAACCAGCGCCTTTAGTGATGCTGTTGATGCAATTTCATCGGCCCTGGCAGTAGTTAGTGTCGACACAGGCCTGATGCATGTGGCTATTCATCAAGGAGTATCGACAGTAGGTCTTTTCCGTTCTGCCAATATGATCTTGAAAGAACGTCCGCATACTCGCTACCTCAAAGCTCCCGGGTGCGCGCCGGCCTGCCTGGACGCCCAGTTTGCCCACGTCACCAATAAGAAGATCAATTTCGATTCAAGTGCCGGTATGAGCGCTGATCAGTATTATTGGCTGCGTTGGGATTGCGCCGAGGCCGAAGAGAAACGTTGTATGGCCGCGATCTCAGTTGACGAGGTGCTGGCTGCTTTGCTGGAAGTCATGCACAACCAAGTCTAGCACTGGAACCCAGGAGGGGCAGATGACTAATGATGAGACTGTAAACGAAATTTGTTATCGCTTGAGCACCGGTGCGAACGCCGATGATGTGGCTTGTGCGCGGGCCTGGCTAGAAAACAATAGGGACAGTGAGCATGTTCTCATAGTGATCTCGAAACTTGACCGCTATAGTACAACCGCAAGTGATGTAGCCTGGTGTTCGAACTGGTTGCAAGCGCGTCGGCCGTTTTTGCTGACTCATCACTCCCTCTGGCAGACGCACGCAGTTATTTGGGCAACGCATCAAGCACTCTTAACCTGCTGTGGAGAACGTTCCGGTAAGCCAGTTAATGAGTTGCTAACAATGGTGCGGAATGAAGCAGCTATCGACCTGGGTCAGCGCTGGTTTGATCAGTATGCTTATGTTCCCCAATCTTTCGCTGTGCTGCAAAACTTACTCAAGTCGGCACCAACACAAGAGAATTGTGTTAGAGCCCGCCACTTCATGAATCAAACAAATGATAATCGCGAAACTGCATGGCTCTTGGCTGCGCTGATTGAGCATAACGAAGATGCGGAGGTAGTAGATTTAGCTTTAAGAATTATGAGACGCTCAACTGATGAGAGTGGTTTTTTAGCGAGTGCAATTTACTCCTATTCTGGCGATGAAGAGGCAAAGGAAGAGGCTTTGCAATGGTGGAAGAATGCACTGCAATCGCCTGATTCGCGGGCCGAGGTGCAAGACGCACAGACAATGTTGGCAGATGGCGAAATTTCTGCGCTCGTCATTGATTGGTTAGACCGGAACCCTCAGTGTGTCTATAATCCTGCTACCTGGATGGAACTTATCAGCAAGAATCCTAACGATTCCACTGCTCGCGCTTGTTGGTCCTGGTTATTCAAGAATCCGGACTGCTTTCGGTGGGATGATCTTTACTATCAGCTACTTAAATCGGCACCAGACTCATTCGCCGTACCCCATGCTGCGATTGAGAAAGCCTGGGAAATTTTTGAAAGCGGTTCTCTCGGTATTGGCGGCACGCTGCTAAAATTTGACAGGAGCGATGAAACCGTCGCGCAAATGTTTTCGCTAGTCGAGAAGCTGATCGAGACGGATGTCATAGATTCAAAAAAGGCTGGCCAAATTCAAGATCTCATTGCTGGTTTGCTTGCCGTGGATAAATCAGAGCGGATTATTGAGTTGGCTAAGCGATGGTTATTAGGCAATCAGGATAACCTTGTAGAGGTTCGGCGAACACTGGAAGCCCTTCTGCAGGCGGCGCCGAATGAGGTTCCGCATCGATTGATCAGTCAATTATTGAGTGAAATTATTTATGACCTGCATTACGTGCAGGTACTTTCGTTGGTGGTGAGATGCACCAATTATGAAAATTTTGTGCTAGAAGCCCAGAATTTTCTTGTCCTAGAGTGCCAGATAGGCTTTCGCAATGTCTTTGCCAGTTACCGCGGAGAGCTTTTACTCGTGCTCTTTGAAAAGAAAAAAGCAACTGAAGCGGTGGTAGAATGCGCAAAAAAATGGGTGGAGTTCTTCGCTCACGACCATTCTCAAGTCGCTTCCAAGCTTCGAATAGCTCTTGCTACTCAGTAGCTCGAGCAGTACTGCTAACTGCGCTGCGCTGATCTATCCAGCTGCAAAGTGAATCAAGCACCATCGGATTTTGATTATCAGTTTCGAAAATCAAATGCTCAGCATTGCCGACAATGAGCATTGTTTTGTCTTCCGACTTAACGGCGTCGAAAAGATCATAGGTGCCCTGCGCCTTCACCAGCTTGTCTTTTAGTCCCTGCACCATGAGTACTGGCGTGGTTTTAATGTCGCGACAATGGCCTTCAGTGCGCCGCATAAACACTGCAAATTTCATCAAATCTTTTGGTGACAATTCGTTTTTCGCTTTGAGATTTAGTTCCCATGCCTTGCGCATCTCGGGGCGGGCTGTGGCTTGAGCTGAGATTTGTTCGCCGACGTTAAATGGTTTGTTTGGCCCTTTTAGAAAATGCATGGCCACCGTCAGGCCCATTCGCCTAGCCTGTAAGCGCTCCGCCGATGGCACGGAGGCAATCACACCATTAATTTGCTCGGGATAGCGTGATGCTGTGTTGAGCGCGATGGCACCACCCATAGACTCACCGAGTATAAAAACAGGAGCAGCAGGATCGCCGGCTTTAACCAGTTGAACGAGATTATTGATGTCGCCGAAACTATCTTTGTATTCGATTTTTTCGTTACCGCTGACAGCCATCCATGACCCGAATCCGCGCACGTCAATGGCGAAGACTGCGTAGCCGCGTCGTTTCATCTCGCGGGCAAAAGGTGTAAAGGCGCGGTTGTCGAGCCCCATGCCGTGCACCGCTACAATAATTGCTTTGCTTTTGATATTAAGATCTGGATTTCTCCAGCCGATAATTGGCAGAGTCTTAAGTTTAAAGGTGGTGGCCAACCAGAGATATTCTCCCAATGATTGAGGCTGAGTCTCATTCATGTAATCTTTGAGAAATTCGCTGCGCACCGCACGTAGTGGCATATTTCCGGCACTTGCTTCAACCTCGTTGCGTTGCGTCATTAGATTTTTCAGCAGACCCGCGGCCGTGGCCGCATAGAGCCCATGCTTCTGCTTGTTACCTAGCCCTTTGTATGTTTCGGCTAGATAAACATTGGCCCAGAAAAAAGGGCACAAGCCCGAGAGTTGATTAGTATTGCTTTGCATCAATTGCGCCAATCGCAGTGCCGGAGCCTCGGCTTCCTGATACCGTTTTTCTGCCAAATAGCAGCCCACCAGCCCTTCTTCGAGTTCACCGCGCAGCGCGGTACCAATGTCGTTTCTGCCAGCGCACATGAGAGCAAGATTGAAATGTTTAAGTGCTTCTGTAGTATTTTGGTCGCGGTAATAACATTCAGCGATCAGGCGCTGCAAAATCACTTGATCTTTGAGCGCAAGATTTTTTTCGCCTGGCAATTCTTGAATCTCTTTCAAGATGCTTGCTGCGTGGCTATAGTTCTCATCTTTGAATTGTGCGAAGGCAGCAAGAAATAATATAGGAGCATCTAAATTTTTGCTGTGACGGGCCTGATTATAGGCTTCTTCAATTTTTGCGTCGGCTTCGTCAATTTGGTCAGCTTGCAATAGTGCGTAAATTTCCGACTCCATATCGCTCAGCTTTTTCTGCGCCGCACTGTTAACTGGAGCTGTAGTTGTCGGCGGCAAAGATCCAGGTTGTCCTTGAGCCCGGGCCGAGAGTGAAAATTGGAGAGGCACTACTGAAAATGCTGTGAGTATCAGAGCTGATAACGCAAATGCCGGTTGCTGACGCAATGAAAACCTGCCCTTTTTGAATTGCTGCTATTTTAGCTTATGTTTAGGCAAGTGCCCCCCGTGGATATATTTAGATAACCGTATTGGCTAACTGATTGGCGATTTGAAGATGCTTTCTCGAAAAAACGTTTTGGTGACAGGTTGCGCGGGTTTCCTTGGCCCATGGGTTTGCGAGCTCTTGCTTGAACTCGGCGCCAACGTGGTCGGCCTCGACCGCGAGTATCCAAAGGCCTCTAGAATTCATGCCTTGAAAGATCGCGTCAAGTTGATAAATGTCGATATTGAACACTGGGAGCCCACCTTGGCAGCACTTGCCGACAACGACATCAATGTTGTCTTTCATCTGGCGGCACAGGCGATTGTGGGAGTGGCTAACAATAATCCAATGCCTACTTTTGCCTCGAATATTCAAGGCACATGGCATGTAATGGAGGCGGCAAGGCGCCTGCGTGACGGCGGGCAGAATATTGAAGCGTTGGTTGTGGCTTCGTCTGATAAAGCTTATGGCGATCAGGACAATCTCCCCTACCTTGAGGATGCGCCAATGCAGGGTCGCTTCCCTTACGATGTCTCTAAAAGCTGCGCTGACCTGATTACCCGCTCTTATTTTCAGTCATTTGCAATGCCGGTGTGCGTTACACGTTGCGGCAACCTCTATGGCGGCGGCGACCTCAATGCCAGTCGCATTGTGCCCGGCACCATATTGAGTGTGCTTTCAGGCGATAATCCAATTATTCGCTCTGATGGTTCGCCGGTGCGCGACTACATCTATGTGCAAGACGCAGCCAGAGCCAATATAGCCATTGCTACTCGCATGCTAAGTGATACCAGTATTCACGGTCAGGCTTTCAACATCAGCAATGATGCGCCGGTCTCGGTATTAACTATGGTGGAAAAAATCTTGAACCTCATGGGTCGCGGAGACCTTGCTCCTGTAATCGAAGGCAAGGCTAGCTGTGAAATTCAGGCACAGTATCTGAGTTCAGAAAAAATGCGCACAACGCTTGGTTGGGCACCAGAGTTCGAGCTCGACGACGGATTAGCCAGAGCAATCGCCTGGTATAGAGCGCAAGCCGTTGTTTCTGCCAAATAATAAATTCTAATAGCGCACTTTGAACTGCATTGCGCAAACGGCCGAAATATCTTTCATTTTTGGCAGGCACATTACATTAACGCCAAGATGTCTACCTTCGATTGAAGCCATTGGCAGTGCCATGGGCACAGGGCGTCCATTATTCAAGCGATAACCATCAACAAAGCCTGCCATTACTCCGATATCTACAGGGCCCACGTGTAGTGGTTTCCATTGATAAAGCGCATAGTTACTGGTCTGGCGAATGCTGTTGCGATACTGTCCAATGGCAACGGAAGAGTCGTTGCCGATGGCAAACGGATTGTCTTTACTGAGTTTGTGTTCGATGCCAATGCCCCAGTTTTGCTCATTGAAATTACGACTGCGATCAAGGTGATGCGAAATTCCACCTAGTTGAATCCAGGTCGATGAAGGCTCGTTGCTGGCGGTCTGTTTGCGCTCAGCGCTGGCTTTAGCAGCTGTGTCCCAGGTTTGATTGGATAGACTGGCGGCGTCAATTAAACTGCCGCTATCTAAACGATTATGCTCTGCGGATGCTTCGCGAAAATTGAACTGAGTTGAGTCGGAATCTGATGGCATCGGTTTTGATTGCTGCTTGTGGGGTGAATGTAGCTACTTTAGCGGTCTTTTGTGGCAAATTAGTGGCGTCTTCGAGGCCCCGTAAAATCTTTTAGTCGGTGCTCGTATACTATTTCAAGTAGCAAGAAAACACAAGTAAAATAGCGAAAGAAACACCTAAGTCAGGGTGTCTCTTTCGCTATTTTATTTAATCGCGCTAGCCACTTTTTACAGTGTATTAGTCGACGCTTTTCTGTAAAAAGATGCGCACTGTCGCGCCGTCTTTGACAGGCACTTTGACCGATAAGTGTCCCAGGCGCAAACCAGAATTAGGCAGCTTGATTGTCGCTTGAATCAGCACACCTTCGAGGTGAAGCGGCATAATTGTTTGTGACGGAGTGATGGTTACAGCAATCGGACAGTCTGTTGTAATAGACCCAGATATCAGTTCAATGGCGCATCCTTTTTCAAGGCATACTCCATCGACTATGGTGAGCTTTTCTCCAGAGCATGTCTCAATTTTGCCGCTGTGAATCCAAACCGGATGATTTTTTGTCATATGACATTGTTTTTGTAAGTGAAAGAAAGTGATTAGTAAAGCACAATTTTTTGACGCGGCACCGGTATGTATTCCATGGTCAGGTTCGCACGCAGTGGGTTGATGAGATAAATCGCACCATCTCGCTGCAGCGTCCACATAGGTGCGCCGCCCGCACTTTTGGCGATACCGTGCAGCCATTTTTGCATAGTCAAATAGTACTGCACGTCGGTGCTGAAACTGAGATGCAAAATAGCGAAGGGTTCAACGGGCAATTTCGCCAGGGTTTCGTTGATTGCGTCTTCTCGGTTGGCATAGCCTATGAGAATTTTTCCGGCAGCATTGACCAAGCCATTTTTGAAGGAGCCTTCGCGATCGCAAAAAATCGATTGTGCGGTTGAGCCGATGGTCGGCACATAAATTACGGTTTTCATGATTTGCTTTTTTGTTTGAAAATTGTTTTGAATTTCGAGCAGAGATTGAAGTGATCAGGAATTAGTATCAGTAATCAGTATCAGTAATCAGGGCTGCATGTACGGCCTGTACAGCCGCCTTAGAAGGCAGAAACCGGCCAGGTAGAAGGCTACTCCAAAAAAGGGGCCTAACTTGCCCAGTGTGCAGAGCCAGATTGAGATGAAGACCACAATAACAACGCCAAGTATGGCGCCTAGCATCAATGCGATGTACTTGAGATAGAGCATGTCTATTTTTTTAAAGTGAATGAAACAGGCGAGTACCGATTTCTCAAAACAAAGAGAAAGAGCGGATAGATTGAAGCTAATACTTACTTTGCTTGCTGAAAAAGAGGCTTAGACCTGGTGTTTCTTTAAATGGAGAATATGCTTTCACCCTACGTATAACGGGGGCTGGCTTCAAGGCGATATTGCTGCTAATGCTACATTTAAGAGCAATTCCTTACTGCTCAACTGAGTCACTTAACAAAAGTGCTCTGCAGTTATTCCGGTTGCGCCTCGCGCGCTCTGGCTAAGTCTGCTTCGGCATGTTTTTCATCTTTCAGCAGACTATAGAGATGGGCGCGACCCTGATAGGCTTCTTTGGCGGCGTTAGGAGAGCGATTGATCGCTGCGGTGTAATCGAGCCTGGCTTTGTCGTATTGCTTGATTGCTTCGTATGATTGAGCGCGGCCGATGCGGCTCGGCTCAGAATCTGGATTGGCTTTCAATGCGCGGCTAAAGTCGGCGATCGCTTTAGGGTATTGTTTGCCCATGGCCTGATAAATGGCGCCGCGAGTTTCGTAGGCAGCGTTTAAATCTGGATGTCCGGCAATGACTAAATTGGCATCAGCCATGGCTTGTGCTAATTTTTTTGTTTTCCGATAGCAATCTGCTCGCAAAAGCAAAGCTACAGCGCGATCGTTTTTGGCGATGGTTTTAGTGGAGCTGACTGATTCTGCTTTCTTGCACTGCTCGATTACTGAACTGGCATCTTTTATAGCGGCACTATAGTTTTTCAGTTTGTAGTAACTGATGCCTCGTCTTAACTCGGCTCTGCGTCCCAATGTTTGATCCGAATCGGTTTTTCCTAACTTGATGGCTTCGTTAAAATGCTCGATTGCTTTTTTCTGATCACCTGATTTTTGCAAAAGGTTACCGATATGCAGATGCAGTGCTGAACTCGGTGTAGCAGCTACCTGTGCGGTGAGATAGTCAATAGCGCCTTTGGTATTTCCTTCTCTTTCGAGATCATTGGCCTTGGTATCGATTACATCAGTCAGTTGTTTCTGCTGCCGGGCTGGGCGCAACGTCATGTAATGCTGCATGTCGGCATTGGCTTCTTTGAACTTGCCTTGTTTTCGAAGAGCGATAGCTCGATTGTGATAAGGCATGGGTGATTTAGGATTGAGTTTTATAGCCGTTGTGTAATCGGCCACAGCTTTGTCCAGTTGGTCGCTCATGGCATAGCAAAAGGCACGCCTGTCGTAAGCGTCAGAAAGTTTGCCATCAAGGCGAATTGCTTCGTTGGCATCTTTCATTGCCAGGTCATATTGATCGAGATCTACGTATTCGGCCGCCCGCTCAGCAAAAAATCCAGCATTGCCAGCTGCTTGTTTCTCAACAGACTTGAGAATTTCCATGGCATTTGCCACTTTTTTTTCTTTGCGCAGCTTGTAGGCTTCGATCACTGCCTTGTCAACAATACGGTCTGCAAAGGCAGCTTGACTTGAAAATAACAGTGCTGCACAGATTAGGGCGATTTTGTTTTTCAATTGCTCTCCAGGGCGATGCGGCTATTATTTTAGCGCAATGAAGGATTGTCGGGCGAACCTGATACACCTCAACTTGACTAGGCCAGCCGGTTAACTACTGCTGCTACTATGTGGAGGCGTAGCTCCGGCATTTTTTAAGATGATATGAGGGCGGCTTCAATGCGTTATCAAATAACGGTGACTGTAGAAATTGACCGCAGTCAATTACCACAGTCACCGTAACATCAAATTTTGTTCTCCTCGAAACCAGCGTTCAGAACGCCTGATAGTTCCATGAGAAATTGCAAAGCGTCCGGCTCAACTATTCCAAGCTCTAGAAAAGGTTGAAGCTCATCGCCAGTGCTCGCTCCAAACTTTCGACCAACTTCCACCAATTTTGCGTAGGCTTCTAGATCGCCGGTCTGTGCTGCTCCGAAAAGATTCTGCATTTCCTGGGCTTCGGACGTGGCCGTGTCGAGATCGATCAATATTGACTTGATAAATGCAGCGGCCTCTACATTGACTACCAACAAGATTTTGTAAAGCTGCACGACTTTCGAGTGCTCGCCTTCTTTCAAAGTCTTGACAGTATTACCTAGTTCGATGGCCGCACTCAACTTTGATTGAAGACATTCGCTAAACAGACGATTTACCAACAGAGCTTGGCCGCGAAGATTGTCGTCGGCAAGGTCAAACAAAAGGGGGCTTTGAAATGATTTCATTGTGGCAAATTTTGGTGAATTGAGTTGCTTAGTTTTTCAAGTGACTGCTGGGTATTGGCTGTTAGCCGGTGCCCAAGCTATTCTTTGTCGCGAAGGTAAACAATCGCCATAATGATGATGAAAGGTACTAACATGCGCGGATGCTTGCCGGCAATCACGAAAACAATTGCAACCAGGGTGTTGTAGACAAACGATATGATCGCCGCTCTGGCGAATTTCTTATGAGTTGGATGGTTGATCTGGTCGGTGGCAATGATCGAAAACACGAAGCGAAGGACCAAATTATAAACGAACAAAATGATAACTATGCCAATAACTATTACATTGGATGATGCGATGGAGTTCATGATTTTTGATTTTTGATTTTAAAAATTTAAAAGTGGAGTTGAACATTGGTTCAACTCCCGGCTCTCTAACGACGTAGTAACGCTAGTTCAAATTGACCATCAGCCAGGGCAAATTTTTCTGCACGAGCTCGCTAATTAGTCCGCTAACTACAGCTGCGGCCGTCATTCTGGCCGTTTTGTACTCATTGCTTTTTTCCTGTCCGCCGAGGTCTGGGGTATTCATCCCGGTCCTCAGCATTTGGCCGTTGCGCCAGCTCAGTGATGCCAGTTGACCGGCTGTAACCAGGTCACAGGCGCACGAGCAGATTGAAGCTATTGTCAGTGCGTCGTTGTCGTCGCGCCTGATTGCGTCCTTTCGAAACGTGGCGGTGAAACGCTCGGCCATGAGCCATGCTGCTCTCAAGCGCGCACGCTGACTTCTGTCGGCTTCTTCGGCGATGACATGCAGATAGTCTTGCTGTCCATTTGTGTGCACTGGCAAACAAAGTAATTTGTCGTCCGACATTTCCAGCAATGCCGAGTTATGCAGTGCGGTTTGCCTTTGCGCCATAATTTTGCCGAAAAGTGCAGTAATGGCGTTCAGTCCTTCGGCCACGCCGAGTGAGCGTGCAATGCGATACTCCCACTGTTCACTGTCGGGAAGCTCTTCCATTTTCTTCAGCTCGCGAAAGGCTACGTCAACTTCAGTGTCGATGCTTTTCGCCAGGTCGCTTGCCATCTCGGTCAGGCAGAGGCCGATAAAGAAATAGATACGCGCCTTTTTGTCTACGGGAATTTCCTTCTCAGCAAAGATGTTTGCAAATTCGCGAATTTGTTTCTGTTGATGGTCGTTTTGAATTCGTACCAGGTGAAGCTGGCGGTGAGCGATTCTTTCGTTCATGTTCGTGCATTTTAAGTGTTAAACAATTAAATGACATCTGGCAGCACGCGTTAAGATACGGGCTGAATCAGATAATAGTTTCCATCGCTGTGGTCAGGTACAAGGTCGTACTTCCAGCCTTTGCTGCTAATTTCAGCCAGTAGTATCGCTTCCGTTTTTTTCGTTTTGAAAGCTTTCTGACTGAAAGTAAATGCCGTTCCGCATTTCTGCAAAGCAATAGCAATAAGGAGGCGCCTGACATAGGCAGTGTTGGTCTCTTTTTTGTCAGCAGCCCGAGCCTCGGCTGGTGTTGGAAATGAATTCATGCAAATTGCATTTGTGATGCTGGAAGCATAATTTGCTCCCAGCATCGTTTGAAAAATGGTGTTACTGAATCGAAGGCTAACCCTAATTGTTGTGGGGGTCACCCTGGCCAGGTTGCGGGCTGTCTGACGGGGCGCGGTGGCCTTGCCTCTCCACTTCGGTAATAGAACCATAAGCCATAAATGCATCGCGTACCATAGAGTTACAGGCACCGGCTACAGTGGCGGCAGTCATGGCATAGGCGGTAAGCCATTGCGTGCGCAAGCGTGCTTCTTTGGGCGGCAAGCTACCAGTGGTGGCGATGGTATTAATAGCTACATCTGCAAGGCTGCTGACGTGGTTAGCCACCATAATACCAAAGCTAATAATTTGCCTCAAAGACTGAAATTGTACCTCAGCCTCCAAAGAGTCGTCTTCATGCGCGTAAGCTGAGTTTACGGTGTTGGAGCAAATTGCCAGTTCGCCTGTGATTTCGTCGACCACATTGCGCAGGAGAACTAATTGGTCTTTAACTGCTGCATCCTGAGCCGGCAAGCTGTGAAACGACATCAGGTCATCATCACGGCGGCTTATTCTCGCTAAGATGAAGGTGTTTGTTTGCAGCATGTATTCGCTTGCTCTGATATAGATTTCATTGCCAATCATCTGAGCGTGAGCGAGCACCTTAACTTGAACCAGTAGTTTGATTAGAAGCTTTTTGCGCTGGGCGTCGTCGTCGGCGTCGTAGATTTGCTGAATCAACGATTGAATCTGCTGACTGATGTCGCCGCACTGAATTTGCAACCAGTCATACTGATCAAGGCATTTTAATCCTGAAAGAATTAACACAGCGGTGCGGTGGTCTTGCTTCTCAGGCGGTAAACAGCCTTCGAAAATCTGGCGCAGCATTCGGCATTGTGAGTCAAGGCCGTTCTGCGACTGGCTGAAGCGAGACGCAGAAGTGAGAATTTCTGAAATGCTTTCTATTGTGAACGTCTTCATTGAAAGTTTTTTAAAAGGTGAATAAATAAAGAATCAATTTACACTTTAGCTTCGCGTTACGCTTCAGCATTACCGAATAGCAGCTGCAGCTGAGCCAGCAGCATTTGTTCAGTAATAACCGATTCTTCGAACAGCGCATGCGAAGGGTTATTCAACACCGGGGTGTCGTAACCAATCATGATGCCTGAAAGGAGACCGGCGCTGAGGAAATTCTCGACCTGCTGACCCTGCACTGCGGGTACTTGTTCGGCCGTGATCATTGAGCGCAAGATGGCGGTTTGCACCAGGTCTGACTGAGAAACTTCTGCTGTAAGGCTATCGTAGTCAGCTTCAGACAGGGCGCTGAGAGTAAGCACCGCAGTCAATACCATTGAGCGTTTGCATTCGCGAGCAAGCCTCTGGCTCTGGTGATCAGTTAAAAAGCAATTGGCGGCTGCTACCAGTTGTTCGTTGTTGTACTTTGCGAGTTGAGCAATCATGATTGTAAGTTTTGTGCACAATGAGTCATCGTCATCGTGCTGGTTAAACAAATTTTTTAAAAGCTTTTCCCTTCTTAGGAATTAAAATTGGAGGTTAACCAATGAACCTGATTTGGAGTTAACTGCCCAAGTCTGATCCATTGGTTATTCTCCGACAGGCAACTTACTTCTTCAAATAATCAGCCATCTGTCTGCGACCCAGAGCGACGCGTGAGCCATCGGCCTCCATGCTCAGAATCACCACCTCTGTATGCTGCCCCGGCTGGAATGTTTCTTTCTTGCCACTAGCAGTTTTACCCAGGTCGCTTACATGCAACAGCCCTTCAACACCGTCTCCAATGTGAACAAAGTAACCGTACACTTTCGCTCTAAGAATTTGCGCTTCAACAACCATGCCGGGTTCCAGCATTTTTAGTGTGCGTTTCTTGCCTAGCACTTTCATTGAGAAGGCAATGCGCTGCAGTTCCGGCTGTACTTTGGTTACTTCCACTTCGATGCTATCGCCGATTTTCAACACTTCGTTGGCTTTCCTGCTTGGATAGCCGACAACTTCGGTGCGGTAAATAAGACCAGTGATGCCGTTGCCGATTTTCACCAGAACACTCATGTCGATGTCGTTCTTCGCGGCTTTGATGAACTTAATCACGGTGCCGGTTACTGCATCTCCAGGGCTGTAGCTGGCGATTTCTTTACTCAAATTGTCTTTGGCAGCATCTTTCTGGCTCAAAACCAGATAGCCGAACTCACCGCCTTTATGCGGATCAACGCCCTGAATTTTGGCGGTAATCACTGTGTTCACCATTGCCTCGGCGTCAGTGCCAAAGCCCAGTTCACTGTTAGGAATAAATCCGCGCACACCCTTTAACCCTTCCGATTCAAAGACAACTCTTAAGCCTGCTGCCCTCCTCGTACGCCTGTCTATGGCCAGAGCGAATACTCTTACATTAACGTGCTCACCGGCTTCGTTGATTTCTTTCAACGATTCCCAGGCTTTAGCCTGCACATGTGATGCGGTAACGATGCCTTCATCATTTTTGTCTGAGGTGACAAAGAAGGTTTCGTTGTCTCCAATTTCAAGGTTGCCCGCTTCTGCTGCAGGAATGAAAGCATCGTACTTGAGGCCGATGTTGATGAAGATACCCTTCTTGTTTTTGATGGTCACTTCACCCTGGATGAAATCTTTGCGGCCAGGATTGACTGCAAGGTTTCTTCCTTCAAGAAGCGCGGTCATCTGCTCATGCTGCAGGGCGGCGTTTTCCAGTTCACCAGGTTCAAGGAATGCAGGATCGATTGTTTTCAGACGATCGTAACCGAACAGTTTTCTGTTTGCATTTTTGGTTTTCTTTGCTGTTTTTGCATTTGCGTTTGCCATGTTGTTTAAATTTAGTGCTCGTGAGAGCGTTTAAAATAAAACCCCTGTGCATTGTTAATTGCTTAACGCCGCAGTTCTACGCCATTTGCACCTCGAGTTAAAAGGTGAAAAGTCGTCTTCAGATGGGGATAACTGAATGTTTTGCTTAAAGAAAATTGTGTGCTAGAGAACGAACTGATTAATTGCTGTGCTGAGCGACAATCAGTTTTTGTAGTTGACGTTTTGCCCGCTCTGGTAAATGCTTGCCGAAGCTAAGACCGCAGCCAAGCACTTCGCCGAATTCTTTGTCTTCATTTGTCAGCTGTGAAGCATGAGCAAAAATGTCCATAGCGCTAACCGGGTGTTTGAGGGCAAAGAGCACTTCTTCTTTTTGCTGTTTGCGTTTGCGACTGACGTAGGTAGCGTGACCGACAATTAAGGCAGTGGCTGTGAAGGCCAAAAGGGCGATGAAATTACTACTTTTCATAACTGAAATTTTTGAGGTGAAAAAATG
>CASBPX010000200.1 GCA_949127735.1 Candidatus Obscuribacterales bacterium | reverse complement strand
GGCCTTATGATCGAAGGTCGTCGCACCAAACCAGCAGAAGTCTATTTAATCGAAGGTGAGCCAGAATTACCTGAGCGTTCAAAGCCGATTCGCTTTAGAAAGACTGTGCCTACCTGTTGGCTCGAACTAACTCTTTGGGAAGGTCGCAATCGCCAGGTGCGGAAAATGACTGCCAGTATAGGTCACCCGACCTTGCGATTGGCTCGCGTAGCCATTGGTTCACTCAGTCTTTTCGAGCTTGCACTGAAGCCAGGTGAGTGGCGCGCCTTAACTGAGGCCGAGGTTTTGAAACTCTTTGCTTAAGGTATAAATAAAGTCTAGATTGAGCCGCACGAGCGCTTGCTTATGTCAAATCGAGACAACGACTTTCACAAAAAGCGTGAGCAAGGCGAGCATAATTCGTCTCAAGAAAACTTGACTCTCAATATAAGAAATAGTTTTGAAAAAGCTGTGCATCAAGTCAGCGATGTACTGGGTAAGGCACAAAACGAAATTGTTTTGCGGGCAACTGGCGCGCCGGTAGCAGCACAATATGTAGCCAGCATCTCACCGGCCCTGGCCGCGCAGTATGCGCGAGGTCGTGAGATAGTCTTGGCCCGAGAAAACAAAGGAAAATCTACCGTTGATTTAACCGATCTCCCTGCGGCCCAGCGAAAAGCGGTTGAAACATACCAGAGGCTGCACAGCGATTTACCGTCAAAAATACCTTTTTACAACAAAGAAATTTTAGCCCGCGATCTTGACCGCGATATTGTACGCAAAGCGTCACAGCAAAACCCATCACTTAAAATTGATCAGCCGGCAAACCCTCCAGCATCTAGAGAGAGAACTGCCAAAGTGGCCGTAGCAAAGGCCAAAGTAACTGAATCGGCTAACGACAAAGGCTCTAGGCCGCTGTCTAGCGAGCTTTCGAGCAATGCTTTAACTAAAAGCCAGCACACACAGGCAGCAAAAACCAATAAACATTTGGAGAGTGTGCGGGCAGTTTCGTCACCAACTATTCGAAACGAAAGCAAGAGTAGTATTAAGAGTGAAAGGAATGAACGGAACGAAAAGAATAAAAAGAACGAAAATGTTATTCGTAATACCGAACTCGGGAAATCTTTTGTAAAGTACACAGACAAGACCACAGTAATTAATGCCCTTCAAGACAATGTAGTGAAGGCCAGAGGTGTGAGCGCGCCTGGCAATGCTTTGATTTCGGCCTTAGAGTCAAAACCGGTCGATAGGCTGAGTAAAAGCAGCAACAGTTTGGTGAAGACAAGCGACAATCCAGCTGTTGAGCAAAGGCGCCCAGAGCAAATTGTCGGCAAAACAGAAATTTCTGAGAAAAAATCTTACAAAGAAGCTTGCAAAGAGCCTTACGAAACGCTTTCGGCAGCGCAAGCTGTGAGTGCGGAGTCTACTAAGATCAACCAACCGAAAATATCAAAGACACTCGAGGCACCATTTCAGGTGCTCCAAATTGAGCGTGAACAATTGACTAGTCTCACTGAAAAGTTCGCCACTCCATCAGCAAAAGGTGCAAACGAATTAGCGTGGTGTATATCCAGTCCCAATGAGCCGCAACTTGCTACCGATGGAAAAGAAGATGGGCTGATATCGCTCAACGAACACATGGATACTGGCAGAATCATTGATAGTTCCGAGCGCAGCCATTCAGCAAATGAGGAAGGCGAACGCCATTTAAATTTGCGCCTAATTTGGGCCGGTCAATCAAAAATTATTGGCGCAATCCAATGTGAATCGTTAAAAGTGCGCCGCAGTTTGGAGCTGGATTTAACAGCCGACGCCACATATATCAATATAAAATTGCAGCCCGAGCTTGCCGTCTGCCTGCGCACAAGCATGCGCACTCCAGGCCTGCCAGACCAAGAATTTGTTGTAAACGAGACGAAGACAATCAGAAGAGCACTATCTGCAAACTGCGACGATTGCACGAAGACGGAATCAAAAAGCAGACCCGGTGCTGGAATCAAGACTAAATCAGATATAGGAATTAAATCAGATACAAAAAGTAAATCAAAAGCAGATAAAACTGCTGGCGAAACTTACATAGCACACGTTCGGATTGGCAGTAAGCAGAGCTTTAAACCTATAGACAGAAAACATGATAAAGCCGAGGGACTACCGCTTAAAGTTGACTTGGCTTCCAAACAGCCTATTGGTGACAGCACAATAAGAGCAACAGGCGAAGCGAAAGTTTCAAGCAGAGAATATAAATTTACTTGCAGCGATAAAAATCAGAAATATCTTAGTGGGCCAGAAATTGCCTTGGCTGCCATTATCGCCCTAGCTGGCGCAGCTAAGCTGCGGCCTGAAGCCAGCGCTTTGCAAAACGAATCTGTGGCTGTAGTTCAGAAGTACAATCTCGATTTTATTGGCGATCAGCCAAACCTTTCAGGGTCGATTGCAGCAACAGAATCGAATAAAGCCACTAAATCTAAGTCAACTGCTATTTTCATTCGGCCTAAAGTTTTAATTGGCGTAGGCGATACACTCGTTGCCATTGCCGAACAATTATTCAATGATGCCGGCATCGCTTGGCTTATTCTCGGTATCAACGACGGCATCGAGTGGTTGGTTCTTGAAGGAAAAACCATAGTTAAATTGCGCAGCCGTCAAGAAATTTTTATTCCTGTCTATCAAGATATTATTGATTTTCAGAAAGTACGTACAAAAGAAATGACTGGTCAGAATTTGATTACCATCGTGGAAGAAAATCGAATCGATCGGGAAATATTGAACATCACTATGGCACCTATGGCAGGTTCTTCCGAAAATAGCGATCCGCTGCAAGACTGGCAGATAGCATCGCTACAGATTGGAGATTTAGATTAGACATGCCTGCAACGGTTTGCAGAACTAAAACGTCTACACTCTAGATTGCCTTAGACTAAAACGTTGACGTTTTGGCTGTTTTCGAGGTAAAACGTCTACGCTCTAGATCGGAATGGCGAACCGGCAGCAGTTAATATTTGGCGCGCGTAATAGGGAGCTCAGTCAATGGAATATAGACAGTTGGGCAATTCAGGGCTGAAAGTGCCTGTATTGAGTTTTGGCACCGGAACCTTCGGTGGCAATAATGAGTTCTTCAAATCATGGGGAGGCTCAGATGTCAAGGAAGCAACCAGACTTGTTGACCTTTGCCTCGATGCTGGAGTTAATTTTTTCGACACCGCAGACATTTATTCAAATGGTCTGGCTGAAGAAATACTGGGCAAGGCCGTTGGCAAACGTCGAGACAAGGTTTTAATTTCTACCAAAGCGACATTTAGATTTGACGGCGGAGAGAACAGCGTGGGCTCTTCCAGGCATCACTTGATTGCTTCTTGTGATGCCAGCTTAAAGCGCATGAACACAGATCATATTGACATTTATTTCATGCATGGTTTTGATGCGCTAACGCCCCTAGAAGAGACCATGAGCACCCTTGATTCGCTAGTTAAAAGCGGTAAGGTCCGCTATGTGGGCTGTTCTAATTTTTCTGGCTGGCATTTGATGAAATCACTGGCCATTTGTGAAAAATATGGTTGGGCTAAACATATTTCGCATCAGGCCTACTACTCGTTAATCAGTCGTGAGTTTGAATGGGAACTTATGCCCTTAGGACTCGATCAGAAAATTGGCACCATGGTCTGGAGTCCACTTGGTTGGGGCCGTCTGACCGGAAAGCTTCGACGGGGTGCGCCGTTGCCTGAAACCAGTCGTTTGCATAAAACGTCTGAGCAAGGACCACCCGTCGATGACGAACACCTCTATACAGTAGTGGACGCACTTGATGTGGTTGCATCAGAAACAGGAAAATCAGTTGCTCAGATTGCGCTCAACTGGCTGCTGCAGCGTCCAACCGTGGACAATGTGGTTGTAGGCGCACGCAACGAGGAGCAACTGAAGCAAAATCTGGCTGCGGTAGGTTGGAATTTGACTGCTGGTCAAATAGCCAAGCTCGATGCCGCCAGCGATATTCAGACTATTTATCCTTACTGGCATCAGAGGCAGTTTCAGGAGAGAAATCCACTACCTGTTTGAACGAAAGATAATGCTATTCATAACCGAACTCGCTGAATAACCAGTTTTTTTGTTCTTTGTTTTGGCCTTCCAGATCTTCGCGAGTTAAAAGTCCGCGCATAAAAGCTTCGTAAATAAGCCTTGTACGTGGGTTGTAAATTTCCAGCCCGGCACTTTCTTTTAAATAGCCTTCTTCACCTTTAAGCAATTTATTGAGCAGATTTGAGAGACGATTTTGAGCGCCGCGATATGATATGTGTTCTTTTCTGGCGATGGCTTTGTCTGTTAGCCCAATTGCAATATCCATTAACGTCTCATACTCAAGGTCGCTTATAGCACTAGTTTTGTCGCGCAAGCGGTGTCGAACTTCTTCGACCAGAGATGTGACATACGGCAGATCATGAATGAGAATTTGTTCAATGGCCTCAGCCAAGACAGAATCGTTTTCGCTTTTTAGAATGTACCCGTGAATCGCTTCATCAGGTACTATTTTGCCAAGCTCGCGTATGTAGGCTTCATGATGAAACTGTGACCAGAACAGAATTTTTAGAGATGGCTGTTCTTTCCAAATTTCAGCTGCTGCCTTGATACCGTTAAGTTCCGGCATTGCTACATCCATCAGCACAAAGTCAGGTTTCATCGACCTGGCTTGACGCAGGGCTTCCAGCCCGTCAGCCGCCTCTTCAATAGCCGCAACGCATATACCATGTCTATCGGCAACCAGGGTGATCAAAGTTTTGCCATGCTGGCGCAAAGTTGGTAAGTCTTCCGCGATCAGTACTTTAAGCCCTTTCTTTTTTGATAACTCAGACTGCATGTTTATCCTTTTTGATTGCAGGTAAATCGATAGTGACAGTCGTTCCGTTAGGTGAATTGTTCTTCCAGCTGATTAGCGCTCCGATTAGATCAGCTCGCAATCGCATATAGCGCAGCCCACGTGAATCGCCCCGTTCTTTTACCTGAAAGCCAATGCCATCATCTGTGATGCTCAAGCGAATGTGATCATCAATCGACTCAAGCGAGATTCTTACGGTTTTCGCTTGAGAGTGTTTTATTACATTATTGAGAGCTTCCTGGGTCAGGCGAAAAAGCAAGAGCTGCTCAGTTTTGTTGAGCGCTTCAAGCATTGTCTCGTCAATCCCTTTAATAAATCGACCCTGTAAACCGGCTTTGTGCGCCATGTCGCGAGTTAGCTGATCTAAGGCTGCGCAGAGGCCTAGATTCTCCAATACCGACGGAAACAAACTCTCCATCACCTCTCGAATGTGAGAGACAGTGGTATCAAGAGATTTTTCCAAAGCAAGCAGGTGTGGATTGTCGACGCCGGGAGAACACTGAACCAAGTGTGACTTAATCGCTTTAATTTCATTGAGTACCTGATCATGCAAGTCAGAAGCTAGAATTCGACGATCAGACTCATCTTGTTTAAGCAGTGCCAGACGGGTTTGATTTAGTTGATCATTCTTGATCGCCAGTTCAAAATAGCGGCTTGTTTGTTTCTCCTCTGCATCTTTAAATGAACGTGCCATCAGACCCAACGCAAAGCTTAAAGAAGTAGCGATAATAGCGCTAAGTAAACTGAAACGCCCGGTCCATTGCCAGGTAAACCATGCTAAAAAAGCGCCTACGGCGTTCGCTTGAACAAATACTATGGGCAAATAAGTTGAGCGTACTCGCAAAGCTGCCTCGAAAGCAAGGAAAGCTGTAAGCACCACCATCGGTATCAATTGCCAAGCGTCAAGTTTGCCTTCGCCATGCGGCTTAAAGCCAATCGCTTCAATCAACATTTGGTCGAACGAGACAAATTGTGAGGCGGCGAGAATAGATAGTATTGCTGCCAGGGACGGAAATACGAGGCGTAGCAAATCTGTAAAGCTGCGAGTGGTTAGAACACTGGGCAAAATTTATTTCCGTGAGGGGCTGGGTTTCTTTTCCATTTTCTGATTCTCAGATTTAGGTGCCATTTTCTCTAGATAGTGCCTGGCCAGCCAATACTCCACAGAGTTGACTACTCCGTGATTACTGACGAACGATAGCTTATTTCGAGCAGCGGAAAAGTCTCCTTTGCCATAGGCATCAAGACCAAGAAATGCCTGGCATTGAGCGAGATCGTAGGTACTGTCTTCAGCCATTGATAAAAGTTTTTCTTGTTCAATCTTGCCTTGCCAATATTTCAAAAGTGGATATGGCCATATCAGACGGTCTAGTTTTTTCAGTCCTTGAGCGCTTAATGCCTCTAATTGTTTGTCATTTTGTGACAAGCGAAATGCCAGGCAAGACAGCACTGTGGCATGGGTGGCGAAATCTGATTTCCACCCGGTGCGCTCAAGCCAACTCAAAGTATTTTTTGCTAACTGTCCCGGATTGTCACTGATTAGATAGGCACCGGCACGATTTACTACGGCGTACTTATCATTAGGGTCGATGGCCAATGCTGCGTCAAAGTCTTTTATAGCCAATTGCGGTCGATTGCTGCGAAAATAAACTACACCTCTGACGGTATAGGCCAGGCCATTTTTTGAATCAATCGAGATTGCCTTGGTCAGGTCGTTCAAGGCCGCTTGATAATTTTTCAATTCACTATATGCGGTGCCCCGGTCTACTAACGCTGTGGAAGAATTTGCGTGCTTTAGAGCGGCGCTAAACTCGGTAATGGCAAGTTTGTACTGCTCTCGCTGCAGGAAATCTTTGCCGACTTCGTAATGCCTGTCGAATTCAGCAGAAGCACTGGCTCCTGGCAACAATGTGGTCAGGCATATGCATAGGCCAATGGCCAATTTTCGAAAGTTCATAAATCCATTCCTGATGATCCCATGGCAATTTTAGATCTCCAGACGTCTTCAACGCACCTTTGTGAACCATATTTCTATAGAGCTATTGTTACTAGTACTTTACAAGCAGGATTAGAGATTTAGGAGCTGTGCTTCATTACCGTGGGGTTGGGTATGAAATTTATGGCGTTTAATTTTCTTTTGAGGTTGGACAGTGCAAGGTGGTGGTTGGTCTAACGCGGATAGTGACTGGCAGTTAAAGAGGCTGCAGCATGATTCGGTTAAAACTGTAGATAAAGTCGTGCAGACCGTTCGTGCAGTGTTGCAGGAAGAGATTGTCGCCCATGGTCAGGAATACGAGAAGATGTTCGGTAAGTCTTCTGCGCAGTACTCTGAATACGTCAATATGATCATGGAAAAGCTTGAGCAGCTGGGTGTTGCTCCTCAAGCATTGATGGATTGGCTTGATAAAACTGCTGCTGACGGCTCTATGCCTGATAATAATTTGACTTTGTCTATGCGCGATGCTCAATCAGAAACTATTCCGCAAATTCGCATAGCAATTCCCTTAAGTGAACAACTGCAGCCACAGCAAGATTTTGGCGATGTGACAGCTCCCTCGCCACTGGTTAGTGCCAGTGCTCTACCTTTTTCAGCTTTTCCATCGGCTCAGGTGCCGACTCCTCTGGCTGCACCGACTTCGTTTCCGCCGGCGATGACCAACTGGCATGCTGCTCCAGACATTGATATTACTGTACCTCACCAGCAGACTTCAGTCGCAGATACTGTGACTAGCCCGTGGGGTGTTCCGGCACCAAATACACAGTCACCCGCTGCTGCCCCTCAAGCAGCGGGCTGGAATGCGCCTGCAACTGCTAAGACTGAACAGAACCCTGTAATCGTTGATCCAGTTAAATCTTCGGCTTCGTTGATTGCCTCTAGTTGGGACAATGACTCATCGTCTGCAAAAGCTCAACTTGCACCGGCTGCGCTTCAAAGTGGATCTACCTGGATTCCTAATGCTGCCACCACTGCTCCTGTGCAACCGATTGCTTCCTCCAGTCTTAATCCTGCTAGCGGTAACGCCTTCTCCTCCCCAAGTGCTTCGGCATGGGCCTCACCACAACCTTCGGCCGTCGGCACGAACACATCAAACTCCTTACCAGCTTGGCCGACTAATCCCGTCGCACCAGCAGCTCCAGTTCCAGCTCCAGCTCCAGCTCCAACTCCAGCGCCGGCTCTAGCTCCAGCGCCGGCTCTACAGGTGCATTTGCCTGCGCCTGTGGCTGCCTGGACACCGAGCCCGGTGGAAGTCGCACCGGTTGTTGAGTCACAGTGGGCCGCTCCTCAAATTCCTATTCCGTCACCGACGCTCGGACCAAGAAGTTCTCCCTCCATCATGACTGCTGGACCAGCCGTGGCATCAGCAAACGCACCTTCAACATTTTCAGGCGCGAGTTCATTGCCGGCTTTTCCTACTGTTGCTGCACCGGTTTCAGCTCATCCGCCCGCGGCGGCTATGCCAACAGCTACAGCGCCACTAGCGCCGAGCGCACCATCTGTGATACCACCATCACAAGTCTTTGCCGCCATGCCTGCACCTGCTCAACTTGCACCAAGGCCTGTCACGCAACAGGGCATGCCGCAGCTTAACCCGCAGGGGCAAGCATTTCAGCAACAGTCCCCGCCTGTGCAACAACTACAGCAGCAACAGGCTCAACCAGTGCAGCCAAGACAACAAGTGCAGGCGCCACCACAGCCAGTGCACGCGGTGCCACCAAATCCGTTTAATCAAAGACCAAACACTCAAGCTGGCTTACCAACATCATTGCCAGCTCCGTTGCCAGCTCCTCAGCCAGTTCAGCAGCCTGTTCAGGAAATGGCTGGCAATCGTCCATCGCGCCCAGCTGCTGGTGGTTGGCCAGCAGGACCACCACCAAACCCATATGCTGCGCAAGACAGCGCTAATCTTACACAGAGACCGCAAGCACCACAGGCACCACTGGCGATGCCGCAGGTCCAGCCTCAGCAATTTGCACAACAACAGCAACCACAACAACAACAAAGAATGCCGGTACAGCAACAATGGGTACCGCAGCAGCCACAACAGCCAGCTTCTCAGCAAGCACCCGCTCAAACTCAGTGGCCTCATCAGGCTCAGCCAACTTCAATGGCTCAGCAACAGCCGCCACAGCAGTGGCAGCCAGCTCCGCAACAGCAAGCTCCGCAACAGCAAGCTCCGAGGCAGTCAGAAGCGCCGATGCCAGTGCAAGCTCAATGGCAGGCGGCACCAGCACCACAGGCTCCACCTGCACCTGCCCATTTCGTCAATATTCCTAGCGTCGTCCTGAACAATACAGGCAACGGCAACAATACAGGCAACGGCAGCAATGGCGGCAACGGAAATGGCAATGGTGCGCCTGGAAACGGAATGGCATACCAGATGCAAAGCAACGAAAGAGATGAGGCAGAAAAATATGATCCGGCTACGGCCTGGGATTAATCAGGGCACTTGTCGCTGTTATTAGTTGCCTTAGTGGCTTCGCTGCAGTTTGCTTCGAAATGTGGTCGCGAGGCAATTGAGCGGTGGTCAGGAGTTTCAACCCACGACTTAAGATTTTCGAGCCGGCGGCGTATGTCTTTCAGAATCGATGAACATGCCACTTGATTGGCAAAGGGCAAAAAGATTTTTGGTTCGCTAAAGGTATTCAACGTCACCTCCGTACGCTCTCCATTTCCAACAGGAGTCAATATCCATGCCCCTTCAAACGACTTTAACTTTTCAGACGTAACCATAGAAAAGTCTATGCGTTTGTAAGGTGTTTCGACTTCTCTATAGGTGCAACAAGCACTGCCTATCAATGGCAACTCGCTAAAGTGTTCTTCAATCAGAGCTACATTTTCATGATGAGAAACCAGCTTTCTTCTATGGGGCTCTTTTATGCGCGACGCCTGGATTGCTTCAAAAACAGCCTGGGGAGAGCCTTCGATCACAACCGAAGATTCGGCTCCATGATGCGCTTTATTGTTAGCTAGTGCCGGAGTGTTCAAAGAAGCGCCTAAAAAAGTCGATAGAACGAATGCCGATGTAACTAACAGTCTTCTCTTGGTTGTCATGATTGCTGGTGTCCCGAGGTCTTGCCATGGAAAGGCTTTACGGCGCATTGCTCGCATGCAGAAGTAAGCACCTATTATCGCTTATCTCTATGCTTGCTGAGATGTCAAAACTTTTAGGAGCACGCCAGTTGTCATTAGCATATCACGTAAAACCCTTGCCCGGGCCGATTTAGCCATTACTAGAGCTACTAATACTATAATGAGCAAGTTGGTGGTAAAGATGTTTCAGTGTTGAAATGTGTGAGGTTAAACGATGGCCCGGCCTTATTTTGATTTAAAGGTCCTAGTTGGCAAAAGATCATTCGCGTCAATAAGCGCATGGTTGCTGGGCTTCGTTGTACCGGTTATGGCACAGAACACTATAGTGGCGGGCGAAGCCAAAGCACCAGTTACACATCAAGGTAACGCTTTTTTAGAAACTCTTTTTCCTATTCTCAATAACATCTCACTTGTGGCACTTATTGGCGTTGTTGTATTCGGTCTGATCTGGCTTCTGCAGAGAAAAAAAACGGAAGCAGGTGCCACTGCTGATGGCGAATCCTCAGCTGAAGCGAAGCCTGCTGAGGCAGAGACAGCGAGTGCACCAGAGGCAGAGCAAACTGCAGAAACGGTTTCCGAAGGCAGTCAATCAACCGAGTCAAAGTCAGCCGAAAACAGCGAAAAACTTGATGACACACAGGCAGAAAAGTCAGTTTAGTTAAGTGGCGAAACTGAAGCACTGAATGTGGTGCTCAACTTTTACAATTCAAAAGCTAGCTTTCTGACTGATTGATCAGTTTTGCTTGAGCCAGGGCGCCGGCCGAATTAGGATCAGTAAAGCGCATGGATATTGCCACCATCTCACCGTTATCGGTAGGTATAGTTGTGATGCGCAATTCCACTTCATCTTCTTCCACTCTGGTGGTGAACTTCTTGTCTTGAGGTTTGTCTATCGATTGGGGATCAAGGCCGGCTATTACCTTATACGAGCCCACAAGAGCAGTGTGAATTTCCAAAGGCAACATGCAATCTGCAAGGAGTTCACCATGCAGGAAATAGCGCAGAGCCACTCCTGTGCCATCCGGCTCAAGATGTATATCTGAGCATCGCTTCTGCGTTGCTTTACCAATAATTTCATGGGCCAAAAGCATCACCGAAGCGTTCTGGGCCTCTTTCATCCGATGAATATCTGTTTCTTCTTCGCTGCCTCCGAGTTCAGATTCCACAACTTCTTCGAGAAGTTTGCGATTCGCGCTGGCGTTAAGCGCGCTTTGACTCGACTCTAGCAAGTGACTGGTGACATTGGCGAGAGCGGCTTCCATGATGAACTCCGCCTGGGCTAGTTTGCTATCGCTCGCTGAAGGCACCACTCTGTGCTCTGTAGGTCCAGCTATGGCGTTGGCAGCAACTATTGACTCCGTCGAAGCAATAGTCGAAGGAAGTGGTTCTGGTACTGCAACCGGCGCTTTAACTTGAATCGGCTCAGGCTCTGGCTCAGAAATAGGTTCAACTACCGAAGTCTCAACTACCGAAGTTTCAACCTTGGCTACAGAATCAAAGTCATCGTCATCATCGTCGTCGCCAAACAGAGACTGTAAGTGCTTCTTTGCCGGTACTTTTGCTACCGGTTTTGCTGGCTCGGCGGCTGTCTGTGGGGCGGCAGAACCGTTACCATTCGGGGCAGCAGTGCGCGCAGTTAGCTCCGATTGGTTCTCGTTTGCGTCATCTACTTCAACACCATAGAGCACTTGCATGCAGTGCTCGAATTCATCAGCGGTGCAAACAAGCTTTTTCAAATGTCCGCTACGTAACTGAACCCTCAAAGTGTCGAGGGCTATTAAATCGTCAGGGTTGACCATGGCGACTGTAAACTGTGTGCCGCTATTGGCCACAGGAATAAGCTTAAACTTGCGTTTAATCTCCTCAGAGACCAGATCAGCAATTTCGCGGGTGGGCACATTTTTCGACAGAGCGATGAAATTGACACCAAATTGCAGCTCAAGTGAATCTTTGAGCTGATGGTAAGTCACCAGCCCCATGCGGTCGAGAATGAGGGTCAATCTCTCTCCGGATCTGATCTGCTCTTCTATTGCACCAGCCAGCTCTTCAGGTGTAATGATGCCAATGTCGACCAGCAGGTCGCCAATCTCGTTACCACCGACTGACAGCGGCTCTCCTGAAGAAATACTAGTGGGGCTCATTGGGTGTCTGTTTGGAAAAGTAGAGGAAGCCATATACTCATGAGGAAACAAGAGTCATATTATTGATTTTCCCGATGAAAAATGCGGCTAAACCTGAGTCAATGTAATGGATCGAAAATTTCCAGAGGTAAATCTCGACCATTGAAAACATCTTTGAGCTTGGCTGGCCTGAAAAATTTTTGCATACGACGAAAGGCCGGCGTGTCAGGCTGATCAAAGTGAACCTCCACTCGTTTTAGATGCTCCAGGCTCTTCAGGCAGCGCAGGCCGCTTAAGGTGACATTCGTACCTACCAGATTAATACCAGTGAGATTCTTGGCTGGCAGCAGCTTAACCAGCCCCCGATCGGTTATTCCCGAATTAGCATTGAGCTTCACGGTTCTCAACTTCGGTAATCTGGCAATAGTATCCACATCATTGTCTGTCAGTCGGCAGGCATCCAAACGCAGCGCTTTGAGCTCCTTGCATTTGGCCAGATCGGCAAAAGCATCTTTACCGAGAGTGTTAAAGCCAAGCTGAAGATTAT
>CASBPX010000199.1 GCA_949127735.1 Candidatus Obscuribacterales bacterium | reverse complement strand
GCTACCGCCGGCTGGGTAATAGGAGCAGTGTGAGCTGAGAGGTTCAAGCCCTGTTCTGGGAGAGGGTGCGGGGGTAGTTCCCGCGCCCCACTCAACCTTAAGTTGTATCGTTGTACAACTTAAGAGTTGTATGAAATTTGGAGAGCGGTTGCTATTTGCATTAAAGATACAATGCTCGCAGACCAGACTGCTTCTAAGCTAATGCCAGGGAGCTAACATCAATATCGCGGCAACAATGTGGATAAGGGATGGTGTGCTTGTAAATCGCATGCACATTAATGCTGTGGCATTTGCTTATGCCGCTTATGCTGGTTTGAAATCTGATTCTGACAAAGTCACTTTGGCCGAACTGGTAAATTTTGCCATGGCCAAATCAGGCATGTCTTGTCAGCAAAAAATGCGCCTATTCAATCTGGAAGTGGCCCACTGCATTGGCGATCCCCTGGCGGCGACTGACCTGTACAACGAGCTGGCCACAGATGCGGCACGCTCAGCAAAGTTTTTCCATGGCGCAATCGAAACTTTGAGGAGGCTGAAAGCGGCGGGTACAAAGAATTTCATCACTTCGGCCGTGGAGCAGAAAATTTTGGACCAGTGGCTCACTAGTGAGCAAGGTCAGTATATGGAGCCATTGCTGAACGAGACTCTCGGCCGCCGAGATAATTTAAGCAAGGGAGAAGAACACTTTCGCTATGTTTCACAACTTGTTGATGGTCAACCAATTTACTATGTTGCCGACGCCGAATTTGAAATTAAACAGGCCGCAAGCTTGAAGCAAGATTTTAATATAATGCCAATTGGCTTCTCCCATTTCATTGATATCAAAGATATTCTTAAAGCGGAAAAGCTTGTTCGCACTGCCTGTAGTGCTCCGCGTGTTTCACTGAAACTGACCACCGAAGGTGCCATTGACTGCAATGAACTAATACTGCCTTCTCAAAAAACAATTAGAGAAAATCTGCTTAACGCCGGTGCCGTCGCTGTAGTAGATGACTTTGCAGAGCTGGCAAAATATTTTTACTAACTTGTTTTCTAGCATTGAGTCTAATGCATTGGCTCAAAAATAGCGGCATCCTCACCAAGTGACTTTGCTCCGTGACCAACAATAACTTTGGCACCAGGAAATAGCTTTTTGATCGTGGCCACCTGAGGATGACCTAAACTAACTGGCACTCTGAGTTGCTTGATTGGCAAGCCGTTCAATGCAGCCAGCCCACGCTCGGTTACCCGGGTGCCTACTACATCTAGAAAATGGAGTTTTTTCAAAGGAGCGATATATTTGATAGTCTCGTCTGTGATGTTTTCATTGCGCCCCAAATGCAGCTCGTTTATGCTCGTGCATTCACCTACGTGTTTAAGAGCCTCTCCGTTCGGATGGCACCGGGTTAAGTTCAGTCTTTCCAGCTTAGGTAAACTGACCAGGTAGGCATAGCTGGCCGGCTTCAGCGAATTATTCGCCATTTTCAAAATTGACAACTTTTTTAAATTTGTTAGCGATTTAAAAGAACTGCCGTTTACCAGTGTTGAAAATAATGACAGGCTTTCGAGATTAGTCAGATATTTGACATTTGTCAGGCCAATATCGCTTACTTCCGAACGGTCTAATATTAAATTTTTGAGCCCAGTCATACGGCCCACATAAATCATGGCTTTGTCGCATAGCCCATCTTCACTGTCATCAAACGAAGAGAATCGCATGCGTAGTGACTCAAGGCAATCTGGTGGGAGATTTTTCAAGACTTCAGGATGAAGAAAGAATTTGTGATTGGCATCGAGCAATACATCACTGCCTGCGTCGAAGGTAATTGTGCCTTGAGCTGGTCCAATTGGTGTTTTGTAGTCGGGCCCTCGCTTAGCCTTTCTAGCGGTGAGAATACCAATAGAAAAATCTTTGGGGAAGTTAACTACTCGTTTGGCACCGGCAGCTGACACCACCACTGGTGTTAGCTCTAAGCCCATTGCTACTAATGCTGCCACTACACAAATAGTTTTGCAGATTTTATTTTGCGTTAGAAACATTTTTGCTTTCTTTCTTTAGCTGTAGAACCACTGTTCGGCTCGTAAGAGTTCTACTGCAATTTCTCTGATTCTTTTGGCAAAGGCAAATTGCGTCAATTCGTGATGAGTCAATGAGCTCAATAGTTGTTCGCCGTTGTCGCCCCGGCGCGGATATTTTAGTGGCACATTCCAGAATGGCAGGCGACCTGGCCCCGGCTCTACCAGCCCCGTTGGCCTGGGGCTGTAAGGAATATCACCATACTCATTTTGCCACTCTTGCAAAATTGCCCCAACTCTTTGCATTGAGCGATTGCGATATTCATGACCCATGGCCGAACTGAACGCGGCATCGCTGTGAAAAACGTCTGGTTGTTTGTGACGCGCCCGCTGCATAGCTAGTTCTACTCTTTCGCTGCCGGTAATCATGTGTGTGCTGTCGCGAGGCCCAACGGTGACGCCGCTCAGTAACTCGGTCATGATTCGCAAGACTCTTATAACGGCCATTTGCGTACGTCTAATGCCCTTCAGTGCAAGATTTTTTACTTCCGGCAAAAGTATGTTGAAAGAATCGGCGAAGCTGGCCATGGCCGATTCGAGAGAATCATATATGGTGGCATCTTCAAACATTGATTCGGTACCCGGCCCGCGAATCAAAGCGATTTTGGCAAAGCCGTCGGGATTGTTGTAATTGATTGAGTGATCGCCGGCAATGAGGGCGTGTGCGATTTTAGAGCCTGCTACTTCAGGGTGGGGCACATACCATTCGTCGATAGAAATCAGTTTCAAAGCTTCGCGTTCGTCTTTCGTAAAATCAATTAGCCCCAAATCGCTTGTCAAAAATTCTTTGGCAAAGGGATTGGTTATTTTTGAATAGATTGAGCAAACGGTGTGTTGATCGCGGTTGCGCTGTCGATCTTGGCTCGTAGGATTATGGTGATAGCGTTCAAAGGCTTCAAGATTGAGTTTGCCGCTCAGCATTTTCGCCACTGTTGTTGCCATAAATTTTGGTGGTGCAATCTGGTGTTGCTTAATAGCGAGGACAATGCGCTCGATTGATTTCATATTTTCAATATTGTCAACTTCCCAGAGGTAAGACAGTGCCTGCGCTGCGGCCTGTGAGCCGTGAATGTTATGAATAATAAAATTAGTGCGAGTTTTAACGGCGTCTGAAAAGATTGAAGCAATGATGGCATCGCGCATTTCGTCTGAGGTCAGTTGCAGAATTTTAGAAGCTTCATAGACTTGGTCGAGTTCTGCCCGTGTGTGCTTCCAGTTCATATTCCACTGATAGCCGCGGTGGGCACCGCCTGTTTCTTCCGCTTCTAATTTTAAGTATGCTTCGCGCACCAGAGTAAGACAGCGCCAAATAATATCTTTGTCTTCTTTTTTAAGTAAGTGTTCTGATTCGATTTTGTCGTAGACATGAGTTACTTGGCCATCACCTGCCAGTACGGGTACGTCGGCCAGGTCGGCAATCAAGTTAGCTAGCGACTTGCTTTCGTCAGCCAATGGTGGAAATAAATCTTTCCACTTGCCGTTGTCCGACAGTTCGAGCAACCTAGTTTGGTTTTGCTTTTCGCTACCGCTCTTTTTAGCGCTCGATTTGGCCATCACTCGTCTCCGTTACTGGTTAAGGGCATGCTTATATTGTTTGGCCGCGCTCTAAAATCCACTTGATACTGCGTCTCATACCCTCTGCCAAAGCGACTTTGGGATTGTACCCGAGTTCGGCTTTTGCCAGGTCGATTTTGCAGGCGATATTCTTGTTCATCTCTGAAAGGACATGAAATTTCTGATGATAGAGACCGATGCCTTGCAAAGTGCCGTCCACTAAAAATGCCACATCACTGGCTATTGCTGGTAAACGCGTTCGTTTGTGAGCGCAGCTGATGTTGAAATCTTTTTCCAGAACACTCTCTACCGTGTCAACTATTTCGTTCATAGTGTACGGCCTCTCGTCAGCGATCCAGTAAGTTTTGCCATTGGCTCGGTCAATGTTCTCACAGAGCATCAGACCCTGACAGATGTTGTCTACATAAGCCATGGAGCGCAAATTTTCGCCACTGCCAACAATAGGCATTTTTCCATTTTTAATCATAGAAAAGAATAGGGTTTGTCGTGGCGGCTGACGTGGGCCATAGAACCATGGTGGCCTGATGATTACTGTTTCCATGCCGCCCACGTGGGCCTCATTAACGAGATCTTCGGCCATTTTTTTAGACAGACCATAATGCATGTAAGGGTTGTAGCTTGATTTTTCATCGAAACTATCGATGATGTTGGCGCTGCGATTGCAACCAATCGGCGAGTTCGAGGAGACATGTACGAAACGCTTAACCCCTGCACTTGCTGCTGCTTTAAGCATGTGGCGAGTGCCTTCCAGATTGACTTGATAAAATTCTTTGCGGCCGCTGGTTGGATGGATAACGCCGGCAATATGAAAAACCGTTGCTCCTTTGGCGCCCTCCATAAGCTTGTCTAAACCAGCACCAGTGGCCAGGTTTCCCTCTACAAACGTCAGTTGCTTTGATAAAGCCTGAAGTTCGCTGACGTCGTTGCCGGGCAGAGTTAAAGCACGAACCGGACGGTCGGCTGGTGCGGAGAGGCTCTCTACGTCAGGAAGACCGCGTATCAACGCTTCCACAAGGCTTGAGCCGAGCCAACCGGGAACACCTGTGACAATGGCAAGCTCAGACATAATTACTCCTTACAATATTAGTCAGGCACTTCAAATTCATGGTTTGTGCAGCTCCGCAAAATGAAGGGCGTTGCGTCGGGCCATAGCCATAATTGTGCCTTGCGGGTTGATGCCCGGAGAGTCAGGCAACATGCTGGCATCATTGACATAGAGATTGCTAAAGCCATGCACTTTGCCAAATGAGTCGGCGGCACAGCTTTCTGCTTTTTCACCAATTGGGCAGGTCGAAAATGCGTGCACTGTGGTCAAACTAAGAGCGTTACGCGGCAGATTTTCGTCGAGCCAGCGTACGGCTTCGAGCTCCGAACTAATTTTTGGTAAACCTTGAACGCAAGGATAGACAGCTTTAGCACCCGCTGATAGCAGCAATGAAGATAGCCTTGCCAGGCCCTGACTGAGATGGCGAATATCGGTATCTGAAAGTTCGTATTTTAAAACCGGTTCTCCGTCGCCCAGTAGTGATGTACGCACGGTACCACTGCCGGTGCCGCGCACGGCTACATAATACGTAGCCATCTGCCGATAGTTGGCAATCAGATCGTGGTTGTTTAGCCAGTTGTCACCCAGATTTAGCGCCAGGTGACCGACTGAAAAGAACGAGCCACCCATAGAAATATCTGGCCAAAATTCTTTAACTTGCAAAAGCGGCATCACACTTTTATGAGCATCGATATCTTCATCGAACAGAGCCGATACTTTGAGCATCGGGTGAATTTGGAAAGTATCACCTACGTGTTCTTTGATGCCGCTTTTGCGCAACAGACCAGGGGTTTGAGTGGGTCCGGCGCAAACAAAAACATGATCGGCGTCAATGCGCACAAGGTCGCTTGTGCGGTCAGCTTTGTGTATTTCAGCAAGAACGCCTGTGATTTTTCCTCTAGATTTAAGCAACAGCTTGGCCTTGCAGCCAGTGATAAAGCGTGCGCCATTGGCTTGAGCTTGAGGAATCAGTTTCAAGCTTACGCCCTGTTTTGCTCCTTTCGGGCAACCAGTTGAGCAAGTATTGTTATTGACGCAGTCAGCCGCCGCTCGTTTAACTTCTTGTGCTGACCATTGCATGGCTTCGACGCCGCGATTAAATACAGCAGTTGATTTGGGCCATGGGCCCGGATGATTGCTTACGCTCAGCATAGTTTCGGCCCAATCAAAGTGTTGGTCCAGCGATTCTTGGGTAAAGTCGGCCAGGCCGAATCTGGCCTGCCAGCGCATGAGAAATTCTGGTGGCAACCTGTGCCAGAAACCGCTATTAATTTCTGTGCTGCCACCAAGGCAGCGGCCTTCCACATAGCCAATTGGTACGCTGCCCATCACCGGCATGATGCCGCGATTGCGATAGAGTAAACTCATCGCTTTTGCTGGCGTCTGACCATAGTCAGCAAAACCATGACGCTCACCTTCTTCAAGAACTACAACTTCAAAACCCTGTTCAGCTAAAATGCTGGCCGTAGTAGCACCACCAGCGCCACTGCCGATAATTAGCACTTGCACACGAATAGGCTGTCCGGTAGCGTTTTCGCGCGTGCTGGTTAAAGTATTGATGCCAGTACTGACACCTGTGCCTGCAGTAGTATTGCCTGTAGTATCACCTGCGGTCATAGGTTGCTGCCTTGAATTTGTATTTGAGTTTTACCGTTAATCACGGCAATCACCGGCGGATATTCGAAAAATGCCAGCAGCGCCAGGCTACGCAGTGGTTTAAACAGCTTTCTTGCCAGTGGGATGGGGCCGTATGACCAGGCGTTAATCACTTTTTCTTGTTGCCTGGCGGCAAGATTTTCAAACGGGCTGAAATTGGTCAAAATGGTAATGGTGCGAAAACCAAGTATTCCCACTTTGAATAAAAAGCGCAATTTAGTCGGCAGGGCTCCGAGTTCAGAACAGGCAAATTCTGTGGCATAGCGTATGGCTGCGTCTCTTTGATCGCTAGTGAGCGCAAGGGCTCCGGTGGGTAGCGATGCTGAAACTACAGCCAGCCAGAAAGCGTCGACCTTGAAGCAATGATTGATATTGCTCTGTGTTGGCACCGACGTAATTACAGATAAAGAGCTTTCAGCAGAAACTAAATTGGTGGCTGGTTTTGCTTCCCAGGCCAGAGCTGCTGTGGTGCCCAGTTCCAGGCCATAACGGGCCATGGCAATCACTCCCCATATGGTCACCGTCGAGTAGAATACCAGGTGCACAACTACGGCATAAGACAGTGCTGTAGACTCAGAAACTTGACCAATACTTTCGTTGATTAACAGTCCGAGGTTGTCTAGATTGCTGGGAAGTTGATAGTGGTGCGGCAATATGTGGCTTTCGCCCGATGTCACCGCCCGCAGTGCCGTACTGCAACAGATCTGGTATGGTCCGACATAACCTGGTGTAGACGGAATGAGAATACCGAGATTGGTAAAAGCCATTACAGCAAGGGCTTTGACGAGGTTGATGGGCAGATTAAAGCATGGCATCACCATGGCAAACATCAAACCTTCCACGATCCAGATGAGAAAACTGTTGCACAGAACAGACAACGCTGTAGAGGCGTCACGCAAACAGCTGAGACCACGAGTGACTTGAGTAACCAGTGCCAGGGCGCGATTGTGCCATTTGCGACCGAGGGGAATGCTCAGTTGCGAGGCCAAAGAAAGTGATAATTGAGGCGAGAAAGCCAAAATCATCACGCAGGGAATGGCGCAGCCAAAGATGACCGCGGCCACAGCAGCAGCGGTTTTCATCCACTGGTCTGTGGGGGTGACGAAGCTGGCCAGTACAAAAAGTGAAAGAATGGTGAGGCCGTCGAGCAGCCGTTCCAAAAAAGTTACCGTAAGCGAAAGCGCATATGGTAAACCTGTGCGTTCAGCCAACATGCCCGCTCTGGCAAATTCACCTAAACGAGCCGGCAGAATATTATTGGTGGCATAGCCCACCGCAATAATGTTGCTGGCTGTGGCCACAGTTAGACTAGCCTCCGTGCTGACGAGCTGTTTGAGCCGCCAACCGCGTAAAAGCATTCCCACCAGATAAGTTAAAACTGCCATGGGCAACCACGGCAACCAGGTGGCTGTGGTGAAGGCATCTTCTACCAGATGCCAATTAATCTTCTTGGCGGTCATGACAAGCAGCAAGAGGCTGATAATAAAGCCGCCAGCCACCACAGCTCCTCGCGACTTGATAATTCTTGTGAGAGTTACCGAGTGACTTTTGCCCTCTGGTTGTGTGCTTTTGGGGCCTTCGCCCGGCTCGTTCATTAAATGCGCAACCGTACTGATAGCTAGTAAACAGAAAGCCTGCCAGCTAAAATCTTCCCAGAATTGAGTGCTTTAACGCACTTGATCTTAATTAGCTTGCATAACTACATAGTTATTAGAGAGTAAAAAGTGGACGAGTCGACGCTCAGAATTTATTTACGAAGGGTGCTGGCGGTGCCGGCAGGAGCTTCACGCAAGGTTTTGCGTTCGGCTCGTGATCGCCGGTCTGGGCTCTGGCGAGAAAAGCTGCTTGCTGCGCCTGCTTCAGAAAAACAGCTGTTCGAGCAGCGGCTGGCAATTACCAACACTGCTTACGATGTTCTCAGCGACGCAGTGCGTTTTCGCGCTTTCTACACCCGCCTGGAGGCCGGAGAAGAAGTGCTGCCTGAGCTCGAGCTGCTGCTCGCCGGTTTGGGTGAGTCAAGCCCTAAGCCGCCGCCGGCGAGGGTACTAGAGAAGCGTCTGGCTGCGGTGCACGAGCGCATGCAACGCACACAAACTCTAATTGAAAGCGCGATTCGTCAGGCTGTCGATAGCGAAGCGAAGCGCTTGCAAGAACAAAATGTGCCAGATGCAGACGAATTTTATGATGCTGTCTATGCCTGTGCTATTGCCGCTGGAACCCGTGTTAAAGAAGATGAGATGGCCAATTCAGGCAAGAATAAAATTTTAGACGACAATTGCCTGGCCGAACTCGACGCCACCATCATTGATACTTCAGAAATTGCTGCCCACAAGGCTTACGATAAGCTTGAAGCGAAAGTTGCCACTAGTACCAGCGAAGCAGCGACACCAGCGAACCGCTCTACAGCCATGTTTTTAAGTTTGATTATTCTGGTGCTTGTTTTTGGCGCCGCTTATTTTACTCTCAGTCGTGATCCCTCATCTTTTTTGGCTGGTCCAGCTCCTGTCGTCACTCTAACCGAAGCAGAAGCAATTGCTTGTGAGGGGCCTCAAGACGCCAAAATTATGGCCAGCCCTGATCAAAAAGTTGCTAGTGGCGCTGGTCTGATTGCTACAGCAGGAGCGGCCGGACTGGCCGGCAGCGTCAATAATGACACTGAAGACGGCCAAATTAGCTATCACGAAGGCATTCAAGCTGCCATCTCCGGCGATACCACGCAAGCGCTGGCAGATTTTGATAAGGCTTACCAGGCCAATGCCAATTTAAAGGTAGCTTTGTACAATAAGGGCAATCTACTGGCTCTGGCAGGGCGGCCTGTGGAGGCCATTGCTTGCTATTCGGAATTTCTCAAAGCTAAACCAAATCTTGCTCAGGCTTATTACAATCGGGGCCTGGCTCATCAGATGTTGGCATCACAGGTGGTATCAAACCAGGCTGATGGAAATAGGCGTGCCACAGCTGGGCAGGAATTGCAAAAGGCGATTGCCAACTACAATTGCTGCTTGAAAATCAATCCGCGTTGCGCTCAGGCCTATTACAATCGTGGCTTTGCCGGCTATTGTCTTGGCCAATTTGAGCAAGCTTTGACCGATTTTGGAAAAGCCCAGAATTTGCTGCCCATGCTGGAAGCGGCTAATTTCAACAAAAATGCAGTGGCAGCACATCTGCATAGACCTGTGGAGCCTATCGCTAAAGTGCCACCGACAGCGCCCATTGGACCTGTTGGTCCGCCTGGGTCATAAGCTTAATTTCGTAGCTCTATTTCGTAGCTCTATTTACCGGCCCGTTTCTGCAAAATTGCCTGTGAAGCGCCGCCGTGCTGTACACCTTTGCTATCAACAAATGCCCAGTCTTCAATATCAGGCACTTTAACAGTTACGGCCATGCCGGCCTTAATGCCGGGCAAGTAGACCGAATCTTTTTCGAGATGGCCGACAATTTCGTTGTCATAGACTCTATCTACTTCAATCCACTTAAATTCAGATTTGCCGCTGTCGTACAGGCAGGAATTGACGGCGAATTTTTCACCTTTTTGTTTGACATTGAAAGCTTCGACAAATTCTTTCCACTTAGCTTGAGCGTCGGCTTTAACCTTCGCCAATTCAGGGTCGACTGTCTTACCGTTGACAAAACCTTCCGGCGCCTTCGGTACTTCAGCTTGCGGTGCAGAACAGGCCGATAGAGAGACCATGGCCACCATCATCAGGCTTGCCGTCACAGCATGAGTGTTGAACTTGGTTAACCTAGCTGGCATCAAAAATTTGTCTGACATGTTTTCTCTCGACTTGGAACTTAAGCGGTCGTAACAATCAGATTGTAGCAGGCTCCAGAGTGCGCAGTCGTCAGTGATGAGCTTAGTCGTTAATTAAGCTTGAAGCCTGGTTAATCTCTTCATTAACGCTTTTGCGTTCTTCTTTGGTCAATCGAGGGACGCTGGTTTCAATTTTAATTTGCTTGGCTAGCAGTCGCGCATCTTTGACGTCAATGGACGGTTGTTCGGTGAGGCGTACTAGCGTTTTTGGTGGCAATGCAGCCAGCACTGGTAGACAATCTGGTGTTAAGTCTGAAAATCTAATGTCGAGCTCCCGCAACGTTTTTATTTTTGTCAGCACTTTGAGGTTTTCTAACGTAATGATATTGCGTGGAATAAACAATTCTTGCAAATGCCGCATGCGAGCAATTTTTTTGAAATCATCCAACTCCAGTTCAGAACTCTCCAGAGCGAGTCGGCGCAAATGTTTGTGATCAATTAAGTGATCTAAAAGATCGGATGCATCGGCGCAGTTAGAGAATTCAAGAGTTCGGAGCGACTCAAACATGGGAAGTTTGTACACTTGATCAGGAGTGATCGTGGTTTGATTGAGCAGCAAGTCGGTTAACCTGGGCATCTTGTTTAGCACCATAAGGCTTTTACCATCGCAATCAGTGCTTGTGAGATTAATACGCTGCAGACCTGTAAGGTGCTGACACTGTTGCAAAGTTTTAGAGCAGTTCCAGCCGCAGTCTGACAGGTCTAAGCAGTACAGATCGTCTGGCCCGAAACCTTTTAGCAAGTAAGGCATATCGGTTAAATCATGATGTGCGATATAAACTAGTCCGACACCCGGTGGAACCGAAAGCACGCCATCTCTGACAGTTGCGACCTTAGGAACGCCTTTGACTAAGAACTCAAAGCGACCTTTCGTAATAGCGGCCGGAAACTTGAAAATTCTGTTTTTGCCTTCAAGGTGTGAAAAAAAAGGCACCAGCGGAGCGGATTTTGGTTGTGGCTCCGCTTTTGTAGCCGGGATTTTGGTAGTTTTAAGTTCACCTTTAGTGGCTAGTAGAGTGGTGGCGCCTGTGGTGGCGAGGCCAAGAATTACTATAACCAGTGCTCCAACAAGTGCTAAATTTCTGCGCTTAATTTGCAGAGAAATTTGCGAAAATTTCTCTAAGGTTGAACTGTCGCTTCCAGATTCGTGCTGACTACCTTGATCTTGGGGTCGCAAGCGCCGCAACGCTTGCCCGACTCGATTGTCGGCGTGCCCCGTATCTTGTGCTTGTAACTTATCGAGATCGTCTATCAGTCTGGTGGCGCTTCGATAACGATCAGCGGGATCTTTTTTCAGCAGTTTGGTCACAATTTTTTCTATCGCGGGCGAAAATTCGCAACCCTCAGGTGCCGCACTGGCAAGCGTCGGCACCGGAGAGCTCTGGTGCATCAATAAAGTCTGTACGGCGTTTTGCCCTTTAAACGGCACTGTGCCTGTGAGCGCTTCAAAAAGGCTGACGCCGATGCTGTAGAGATCGCTTGCATAACCAAGGGGAGCGCCGGAAGTTTGCTCGGGGCTCATATAATATGGGGAGCCTAGAATCTCGCCTGTGGCAGTGAGCTTCTGCACCATATCGCCCACTGATTTCACCAGGCCGAAATCTACCAGTTTAACTTCTGTGCCACTGAGCATGATGTTGGCCGGTTTAATATCGCGGTGAATAATCTCAAACTGGTGGGCATGCTCAAGGCCACAGCAGACAGCCAAAAATATTCTGATTGCCTCAGCTTCGTCCAGTGGCCCTTCGCGCAAAATGCGCTCTCTCAGGCTTTCTCCCGCCAGTAAATCCATTACATAATAAGGCACACGTTTCTGGTAAATGCCCATATTGTGCACTTTGACCAGATTTGGATGTGAAAGTTTGGCAATGGCGCGGGCTTCGGCTTGAAAGCGCAGCCAGTGAACCTGACTTTCTTCCCCTAGATTGAGAGCTTTCAGTGCATAGCGATTTTTCAAAACGATATGTTCGCACAGATAAACTTTGCCCATGCCGCCCTGGCCGAGCAAAGAAATGATTTCATAGGCATCGTCAACTATTAGCCCTGCCTGTAAATCGTCAGAATTAGCCAAACCGTGACACCAGCTTTAATACCGTTAAAATTTGTTCTTTGAGTGGTTTGCGGTGGGCTGATATAGATTTTGTCGCCATTAGCTGATCGTAGTTAGCAATGAAAGAATCGTAACTGGCGGCGAGCATTTCGTCATTAGAATATTTTGGCTGCCACCCCAGTTGCTTAAGCGGTTCAACATCAAAATAGAAATCTTCGCCATAAGTTAAATAGTGCCAAGGCGCCAGTGGTGATAGCTTAACGGCATCAAGAGTTTGCAAAGTGCCCACGGTTAATGCGTGCGGCAGGCGTTTGACTTTTGATTTAGAACCGGCATGGGCAATCAGATTTTTCAGGCACTGTCCGATGGGGTTGAACCTGTCTGTGCCTACGTTATAGAGACCAGGCTTATTTAATTCAACCAGCATCAAATAACAATCAATCAAATCTTGAGCATGCAGAAATTGAATTTGATTTTTGCCCGAGCCAATCACGTAGACATTGATGTCGTTTTTGATCCAGTCAAATAATAGTTGAAAAATTCCCAGCCGACCGTCAGCAATAATCGTTCGTGGCCGCACCGCTATTAGTGGCATACCGGCTTGGGCGGCAATTTGTCTGGCGACTAGTTCGCCCTCTAATTTGCTTTCGCCATAAATTTCTACCGGTTTAGTGGCAGTGTCGTTGGTAATTGGACAGGGCGCGCAGCCAAAAATTGCTGACGAACTGGTGTGGATAAAACATTGCACGTTGGCTTTGACCGCTTCTTCGGCCACAATTCTGGTGCCTTCCACATTAACCTTTTGAAACTGATCGCCGGCTTTAGTTAGCGGCACCAGGGCGGCTGTGTGGTGGACTATATGGACGCCCTGCATGGCACGAGCTACTGCTTCTCTGTCAAGCACGCTGGCCATGACAAATTCTGCTTTTTGCGGCCGCTCACGGTCTTCCCAGATGTCGAGAATGCGCACATCTTCGCCACGAGCTACCAGATGTATGGCAATTAAATTGCCAAGAAAGCCCGACCCGCCAGTTACTAAATGTTTCATGGTACTTTTTGTTGCTAGAGTTACCAATATTTTGGCAGCTTCGGCATTGTTTGGGTGGAATCTGGGATATTAAGTTGCCATGGCCGACATAGAAAATAAACTAAACCAGGCTCGTAAATTTAGCCTCAGGCTACCAGGCACGACAAGCAATCTCGGGCCAGGTTTAGATTGTCTCGGTCTGGCTCTCAACATCTATAGCAAAATGTCGTTCTTCGTTTTAGACCAGAACGATCCCGGCATTCCCCTGATAACCTTTAAGGGCAGTATTGCCAAGAGCGGACTGGCTCAAGATCAAGGCCGCCTGACTTACACGATATTGAGCAAGCTCTGGCAACGTGACCACGATCTTTTGCAGCGCGTGCGTATAGTGGTAGATTCGGAAATTCCGCTGGGTGTCGGTCTTGGCTCAAGTGCCACAGCCATTCTTGGTGCTCTCTGGGCGGCCAGTGTGCTCACTGATCGTATTCCGAGTACGGCAGGTTTATTGGCTGAAGCCTGTGCTATCGAGGGTCATCCAGAAACTTTTTCTGCCTGCCTTCTAGGTGGTCTGGTTGTGTCAAGCCCCATGAATGACGGTGCCAAGATTGTGACCCAGAAGCTGGTCTGGCCCTCTGACTGGCACTTTTTAGTCGTCTCGCCGCAATACTCACTGAATACCGCCAGCTCCCGCTCAATTTTGCCCGCCAGTGTAAAAATGCAAGATGCCATTCACAATGTGCAGAAAGTAGCTTTGCTTGTGGCCGCAGTAGCGCGGGCTGACGAAGCGGCTTTTCGAGAAGCGCTTGACGACAGATTGCACGAGCCTTATCGCATGCATCTGGTGCCTGAATTAGCTAAATTGAGACGTGAATTGATGAACGAGCCGGTTTTAGGATGCACCTTATCTGGTGCCGGTTCGTCAGTGCTCGTAATTGTGCACGAGAAGCGCAAAGCACAGGTGTTGGAACGCCTTCAATATTGGGTGGCCACTGAAGCCAAGCCGCCTCGCATTTTGGATTGCCAGGTGGATGATCAAGGCGTGCAGGAATTTGAGTATAGTTCGGGGCCTTCGCGCAGTTAAATTTCGCTTTTTAATTTTTGCAAATCGGCTAAATCAGCCGCTCGGCCTATCAATTGTTTATAAGCAATCAAATCATCTAATGGTTGAACACTGACTTTCATTCCTTGCCATACACGCAACTCGGCTTTTTTTAGATCGACGGTATAAGCCAACCACTTACCCTCGCAGCACATTTGCTGTGCTTCAATTTGATTGATATCTACGAGGGTCGAGCCGATTTTCAATTTGAGCATCACGATCTGAAATTCGCTGTCCTGGTGAAAGTGCAAAGGCTCGATTATGTGCTTGCGCAGCAGGTAAGCAACCAGTTCGATATGCGCGCGCGGCAGCTCTAAATCAATGTCTTGCAAGGGCCACTTAGAACCGTGAATATTTCCGGCCAGGCCGCCGGTAAATTGATAAGGCACTTTGTGTTCATGCAAAAGCGCGACCAAAAATTTGATGGCCTCAAGCTTTTCGTTATCGACAATCGCATTCATCGTATTTTGATCTTAGTCTTTATTGCCACTATTGGAAAGTTTTTGAGCAAACTTAGAATAGGCGTACGATGAGATCAGCAAAACAACTCCAGCGCCAATGAAGGAGAGGATTCTTTGAATGGTTTCGGCACCTGCGAGGTCAACGAGCAGAAGCTTGCCGGCTACCAGACCAAAGACACAAAGGCCCATGACCCTGAAGGCTTTTTGCGGCAAGTTAAAGCCGGCCACCAGCAAGAGCATGCCTTCGATGGCCCAACCGGCACTTATCAGACCAGGCTGCAATTTGACGCCCAGCAGCATTGTCACCACAATTGTGGCCGTCGCGCTGTAAACAAGGCCAATAAAGCGCTCTGGACTGTTTTTAATAATATCAAGGCGATGCTTTTGATATTGGTAACTACTGCCATAAATCAGTGCCGCAGAAACCAGCGTGCCGGGCCAGCTCCAGTTTTGGCTAAGGCTGATAAGCGTGCAAGAGGCGACGAAGTAAAACAGCAGACCTGTAAAGCGAATCAAACGGCTATTAACTTGAAAACCGAGTGCCACTACCGATGATGCTTGTGCTACCCACAACAATGGCAGCCAGTGATTGGCAACATCTGTGCCGTGTTGGTCAAGCACTCCGTTGTAGAGAACTTGCGACGGAATCAGCGCGTAAAGCAAAATGCCGCCGAGAAAATATGAGGCAAAGAAGAACCGGCGCTCGCCGTACGATTGCACCGCGGCAAACTGCTCGCTGCGCTGAAACAAACCAGCGGCAACAAAAGCAATAGCACCAAACAAGCAAGTAATGATGCTTCCTCTAATTGGATATGGACCGATATTTTGCTGATAGGTATTGTTAGAATCAAACAAAATGGACGCTCCCACCACTAGACAAAGTGCATAGGCAAACCAGCGCAGTGACTTGATTTGATTTTGCAGGCCAAGAAATGTCAGCGCCAGTACTTCGAGAGCGAGTAAACAATTTGTGGTTTGACCGTCGTGGAATAGCTGCGGAATTGTCAAAGTAGCAAATGCGGTGCCCAGAGTCAGGTAGGTGGTGCTTTGCGCCGGCGCATCTCTCATGGCCAGCTGCTTGGCCATGACCAGATAAGCGGCACAGAGCAATAATGGAAACAGGAATTCGTTAGCCCGAAGGGCCAGATAGACGCTGCTTTGCATGCCAAAATAAAAACAGAGAGCAGAAATAATGGCCCCGACGATCAGACGGGCCCGGCCCTTTTTAATAACTTCGGGCAGATAAAGTGAAACAGCGCCAAAGGCAAGCCAGTTAGTAAGCAAGAAAGCCACTCTCATTGCATTTAGCGAAGTTGGCGTAAGCGGCTCGTGAGGCACCGCTGTGGCTTGAAGCAAGGTGGCAAAAGCCGAAGTGTAAGCGGCGCACAGCCCCCAGAAATAGAGTACGCGCCATTGCATGCGGGCGCACAAGTAGGCGGTGGTAATGGTCAAGATGCCGGCGGCAGTAGTGGTCAGCACGGTGGGTTCGGTCAGAGGAATGGTGATAAAACCGAGCACCACAGCCAGTGTGGCAATAATTTCTGCACGTTTTTGCAGCGAATGAGCAATTGCCATACCGGCCACAGCGAGCAGCAGGCAGACAGCAATGAACGGTTCAGAAATTAGTTGCACTGAAGCAATAAAGTGC
>CASBPX010000198.1 GCA_949127735.1 Candidatus Obscuribacterales bacterium | reverse complement strand
GGAGATTCCAGAAGTTGAAAAACTTTGGCACTGACCTCGGGTATTGGCCGGTTTGCAAACATTCGCAGGTACGCAAGTTGCCTCCAGGGATCGCAAGTTTCTTCCAACAAGGCATATAACTTTCGCGCTTCATCTTCCGATGCGTGACGACCGCCATGTCCGTACCATACGGCTGATGGCGCATGCTCGCCACGTTCGATTTTCTGCAGGATTTCCTCGAAAGTCGGATGCGGTTGCCTTGGTGCACGCGTGGAATTTGCTACTTTTTTGTGCCGGGCACACGCCTCTAGAAACCGATCAATGTCTGGATCAAGCGCTGCCAGAGACTGAAGATTATTTGCACGCTCGGCCTCCAACAGCACATCGTCAGCGTGATCGTATATTGATGAACAATCGAAGTCATCAACTTCAGTTACTGCCTTGCCAATGGTCCTGGCTACAAACTCCAGCCCAACGGCGCCGGCAATATTGACTAGCTCAGTTCCGCATACGGCTCGGTACGGGGCGATTTCGATCAATTTTGGATATTTCTCAAAAGCAACTGCGCGTAATGCAGGATATCCAGATTCGAAAAACTGGCTGGCGATCTGAATCTGTTGAGCTAGATCATTGTGCGAAAAATTGCGCTCTACGAACCGTTCTTGCATTCGCGCGGCGTAATGTTTCAATCGACCGGTGGCCTGCGCTAGCTTGAATACCCAATAAGCACGCGTGCCTTCGATTTGCCTATCATAGACATAACAATTCACAAGGGCATTTTCTATCTCCTCTTCTATGCCGTGATCACCATACTCTATGATGTGGAGAAAAGCACGCCCGAGGCCGACTTTAATTGCCCGGGCGAATTCGCACGGGGTTAGTTTCCGTATATTCATTTTCAAAGATGCTCCAATTTAGACTTGCTTGGTCCTGGCAAAAACGATTTACCAGGTCTTGAATTTGCGAATGTCGATCAGCGCAATACAAATGTGCGCTGCAACAAATCTAAAAGGCTTCTTTTGATAAATTCTAAAAGCAACGGCGGCTGTGATTCACTTTAATAAACATGTTCCAGCCCTCCGCATAGTAAACTCTTTACCAAAGATACCATCTTTCCCTTCGCAAGGCCAGTATGAAAAATGCTGGCACTGTCACAGAACAAACAAGGCTTTTCCTTGCAGTCAGTTTCTCCCATAGCCACCACCACCTGGTGTTTTTATCTCGATTACGTCGCCGCATTCTACTTGTATGGTAGCCGTTGAACCGAGTTCTTCTATTTTGCCGCTCGCTCGCACTATTTGATTGGCGCCGCATTCTCCGTCATTGCCACCATTGAGGCCGGGTGGCTTGATTTTTCGACGATTTGAAAGGATAGATGCTGACATTGGTTTGAGGAATCGTAGACGTCTTACCGTACCGTCCCCGCCCTTAAATTTTCCAGTGCCACCACTATTTTTGCGAATGGAAAATTCCTCAAGGAGCACAGAAAAGCGTGACTCTAAAATTTCTGGATCTGTCAACCTTGAATTGGTCATATGAGTTTGAATAGCATCTGTGCCAGCAAAAGAACGGCCCGCGCCTGAGCCCCCACAGATTGTTTCATAGTATTGTTTTTCATTGTCGCCGAAAGTGAAGTTGTTCATAGTTCCTTGAGAGGCAGCCAGGATGTTCAGAGCGCGATAGAGTGTATCGACAATTATTTGTGAGGTTTCAACGTTTCCTGCTACTACTGCTGCCGGTTCAGCGGGGTTAAGCATTGAATCATTTGGAATAATGAGTTCTAACGGTTCCATGCAGCCGTCGTTTAGTGGAATATTTGCTCTTGTTAAAGTGCGAAAAACATAGAGAACTGCTGCACGAGTAACAGCCAGCGGGGTGTTGAGATTGTTTTTCGTTTGAGCTGATGTGCCTGAAAAATCAATCACGGCTGTGCGATTTCCTTTTTTGATGCGAATCGATACTTCAATTTTGCTGCCATCGTCCATGGTGCCTGTTGCTTGGCCGTCTTCTAGATCTAGCAATGAGTTTCGAATTGCTAGTGCTGCGTTAGCACGAACATGGTCCATATAACTTGAAACAGTCTGTCGCCCATATTTCTGAACCAGTGCCTCTAGACCAGCTATTCCCTTATTGTTGGCCGCTATCTGTGCTTTCAAGTCGTTTATATTTTGACGAAAAATGCGTTCTTAGTGACGGTCGCTTCGTGATTTTCTAACATATTAAAACCTCGTATCGGAGGGGGACTTCCCAAAAATATGCAGCGAAAATAACAGTGCTGTTGTAAAAAAAAAGTAGATTGGAAGTGCGACCAGTACAGGAAGCGTCGTCCTGGTATTTAATGCGATGCCTGGTCGCGTGGCCGGCACTTATGTTGCCGACAACTAGACCGTTGTTTTGCCTAACTTCCGAAGTTAGCTTCTATTGCCGCCGACTTATGAAACATGTCAGGCACCTATAATAGGTGGCAGTTGAAAGTAAGGGGTATGGAATGAGTCAGATTCCTGTAGGAACTCACACATGCCCGATGCCGCAAGCCTTAGCTGGCACGTGTAGGCAAGCTTGTAGACCTACAAAGATCTTCCAGTGGTGCCATATCACGGAAACGCATGCAGGGGCAGTGAAAAGCAGTTGTCTACTTTCGTCTACTTGTAGGAAATTTGTAGGCAAATTGTTGCGGCCCGATCAACAATCATCTCTCGCGAGTAAGCAGATCTTCTTTGTCCTCAACTTGACGCATCTATAAATGGAACGAGGAATTCATAAGAGGCGACATTGCTGAACTGCAACCATCAGGTCTGCTCTCATTCATCGTTTCCGTTAAGCATTCATAGGAGCGAAAAAGAAATGATCCAAATGCTGGCAAACCCACAGGAAGTACTGAAGGAAACCTTTTTGATGTGAGGAATCCAGCAGCTGATCTCTCAATGCAAAATTAGGATTTTGTAGGCAGAAAATGGTGCCTACAAAATTTCTACAAACGCCCCTGTAGAAAACTTCGCTATGTTAATGCCTGGCACAGTCTTAAATGATCATGCCACCAGGTCACAGGCTTCGACGCCTACAAGCACGCCTACATAGTCCCAGGAACTGCCTCTAGATAACGGTTGTGACAGTTCCAGTACAAACAAGATGTTATGACCATCGAGCAACCGATAGTGACCCTTGTTGACAAAGTCCTGCACAAAATCAGCATATTTTTCGGGGTGACGGCTGGCAATACGCACCTCCAGACAAGCAATTGTGCCAGTGGAGCCCAACTGATTGATGTGCACTGTTGGAAATGCAACGTTCTGTATGAGGTCGGCCGCAATATCAAGGCGCTCTTCTTTCGAAAGTGGCTTAGTCACCGGCGCCAAAATAATCTTAGCGATGGTATCAATCGTTTCGACCCTGCCCTCAAGGCTATGCTCTGAGGCGCGGCTAAAGGCGTCGAGATCTTCCAAGATGTTATTAAGACCGCCTTCCTTAGCCGGATAGTTGTCTACAAACGCCTTTACTAGGAGAGCTTTTGAGTTTTCTACGACTGCTGGTATCTTTCTAGAAGCGTCGCTTCTAGCGCTGGCAGTTTGCAACTCGCTAGTGATTTTTTCAATTTCGGCAACCAGAGTTTTTAACTGATCAAGCTTTCTAGTCAGCTCACCAATGGTCACAGGAGCCTGACTGGGCTCAGATAAAGTTTCTGAAGCTGGATTGGTTGGGTCAAGAGCGCTAGCCGGCTCGGAATGCAAAGAAATGGCACTTGTAATCAAGCACAGCGACAAAGCTAGATAACTACACTTTCGCGACCAGGGTAGAGATTTACTTCCGGAGATCAGGTCTAGCCGAGGCATTATTAAATCCTTCAGTCCGGGACCTCGGTATTCTAGCAGGTGCATAGTTCGTAGCGGCGTGACATGATAAAACGTTCGGCGTGACATTGTCCGCCAATTCTGGCTCGAATTAACTGACACCACGAGTGGTGCCAGTTGATTTTTCACAAATTTCGAGGGCGTACCGTACGAGATATGTCGTCTATTCGGGCCGCTGCAGTACGACGCCCGGCTCGATTCATGCGACCCACTTGATACTATTCCGGGTGTTGCTTTTGTGAACACGGCTGAAAGCTGATTTCGTCGTATATTCTGCAACATGATTCGCATCAACGAAAGAGTGAGAAACGAAAGAACGGGCTAAGAACTGCGCACGCCTGAGATGAAAACAGGCATGCTTTGCGGCGCGGCTCATTTGATGGTACCACCAAACCTGCAAACCGTTGAATCCATTTCGTATCATCAATGAATCTTTAAGTGCATAATTGGCAATTTTTATATCATTGATGAGCCCTTAATTCTGAGTTACGTTAATAGCTCAACTGTGATACAATAAGGCTAAATATATCCTATAATAGATCAAGGATGATTCTATATGGCTATTACGTTATCATTGCAAGACCTAGGGTCCCGAATTGCACAGCATCGACTAAACAAGAACATGTCGCAAAAAGAATTGGCTTCACGTGCAGGTGTATCCATTGCTACTGTAAAAAGAATTGAATCAGGAAGTCACTCAACTCTTTTAGTCAACATTCTGCACGTGCTACGAGCATTGGGACTTGAGCAAGGAATGGATATGTGGATTCCTGAAACGCCACCAAGTCCAGTACAAATGGCTAATCTTCGAAGTCACACACGAAAACGAGCTAGCAGAAAAACGATGAAAAACTCTGATGAAACGATACCGTGGAGCTGGTCCGATAAATGACGACTGCCAAAGTTCTACTATGGGGAAAAGAAATAGGCGCCGTTTCATGGGACAAGCAGAGAGAATATGCTTATTTTGAATATACATCGGAGTTTCAATCCAGTGGCATTCAAATCTCTCCTCTGCAGATGCCATTATCATCAACAATCTACTCATTTCCGGCACTAGCGCCTGCAACATTTCACGGTTTACCTGGCCTCTTAGCAGACTCCTTGCCCGACAAATTTGGAAATGCACTCATAGATGTTTGGCTCGCCACGACTGGAAGAGAAAAAGACAGCTTTAATTCTGTAGAGCGTCTTTGCTACATTGGTAATCGGGGGATGGGTGCCCTTGAATTTGAGCCCGCCATCAGCAGGTTTTCTACAAGAAGCCAAAAACTGGACGTTGCAGAGCTAGTGAAACTAGCATCTGAAATCCTGACACAACGAACAAACTTTCGCATTCCTTTAGACATAGCTGGAAGCAAAGCTGAAGCAATCGAAAGCATTCTGCGTGTCGGGACATCTGCCGGAGGGGCTAGAGCAAAAGCCCTCATTGCTTGGAATCAAGTCACAAATGAAATTCGCTCTGGCCAAATAGCTGCCGGCTCCGGCTTTTCATACTGGCTATTCAAGTTTGATGGGGTAAGTAACAACAGAGACCACGAATTGGCTGATCCACTGGGGTTCGGCGTAATTGAGTATTCATACTATTTGATGGCCCAAGAAGCTCAAATAAACATGACTCAGTGTAGAGTTTTCCAGGAATCAAATCGGCATCACTTTATGACGGAAAGATTTGATCGAGAGCCGGATGGCAGCAAAATACATTTGCAATCACTTACTGGCCTCGCACATTTTGATTTCAACCAATCAGCTGCCTATTCGTACGAACAAGCTCTCCAGGTGATGACGCGTTTGGGCCTAGGCGCAGAGGCACTATTGCAGCAATTTCGAAGAATTTGCTTTAATATCGTGGCACGAAATCAGGACGACCATGTTAAAAACATTGCATTTCTAATGGACAGAACTGGCAGTTGGACTCTCGCTCCGGCATTTGATATTACCTATAGCTTTAATCCAAAAGGCGACTGGACCTCTAAACATCAGATGTCAATGAATGGAAAGCGCGATAACTTTGTCTTGGACGATTTTATTGCTTGTGGTGCCAAAGCTCACCTACGTCGCGCCAAAGTGATTCAAGTCTTGGAACAAGTTATGGATTCGGTTCGCAAATGGCCTGACATAGCGACCAAAGCAGGGGTTGCAGAAGATCGAACGGTTGCCATTCAAAACACTCACCGCTTCTTCGACTAAATTACATTTGTACTAAAACTCTACAAGCGCATTTGTAGAAAATTTGGAGGCACGTGTGGTTTATCATTCCCGCAATGATCAGAACATCAGTCTAAACGTCCATAGCCACCACCACCTGGTGTCTTTATCTCGATTGCGTCGCCGCATTCTACTTGAATTGTAGCTGTTGAACCGAGTTCTTCTATTTTGCCGTTCGCTCTCACTATTTGATTGGCGCCGCACTCTCCGTCATTGCCACCATCGAGGCCGGGTGGCCTAATGCTGCGACGATTTGAAAGTATAGATGCTGACATTGGTTTGAGGAAACGTAGACGTCTTACCGTACCGTCCCCGCCCTTAAATTTCCCAGTGCCACCACTATTAGTGCGGATGGAAAATTCCTCCAGAAGCACCGGAAAGCGCGACTCTAAAATTTCTGGATCTGTTAACCTTGAATTGGTCATATGAGTTTGAATAGCATCTGTGCCATTAAAAGAATGGCCAGCTCCCGAGCCACCACAGATTGTTTCATAGTATTGTTTTTCATTGTCGCCGAAAGTGAAGTTGTTCATAGTTCCTTGAGACGCAGCCATGATGTTGAGAGCTCGATAGAGTGTATCGACAATTATTTGTGAGGTTTCAACGTTTCCTGCTACCACTGCTGCGGGTGCGTCGGGGTTGAGCATTGAACCGGTTGGAATAATGAGTTCTAGCGGTTCCATGCAGCCGTCGTTTAGTGGAATATTTGCTCTTGTTAAAGTGCGAAAAACATAGAGAACTGCTGCACGAGTTACAGCCAGCGGGGTGTTGAGATTGTTTTTCGTTTGAGCTGATGTGCCTGAAAAATCAATCACGGCTGTGCGATTTTCTTTGTTGATGCGAATCGATACTTCAATTTTGCTGCCATCGTCCATGGTGCCTGTTGCTTGACCGTTTTCTAAATCTAGCAGCAGGTTTCGAATTGCTAGTGCTGCGTTAGCACGAACATGGTCCATATAACTTGAAACAGTCTGTCGCCCGTATTTCTGAACCAGTGCTTTTAGACCAGCTATTCCCTTATTGTTGGCCGCGATCTGGGCTTTTAAGTCGTTTATATTTTGACGAATGTTGCGTGGCGGGTAGAGCGCCGAATTAAGCAGACTAATGAAAGGAGCTTCGTTGAATTCACCATCTTGAACAATGAGAAAATTATCGAGTAGTACTCCTTCCTCTTCTATAGTGGTGCTCATCGGAGGCATTGAACCAGGTGTAATGCCTCCGATATCGGCATGGTGCCCTCGCGATGCTACGAAGAATAGTCGTTCTTGTTGCTGGTCAAAAACGGGGCTGATAACAGTAATATCGGGCAGATGGGTGCCACCATTGAATGGATTATTTAGGACGTAGACATCGCCCACTGTAATTGGCCGCTGGTTTAAATCGCCATCGCGCGACTTGATCAAACTCACTACTGAATCACCCATAGAGCCAAGATGAACTGGAATGTGTGGGGCGTTGGCAATAAGGCGTCCATCGCTGTCGAAAAGGGCGCAGGAAAAGTCTAGACGCTCTTTGATGTTAACTGAATGACTTGCTTGCTGCAAAGTAATTCCCATTTCCTCGGCAATCGACATGAACATATTGCTAAACAGTTCGAGCTTTACAGGGTCTACTTTTTTTTCTTCTGCTGACTGTTCTGCTTCTTCTAAATCTTCACGTTGAAAGTTTTGCTCACTCTCTGTTTGTTTGAGAAGTAGAGTACCATCGTGCAAAACCTCAGCTGACCATCCGGGTTCAATAATTGTTGTAGCTGTATATTCCGCCACCAGGGCCGGGCCATAAATCGTTGTGCCCGCGCCTAGCAACTCGCGCACGTGAATTTTTGTCGCATGCCACTCGCCTCGCGAAAAGAGCAAATGATCGGTAGCTTTTGGTTCTGCCGGAGAAGGATTTTCGCTGCCTGGTTCGGCTGTCACATTTTGAATTGAATTGAGTGATAAGTTGCCGGGTTCGCTCTGGGCAGTAACTCGTATTTCCTCTAAGATAAGACAGCTACTCTCGAACGCGAAGCCAAATAGTTTTTTATGACGGTCATGAAAGTTTTTCGTGGTTTCTTTGAGGTTGTAGTTTAATGCTACTGGAATAGTTGTATCAGAGTCTTGATAGCGCAAGAAGAGTTGCTGGTTTAAGAGCACGTTAGCTGCTGCGCTTTGAGCCTGAAGTTTTTGTGTCGCAACTCGGCAAAGTTTTTCGATTGCTGCGGGCAATTCCTTTAATAGAGAAGCGGTAAATTCTTTTCGTATTGATTGCTCGACGGTTGCGGTCGTTGTAGTAGCGCCAATTCCATAGGCAGACAGAACTCCAGCTAATGGGCTTATTAATATCTGCTTGACCCCCAGTCTTTCAGCTATTAAACAAGCATGCTGACCTCCGGCGCCACCAAAAGCTACTATTGTCGCTTCACTAACGTCATGACCTTTTTGCGTTGAAACTTTTGAAATCGCCTGAGCCATCTTCTCAACTGCTACTGTAAGAAATCCCCAGGCTATTTCTTCTATGCTTTTATTATTGATCTGCTTGCGTAGGTCATCGAAACGATTGGTCGTAGCCACCAAATCTAGTGGCTGATGATGGTCGACTCCAAACGATTGAGGGAAGTGCGCTTGTGATATGCGGCCCAGCAACAAGTTGGCATCTGTCACCGTGGCCGGTCCACCGTGCCCGTAGCAGGCGGGGCCCGGTTGTGCCCCAGCGGAATGTGGTCCAACTAAAAAGCGAGCGCCGTCAAAATTTAGTATTGAGCCTCCGCCGGCAGCCACAGTGTGCACGGCTAGCATAGGAACGCGCACTCGAATACCATCAATGATTGTTTCGAAAAGGCGCTCGTACTCACCTTGAAAATAACACACGTCTGTAGAAGTACCACCCATGTCAAAACCGACAATATTGGAAATGCCATGCACCTCGGCTGCCTTTTTCGCTCCTACTACCCCGCCGGCAGGACCAGAGATTAGGGCGTCACGACCGCGGAAAAAATCTTTAGTAGTGAGCCCGCCATCAGACTTCATAAATTTGATCTGCAGATTTGTTTGGCATAGTGATTTCTCTCGGTTCGCTGATTGGTTTTGGTTCAATTGTGAGTTTAGACTCAGTAGCTGGTCATAGAGCCTGTCTGTATACGTTTTCAATGCTGGTGTTAAATAACCATCTACTAAAGTGGTATCACCGCGACTAATGAATTTAATCAACGGATTGATTTCGCTTGATTTAGAAATGTTTTCAAAGCCCAGTTCTTTGGCTATGGCAGCGCATTTATCTTCATGCTGAGGATATTGGTAACTATGCATAAAAACTATTGCTATTGATCTAAAACCACTATCTTTGGCCCCTTGCAGTAGAGCTCTTGTTTGCTCAAAATCGAAACTCTGAATTTCTTCTCCATCTGCACTAAAACGCCCTGGTACTTCAATAACTTCACCAAATATTGGAGTGGGCTTTACTATTTCTAAAGCAAAGATATCAGCCCTATTCTGGTAACCGATTTTGAAGGCATCTTTCATGCCTTGGTTTGTCACCAGCAGTAAGGGCTCACCTTTGCGCTCAAGCAATGCGTTGGTGGCAACTGTTGTACCGATACGAACCTGACCAATATTTTGGTTAACCTGCTGGTCGGGATTGGCTTGATTAATAACGGCGCTAATGCCCAAGACTGCAGCATCTTGACTGTGATCTGGTAGTTCTGAAAGTATCTTATGGACGTATATTTTTCCATCGGGCCCTTTTGCCACGATGTCAGTAAATGTTCCGCCTCTATCTATGTAAAACTCGAATGTCATGGTTAGATGTTACCATTCGCAATTACTGCGGAGAGCCTGATCGAAACTAAAACGTATACGTTCTAGTTTCGAAAACAATCCGAGGTAACAAAGCAGTGTGAGATATAGGACGCTGGGTTAGTAGAACCGACCGCTCGGTGTCAATTTCGCCTCATCTAAAAGCCATTGGCCAAGGTCTTGTATTGGTCCTCTCGGACACTAGCGATCACATGGACAAATGTTTTTCCATCTTTGTTGTGCTCTAAACCCACGCACACGGGGTGATGAAAGGTTCGAAGCCAAATAAAGCGAAAAATAACTCGGCCATCCGGTGGTGCTAAATTATAAATAGACGCTTCGTTCATAGCTGATAAATGCTTGCTATACCACTTCTGGCTAAATTCATCTACTCGTGCAGGAAAATATCTGCTTGCTGTGTAGGTAGGCCCTGATCGCATCTGCACCATCCATAGAGTCAAAGCCGCCACTGCAAAAAGAATGCTAGCAATGATCAAATGACCTAAGAACGATAATCTTTTCGTAGACATTAATTCAGCACCACAGAATCTGTTTTGCTTGTACCCGTTCAAACATTTCTGCAGTCAGGCTCTCCAGTCATTCTCAAAACTAAAGCGTAAACGCTTTAGTTTTGAAAACAGATCCAGCCAGTAGTTAATCTTCCCGCCAGCATTGCTGGCATGGCACCCGAATGAACTTACTTAGCCGGTCTCGGTTGCGCAGCCGGGGCCGCTAGAATAGGGTCGCCACCAGACCAGCCTTTGTTATATAAATTGGGTGTCTGCACTACACTGCGATCACTTAGCACCTCTGACCCCACAGTAGTTCTCAGCTGCTCATAGGCTTGACGCAAAGTAGTGGCAGGTCCATTGCATTGCAAAGCTTCAATCAATCGCTTGGTGAAAACACTATTGGGATAGTTTTTCGATTCCCACGAAACTTGATCGGCCAGTGACGACGACAATATCACTTGCCCACTGCCCAGATTGAGACCGCCTACATTCAATGCCGTACGAGTTAGACCCTTGCTGCCTTCACCTGTGCGAACATCATCATCGTCATCAGATACATCTTTCGATTCGTCACCGGCTGAGCCGCTGTGACAGACGTCTAGAATTACTACTACACGACTGGCTTTAACTTGCTCTTGAATAATTTTCGTCAGCCACTGCATCGGTAGACCAGTTGAAATCAGTTTGTACTTGTCGGTATCGTGAGAAACCAAAAAGTTCACACCAACTTGCTCTTGCGACGCGCTGCCGTGACTAGATACATAAATGAGAACAAGATCGTCCTTGCGAGCCAGTTTGCCCAGCCAGCCTTCACCAAGTTTTGAAATAATTTTCTCTTTGGTGGCATTAGCATCGGTCAGTAACTGAACGTGATCGGCCTTGAAGTTTTCTTTGGCGATCAAAAAATTGCGAAAATCAGTGGCGTCTTTTGCGGCATATTTTAAATTAATTGATGGATCTTTAAAATTGCTGATGCCCACTACGATTGCCCATTTATCGGCAATGTTTTTATCAATGGCTGCACTCGGTGCAAGAGTTGCTGCGGCGTATTTCTGCAGCGCATCGCCACCAGGAAGAGAAGCAGTGATTGCGGCTGCCTGAGCAAGTAGTGGATCTGCCAGATCTTTTTTGTTTTGCACCATATACAAATTGGCTAAAGCAGTTAGATCTCGCGCCATCTGCGGGCTTTGTTTACCAAAAAGGGACTGGTCAATTTCAAGTGCGCGTTTGAGCAGCGGTTCTGCTTGATCATATTTTTTCTGCACAATGAGCAGTTCTGACAGTTCTCGCAAGTCATTTGCTACCTGCGTATTTTCTTTGCCCAGCGATTTTTCAGCTAGCTCCAGAGCCTGCCTGTACATAGGCTCTGCTTTGGCATAATCTTTCTGAGCAAAATATATTCTGGCCAGTCCGTGAATTGAGTTGGCAATATCAGGGTGATTGGCACCAAGTTTTGCTTGGCTTATTTTGAGCGATTTATTTGAAAGTTCTTCCGCTTCGGCCAGTTTGCCTTCGTCTGCCAGAATATTTGCCAACTCCAACATATCGTGAGCAACTGACGGATGATCTGCGGTCAACAGTTTTTCATCCAGAGCCAAGGCTCGACGTGCTAATTCTTCGGCTTCAGTATATCGGCCCTGATAGCGAGAAATAGAAGCTTCGGTGATCCAGCATTTTGAAATTTCTACGTTGTTTTGCCCAAGAGCTGCTTCAATGATTTTAGTTGCTTGAGCGCAATATTCATTTGCCTTAGCATAACGTCCTTCGTCTCGGCAAACTAGTGCCAGGTTTAGAAGCGCCTTGCCATAATCGGGATGCTCTTTGGTCAAAGTCAATTCGCGAATTTTGCGCACTCTTTGAAAAGCTTTTTTTGCCTCTGCATAACGACTTTCTTTTCGATACAGTTCGCCTAGTGGTTCGAGTGCATTAGCGCAATATTCGTGATCAAATCCGAGGAAATTTTCCAGGCCTACGAGTGCCGCTTTGTACAGCAGCTCAGACTCTTTGTATCTTCCGGTCTCGTTCAAAATCTGTGCCAGATTGAACGCTGTATAGCAATACAGCGAATTGTTTTTCGATGCTGGCGTTTTGAAAAGAGCCATAGTTTTATCGTTAACTTCTTTGGCTTCGGTCAGTTTGCCCCATTTGATGTAAAGTCGCGCCATGCTATTTAGTGGCAGAGCCAGATTGACATCATTAGGCCCAACTTTGGTGGTGCCAAGCTCAATGGAGCGTTTGAGAATTTCTTCGCATTCCGGAAATCTGCTTTGATCTAAATAAAGCACCGAAAGTTCGCTCATCATCAGAGGTATGAGATCGCTGCTGCGTTTTTTTCCGGCCTTATATTTCTTATTGAGGTGCTTTTTGTCGTCTTGCTCAGCTTCGGCAATGGCAGATTTAAAAAGCGCTTCTGCTTCTTTGTATTTTCCGGCTGAGCGATAGGCTTCAGCTAAACCGTTATCAAGCGATGCTTTCTGATAGTCAGAAGTGGTGCCCAGCGCTTTGGCCTGTTCAAACGATTTGATGGCGTCTCTGTAGCGGCCATGTTTGTAGTTGTTTAGACCTTCAACCATGAGCATGTCTAGTTTGAGTGAATCGGCTACGGCCTGTACTTTGCTCGCTCTATCGTCATCATCGGCAGCGGCAAATAATGCCTGAGGCGACAGACTAAAGGCCAGGCTGAGTAAAACTGGTAAGGCCGCAATGCTTCTTGACTTCATGAGTAATCTGCTCTTGATGGAGTTAATGTTGAACGATTTTAGCGCAAACTACTTTGCAATATGAACCGGAAAAGGCAAGCAGCGCAACAAAAACGAGGGAAAGGTTCGCCCGGAACCCGTCCCTCGTCTTTTTTTTGCTCATCCTAACTTGTGTGTGGTGTAGGGAGGAGCCATGTCTATTGTAGTTTTAGTTAATTGGCCTTACTAGTCTTATAGCTAACTTGCCTCTTTAACTTTGTCGTCAAACTCTGACGATTTTGGTTTTTGAGGCAGCGAAAGCTGGTTGGCTTCTACCACAGGTGTAATTCGGCTAACGCCGTGCTTGTCGGTCCAGTGGTCCAGAACAAGCCTGCCCGAGACGGTAACTTGATTACCCTTGTTTAGATATCTGGATGCAAGTTCTGCAAGCTTGCCCCAGGTTTCAACTCTATAAAAGTCTGCTGTTGTAGTCGGTGTACCTCCACTAATATCGATCTTCTCTTTATCGGCTCTACTGACTTTTGCTGCTTTGCTGATGCTATTTACAGCTACAATCAATGTAGTTTTTACTCTGCCGCTGCTGAATTGCATCTGTTCAGGAGCTTTAACCAGGTTCCCCACCAGTGATATGTTGGCAAGACTCATAAAATCACCTCCGCTAGTTTCTAGCAATTTGAGTAGTGCTTTGGTGGGGGAGACTGTTGAATAATAACAACCATACAAACGTATGTCAACATAAATTTGTCCGGCTATTTCTCAGCTATTTTTCAGCGGCTGGCCGATAACAAAAAATAAAGTCGTGTTGCACAGTACATCCGGCTAGACATAAAAATAACCATCACCGGGGAACATAGATAATGGTTTGAAGGAGACCTCTGTTGACCGATTCGACCGATCCCTGGTTCAAACGCTATAGATGGTTGCAGATGCTCGGCACTGGGGGCATGGGCGTTATCTATTTAGCTGAAGATTCAGCGGCAGGAAATTCGCCCTGTGTAGTCAAGCAATTAAATAGCAAATATGCCGACCCTGAAGAAAGAACAGAGGCCGTACGCCTTTTCAAGCGCGAAGCCTCGTTGCTTAAAAGTCTCAACCATCCGGGAGTGGTGCGATTCTTCGACAGCTATTCCACCGAAGACGGCAAACATTATCTGGTTATGGATTATGTGCGCGGCTCGTCGCTCGAATCTGTGATCAGCGACTTTGGTGCATTTAATGATGACGACACCGTCAAAGTTGGCATTCAAATTTGCGAAGTGCTGGAATATTTGCACGATCAAGAACCGGCAGTAATTTATCGTGACCTTAAACCAAGCAATCTCATGCTTACGCCTGAAGGCCAAATCATCTTTATTGATTTTGGCATCGCTCGTACCTTTATGCCTAAAGAGTCTGCCACCAGAGTTGTAACGGCCGGCTATTCACCGCCAGAGCAATATTTTGGCAAACCTGAAACCAGAAGCGACCTTTATGCGCTCGGTGCCACCATCGGCCATTTGCTCACTGGTGTGCGGCCTAAGCCGCTCACCGCGAGCCAGCCTCGTCAACACCGTCCCGACATTAATGAAAATCTCGACATTCTGGTAAAACAGCTGACGTCGCACAGTCCCGAAGATAGACCCGCTACAGCTCGCCATGTGCGCCACACTCTTTATCGCATCTATCAGGAGATGCACGCAGAATTCGCCATCCCTGACGAAGTCTTTTTGCAGCGTTCTAATACTACGAAAGAAGAGCAGTACATCAGTCAGAAGATTATGAAATCTGGCATGGCGGCTGCGGCCAGCGCCTTGAAGCAAGAACAAGATAATGAGCGTAAACGCCATTCTGCATCAGTCTCGTCAGGTAAGGCCAGTTTCGATCGGTTGCGGGCTTTTGGCAGTCGAGATCCTAATCCATCGTCTTCCAGAAACCAAAAAGTGACCGCTCAAAAGGCGGCCCAAAAAACTGGCAACCAGAAATCTACTGGTCCTAAAACCGGCACCGGTACCAAGTCGGGCTCACAACGCATGTCGTCTCCTGGTGACCAGAGAGTATCGACGTCTGAGAGCGGCAGCAGGCCACAGATGCGGTCGGTAAGAGATTTACGCCCGCCTGAAAAAGAGGGCCTGTTGAGCAAAATACTCAAGTGGTTTAAGCGCTAGTTCTGAATCGCTGAGAAATTTTTGAAAATTTCTCAGCTTATTTGTCCAAACCGGCGCTGAGTAAAATGCGGTCTACCAGCTGGTCGTAACTAATGCCTGCTACTTCGGCCATGGCAGGCAGATCTGAAGTGTCGGTCATTCCCGGCAATGTATTCACTTCTAGTATATAGAGCTGACCGTCATGGCCGGCGATCATATCGACGCGAGCATAACCGCTGCAGTTGAGAGCTCTGAACGTTTTCTTGGCCAACGCTTGTGCTTCTTTGGTGCGAGATTCGCTCAACTCAGCCGGCAGTACAAATTCGGTCATGCCCGCAGTGTATTTGGCTTCGTAGTCGTAAAAACCGGCTTTGCTCTTTGGTCTAAGTTCAAGAATAGGCAATGCTACCAGCTGCGTGCCAGACTGGGCCAGTACAGCTGTGCCGTTGGCGTGACCATGACCCAGCGCACCACCAGCAGTGTTATGGCTTTCTTCCAGCACGCCTATCGTAATTTCTTGACCAGCGACAAAACCTTCAACAATGGCGCCGCCATATTCGCGTAGAACTTTCTTGACGCAGTCAGACAGCTCGCTCTGCTCTTCAATCTTAAACACACCCACTGATGAGCCTTCATTTAAAGGCTTAACCATTACAGGTGGTGCCGGAAGCGTTTTGACAAATTGCTCGAAATTATCGCTTTCGTGATCTTCAATGACAAAGCTTTTTGGGAAAGGCAGACCCTGTGCACTCAAAACTCGCTTGGTGAGCGGCTTGTTCATTGCCAGAGCCGATGACAATACTCCTGAGCCTGTGTAAGGCACTTTCATCAATTCAAGCAAGCCTTGCACGGTGCCATCTTCACCATATTTGCCGTGCAGGCAGAGAAAAGCAATTTCTACGGCATGCTCTTTTAAATCAGTGGTGAGATTTTCGCTGACATCAATCAAAACGGTGTTTTCATAACCCAAGCGCAAAAGAGCGTTGTAGCAATTTTTGCCGGAGCGCAATGACACTTCTCTTTCGTTTGATAAGCCGCCGTAAAGCACGCCTACCACTGATTGTTTTGTAATTTTAGGTGCCGTCTTCACTGCTTTTTCTCCGCTGCTTTTTGTTGCCAGACGCTCATTTCAGCGTCTGTGAATGTTCCCATGGTCTTCCATTCCGGTATCAAATCCAACTTAAATTTTTCCCGCACCATCTCTTGCATTCTTTTCATCAAAATAATAACGTCGTGAGACGTTGCCCCACCTAGATTGACGATGAAATTGGCATGAATTGATGATACGGCCGCATTGCCCACCTTGAGATCTTTCACACCTGCCTGGTCGAGCAAAAAGCCGGCGGCCTTGTCAGGAAGTGGATTCTTAAAAGTGCTGCCGGCGTTAGGAAAACCTAGTGGCTGAGTTTTCCAGCGGTAGTCTTCATTGTGTTTGGTACGCTTTTCAATTTCTTCAGGTACATCGCTGGGCATATTAAACTTGGCCGACAGCACCACATGCCTGGCAGGGTCGAGTGCGCAACGGCGATATTGAAAAGCCATCTGCTCACTGCGCAATTCTTCTACTTCGCCGGTGACACTATCTAAAATTTTGGCTGAGTCAAAGATAGCCGATATGGAGCTGCCATGCGCACCGGCGTTCATAATCACTGCACCACCAACGGTGCCGGGAATGCCTACGGCAAATTCCAGGCCGGCCAAACCATTTTGTGCCGCATGCCTGGCTAAATGAGGCAGCCGTGCGCCCGCTTCAGCCTCAAGCAAATTTGGCTGATCAAGGCGAATAGCGGTCAATTGGGTGGTGCGAATGACTGTGCCTCTAAAGCCTTGAGAAGAAATCAGCAAATTAGAGCCGCCGCCTACGACATACCACGGCGTGCCTTCGCTCTTCAGTCTGGCCACGAGGTCAACCAGCTCAGTCACACTTTGAGGATGGCAAAGACAATCAGCGTCGCCACCAATTTTCAAAGTCGTAATTCGAGCTAGTGGTGCCTGCAGTGCTTCTTCCATGTCATTTTCTTATGGCCTAAATATGCCTGCTATTATTATTTGTCTTGCTGTTTTCGAGCAAAGCCAGTAACTGACTGCCTACATTAGTGACGTCGCCTGCTCCTACTGTGAGCACCAGGTCGTCCGCTTGCAAATGATCAAGCACAAGAGCGGCCAGGCCGGGTGTGGGGCCGGGTAAATAGTGCGCATTTTCATGCTTGATTGCTTTGACGAAGTGGGCCGAATCGATGCCCTCGATTGTGCCACCACGGGCGATGTAAACATCAGTCAGTAAAACTAAATCTGCTTCGGTGAATGATTCTGAAAATTCCTGCCAGAGGTCTCTCAAACGTGCCGGTTGATGCGGTTGGAAGAGAATAATTACGCGGCCACTCTTTTTAGCTTCGCCTCTTTTCACCCGCATATATTCCTGGGCCGCTTTCAAAGTTGCGGTCACTTCTGTGGGGTGGTGCGCATAGTCGTCTACGATGGTGATGCCGCCGCCTACGCCAATCATTTGAAAACGCCGGTCCACGCCTTCGAAAGTCGATAAAGCTGATGCGATATCGCTAAACGATTTGCCTAACTCCATGCCCACGGCGACGGCGGCCAGGGCGTTGAGTTTATTGTGCTCGCCCGGCACTTTCATAGTGACTGTGCCAAGCAGTTGACCCGTTTTAAATACTTGCATATCAAAGCCCGGTAAGCTGACCATGCGATATTCGGGCTTGGTGTCCTCTGTACTTGTATCTGTGCCTGTACCAGTGCCGTAAGTGATTATGCGGGCCGCAGGAGCCGGGGTGCGTTTTAGAAGCTCCAGGCAACCTTTATCGTCGCTGCAAATGACACTGAACAACTTGGTTTGACTGAGAAACTTACTCATGGTCGACAGAATCTGGTCGAGGCCGCCAGGATAATTTTCCAGGTGATCCGCTTCAATGTTAGTGATCACCGAAATGTAAGGCAGCGAGCGAATATGCGTGCCGTCAGATTCATCTGATTCGGCGACAAAATAGCCACCGTGACCCAGTCTCGAATTAGAGCCGATCTTGTGAAAGATTCCACCCACCACAATAGTTGGATCAAGGCCACAATCGACCATTACCTGGCCAACCATGGCCGTAGTAGTGGTTTTGCCGTGGGTGCCTGTGATGGCTACCATTTTGTCGTCTGCTGCTAGATAGGCGAGCAATTCTGAGCGGTGCCAGATTGGCAGCCCTTTGCGCCTTGCTTCTTCTAACTCTGGATTACCGTCGACGATGGCTGTTGAGATAATCAAAGCGCCGGCCTTGGACATGTTTTGGGCTTGATGGCCAAGAAAAATTTCGGCCCCTTTGCTCTGCAATTCTTCTGTAATGGGGCTGGCTGACTTGTCGGAGCCCGATACTTTGTGACCGCGCTGCAAAAGCAGTCTGGCCAGGGCCGACATGCCGATGCCGCCGATACCGGCTAAATGCACCGGGCCCTTAATGTCTTTTAGATTGATCGTTTGCTGGTCTGAATTACTAATGATCTGGGGTCTCAGGCTGGAAGAAAGTGAAATCTCAATGCCCGCAGGCTGATGAGGATAAGCGCCAACATCTAGTTCCAAGTTGATCCTCTCTATCTATATTTTGCGTATATCGAAAACTGTCCTATTCGGCATCACGACTGGTTCTTGGCGCAGCAAAAAGGCTCCAGCCACACAACTATAGCGGTAAGAGCCTTAAAAAGAAACAGAACCGAGGCATTTGCTCTCGGTTCTATTTTGAATTCTATTTTTTCGGTTGAAGCTTGGCTAGTCTTAGTGCCAGACGACTTTTGCGGCGGTTGCCGGCATTTTTATGTAAAACACCTTTGCTCACAGCTTTGTCGATGGTCTGGAAAGCCAGTTTGAGCGCTTCTGTAGTGTCGGCTGCATTTTTAGCGGTCAGAGCATCTTCTACTTTTGTACGCGCGCTGCGCATTGTAGATTTCCAGAATCTGTTGCGAACGTTGTTGCGCTCGGCTACTGCTACTCGTTTGATCGCTGACTTGATATTAGGCACGGTTCTTTATTCTCGCCAAAAACTCTACTTACATTTCAAAAGTGGCCTCAATGCAGACACCAAAAGGTGCTCGCTCGAAGCAACAGCTCCAAATGATAACACATGCCGATTGCTGAGGGCTTCAGCAGGTGGCATGTGTATCTAAGCCTAAATAATCTTCGCTTAATGAGCCGCTAGTTGGCTTTTTCCATACTCTTCCAGACTGAATCTGGAATGTATTTGAATTGATTTTTCCACTGATCGACAGTGTCTTTCTTCAATTCACCGGCAGCTACCAGGCTTTCCACCTTAGGAGCGATATTCTTTTGCAAGTCAGTGACCACCTTTTCAGGGCTGTTTTTGTCACCTACCTGCGCCTTTTCGAGCGGGTCAATGTTTTCGAGCTTCGATGCCCCAGTTTCCGCATTCTTTTCAGTAGCTTTAACTGGGTCTTTCTTGGAGAGCAAATCGCCGCCCAAGCCATTCAAGTCGTCTTTTTTGACGTTCTTGTCTTCTTGTTGTTCAAATTTGCCTTCGCCAGCTTTACTCATGATTTTGCCCTTTTTGCCTGCCTGAAGTTATCAGGACTTATAGAAGTTTGGTTTGGTAATACCGATTGGGGATATTCGGTCAGTTGCAGAAGCTATCGATGTCTTACTGCTTATGTACTCAATCTACGCTCTGGCCCAGGCACCGTCAATGTGGTTTCTACGTAGTCTCTATTTAATAGTTGTCATGATTTAGTGGCCAAACGGCACGGGCGCCCAAAGGTCCTCGGGCTCATTTAACCTGATAATCGAACTTGTAGCGGATCTGCACATGCTTCGGCGAGCCTTTTGGCAGAGGAGCCAGGGGCGAGGCATCTTTCAAAGCTTGCATGGCGGTTTTGTCTATGTCGGCACTGCCGCTGCTTTCCACTAATTCGGCTTCAGTTATGCGTCCATCGCGCTGTATAGAGAAGGCGGTGACCACTTTTTTCTGGTCGAATCCTTTAGGCGAGACCCATTTGGCCTGAATTGCTTTTTTCATGGCCTTCATATATGGGCCAAAATCTACTTCTGGCCCATCCTGGTCTTGATCGTCGTCTTCCTGTAAAGACTTTTGCTCTTCGGTCAGCGCTTGCTGAACTTTCCCGCTTGAGTCTTGGACCAATCCATTCTTTATAAAAATACCCAGAGGCAATTTGGCGACGTCAGCATTGGCGGTGGTAACCAGCAGTGCAGGCTTTTGCGGCTGCGTCAGGCCATCCTTGACCATCGACTGGTTTATAAACCCGGCCACTGTATCAAGAGACAATGTGCCGCCGCCTGCTTTCATGCCTTCGGTCAGGTATTCCACAAAACTGCTGCTCGCACCATTGGGCGAATTTTGCGAGTGCAAGAGGTTTTCGTCAGCTGTCAAAATGGTGGTTTGGCTATTTTCAGCAATCTTTTTCAAAATTTGGCCGAAACCTTGGCCATCTTTAGCGTTTGACCCGGCCATTTGAGTGTCAAGAAGGCAGACGACATTTTTTGACTGAGTACGCTTGCGCAAATCACCCAGCATTCCAGCCAGACTGATGGCTGTTTGACCTTTATTAGCCAGAGTTGAATCTGGACCAAGCAAAAGCCAATCATCGAGGCTTTCGCTGGGTGCGCCGCGCATACAAATATAGAAGACTATCAAATCGTTGGGCTGGGCTTTTTTGTACAGCCAGTCTTCGCACACCGCCTGATTGATACTGGCTTTATTAGCCTTATCTTGCGTCACAACCAGAACATGATTAGAAGCAAAGCGCCCCACATCAGGATCGACAAAAACTTTCGCCACTTTCAAAACGTTGCTGCTGGCGTATTTCAATATACCGATTTCACTGTCGTAGTAGCGTCCGACACCAATTAGAACGGCCCATTTGTCGCGCATAGCAGGCTGGGGCAGCTTCGTAAGATTATTCAGATTAGTTGGTTTAGTCGCTTTACTTGGTTTAGCCGGCACAGGCGACTGCCCAGGCTTAACTGCCTTTGGTGGGGTGGGTGAAACTGCCTGAGCATGAGGCATAAGCGCGAGTTGACTGAGGAAGACAGCAGCTAAAAGGAGCGGTTTTTTCATTGTTTTTAAAATCAAATTGCTACAGGACCTATGAGTTTAGCGCTTTGATGGAAGCAAAAAGGTGATGCTCAAATAGGAAATTTTTGCAAGAGCATCTCTGTAAAGTGGCTTATTGAGCCAGGCTACCGCTGACGGATATACGGCAATGATCTCTTGGTACTCTCTTGACCTTGCCGCGACTCAAAAATACGCTTTTTTCTCTCTTATTGATGGAATAAAGGCGGTGTCATGTATACATTTTGAATATGAACATACAAATGACGTAGAAAGCAACGCAACAGCATATAGAAGTAAGCCACTGACAGGCTTTTGCAGTTCCCACAATTTGTTGTTTGTAAAGCAAATCATTACAAAGCCTGAGCAAAAAGTTCCAAGATATTCATCACCAGAAAGTTAGTAGTCTCGAAGTCTTTGAACCACAAAGGGGAGAGGGTTTTAGATCAAAGACAAGACGTCTTCACTAAGTCTCTAATTAAAATACTTACAGCTGTAGATAACCTGTTCAAAACTTTGATTATCAAGAGCCTGCAGCTTAACTGCATTCAAAGATAAAATGCTCTAATACTTGACTGTCTGGGAGTTTTCAACGGTGCGGTTTTTGTACAGGCAAAACGCGGAGGGATGTCAACGTGTCGGGAAAGCTGTTCATAATAGGAACGCCAATTGGAAATCTCGCCGATATATCGCCGCGCATAATTGAGTCTTTAAAGACATGCGATCTGATCCTGGCGGAAGACACTCGAATATCGATCAAAATACTCAACCACCTTGGTTTGAAAAAAAGGATGTTAAGCTGTCACAAATTCAATGAGCATGAACGTCTACGCATGCTTGAAGATGCCAATATTCAATCACAGACAATTGGGCTAATCAGCGACGCCGGAATGCCCTTAATCAGCGACCCTGGCCACCCTATAGTTGAGTGCGCGATTGCGATTGGCATGACTGTGATTCCCATCGCCGGACCTTCCGCATTTGTTTTGGCACTGGTTGGAAGCGGCTTGCCGCTTGACCGCTTTTCGTTTGAGGGTTTTTTGCCCGATAAATCTGGCGAACTCAACACTCGTGTGCAGGGAATGGCTAAAGATTCGCGCACATCGGTTTATTACGTCTCACCGCACAAAGTTGAACGCACGATTGAAGTATTTTTAGCTCATTGCGGGGCGCGAAAAGCCTGCCTTGTGCGTGAGCTGACTAAAATGCACGAAGAGTTTATTCGCGGTGATTTGACCACTATTCTTGCCCATATAAAAGGAAGCGAAGTCAGGGGCGAATGCGTGCTGGTGCTGGCTGGCTGTAGCGATGTGGCCGAAGACATGAGCGACTGGTTGAGCCAGCCGACGAAAAAAGAAAAAGTCCTTACTTATATAGATGATGCGCTTAAGTCAGGAGTGAAATTGTCGCGTGCAGCCGCGGAAGGTGCCAAAGAATTTTCTATATCTCGATCAGATATCTATCGGGAGGCATTAGACAGGCAGCCGTAAAATGCCATAATGCTCAGGTTTGAGAACTAGTGCATACAGGTATCCATGATGGCCGACCCAGCAATTAGTATTGTGGAAGCGCTCACACTGGGAGTGGTGCAGGGCCTGACTGAGTTTCTGCCCATCAGCTCCACGGCGCACTTGCGAGTGGTGCCTTCACTTTTGCACTGGCAAGACCCAGGAGTGGCATACAGCGCCGTTATTCAACTCGGTTCTGTGGTGGCAGTTTTTGCTTATTTCTTTAAAGATTTGCTTGGCATAGCCAAAGGTTCGTTGGCGGCGATCAAGAACAAAGATTACACTGACCGCGATTTTCGCCTTGCCGGTGCCATCATAATCGGTACCATACCAATATGTGTTCTTGGTCTTTTGCTCAAGCCATTTCTCGAACAAGACGGCAGTGCCTTGCGCTCACTCAATGTGATTGGCTGCGCTTCTATTGTGATGGGCATTTTGCTTCTGGTTGCTGAAAAAGTAAGCAAGCATGTGCGCACTTTAGACGACATCACCGGCCGCGATGGTGCTCTTGTCGGCTTGGCGCAAGCAATCGCTCTAATTCCCGGTTGCTCTCGCAGCGGCAGTACTTTAACAATGGCACTGCTACTAGGGTTAAAGCGAGCCGAAGCAGCCCGTTTTAGCTTTTTGCTCGGCATTCCTGCTATTACGCTGGCTGGATTACTTGAACTTAAAGACATGGTGCAACATGGACTGGTCGGTCATTCTGATAGTATGGCCAGCCTGGCGGTCGGTCTGGTATCGTCGACGGTGGTTAGTTATTTAGCCATTGCCTGGTTGATACGATATCTGCAACAGCACGACACCTGGATTTTCGTCGGTTATCGATTGCTTTTCGGTGCAGTGGTTTTATTTTTGTCTATGACCGGGAAAATTCAGTAACCGTAATTAAGATTAAACGGAGCCGAGGTGCAACTTCAAAACTAAAACGTATACGTTTTAGTTTTGCAAACAGAACTGCGGAGCATTTAATCTAGTAATTAGCGTCTGACAAACTCTATTACTTTTTTCTGGCGATTAACGGTGTATTCGTAACCTTCCCAGAAAGATGCACCGAGTAATGGTGGTTCGTCATCGTCAATTTTTTCCGACACAGTGACACTGATGTCAGTCTTATCGAGCGGCCCGAGCCGCATCCGCCTGATAGTGAACCGCTTGCATCTACCTTCGCCATTTACTCCGCCCGTTTTTGTGGAAATGGCATCGTGTGGAATTGATACTCCATAACTCGCCGCTTGAGCAGAATTGTTAAATGAGAGACCGGAAGCTGTATTGCCTGTATCGAATATGCAACGGCCAATTTTGCCGTTGATGTCTACATCTACGAAAATTCGATGGCCTGCTTCTTGATAAATATAAGGTACCGCATATGCATTTCTATTTACCCCCTTGTCGATGCCACGCTGTCTGAATTGTAATCTCTTCCCGCTTACATCTATGGTGCATTCAAATAGGCCTGCATAACTTTGGCCTAAAAGTGGCGATGCTTCGTTAGTTTCCATAACCAACACTTGAACAGTTTTCTCGACTGCGCCAACTTTGACTCTAGTCGGAACATGCCAACATGGAACCTGTTTGTTTGACGAAGATCCACCGGTTGTACTTTCTGCCGGGGTTTTTGGTGCCTCAAGTCCAATCTCGGCCATTTGGTTTTTTCCGATGGTCACAGATGGAGCACCAGTATCAAATTCCATTTTGATTTTGCGGCCGTTTAACTCAACGTCGACCCAGATGCAATCTCTGTCAACAGTAATGGGAACGCTCCATTCATCAGGAATACTGTGATCGCGAAAATCTAAGGCCGGGTTCGGGATATTTTTAACTCCTGGCATTGTAGGTTGGCTTTCAGCCTGCGATTTTTCGTGAGCAAACATGCCGGGGTCCATACGCTTTAAAATTGTTTTGGCGTAAATGCCCAGCTGATGCTTTGGTGCCTGAGATAGCACTTGCACATAATAAAGTTTCGCTCTCTCCATCTGGCCTAGTGCCTGATAAGAGAGTCCGTCATAGTAGAGGGCAAATATGTCATCAGGGAAAAGCAATAGATGATCGTCCAAAAGTTCTGTTGCCGCTTTGTAATTTTTGCCGTTATACAGTTTAATCGCCTGGTCGCGTTTATTATCTAGCGCAAATGCTTCATTCGCCGCCAGCACTACCAGTAGTGTCAAGTAGAAAGGCAGGAAATATGTTTTAAACACTTTGTGGTTACCGTCGAACAAATTCAATTACGCTTTTTTCACGATTAATCGTATATTCAAAACCTTGCCAGAATGGCTGCCCGAGCAGCGGCAAGTCGTCAGCGCGGCCCTCTTGAACTTGAACCACCACATCATTTTTATCAATTGGTCCAAGTCGAACTCTTGGTAGGGTGAATTTTCTCGCGGGTACCGTGCCATGCACACCTGTAATCAGCGACATTTCTGCATCTTGAGGGACGCGCACACCATATTTTTCGGCTTGTGCTGAATTGAAAAATATAATGCCTGCGGCCGTATTGCCGGTGTCAAATATGCACGGATTGGCTCTGCCGTTAATCTCTACCCTCACTACGATGCGATTGCCGGCTTTAACAAATTCGAAAGGAACTTCGATGGCATTGCGATTAGCGCCTTTGTTATATCCCCTCTGTTTAAAATGAATGCGTTTAGCACCAGGATCAAGTGTGTACTCAAAAAGCCCTATGTAGGTTTGCCCGACGAGCGGAGTGCCGTGATTATTATCTAAAATATGCACCATAACGTTTTTTTCTACCGGACCAATTTTTACATTCATAGGAAAATAACCACGTGCTGCCATTCTTTCAGCAGAACCATCGGCAGATTTTGCTGGTGGTTTCGGATATTCAATTCCAGCTGCTTCCAATTGGCTTCGCCCTAATGCCATAGTTGGTGCACCCGTATCTACTATCATCTTAATGGGACGGCCGTTCAGTTTTACATCGACCCAGACGCCCTGGTCGGCCGGCTCGCACTGCACGTCCCATTCCATGGGTATTGACGAATCTAATTGATTCGATTGACCGCCGGATGATGCTCTCGAAGTCGATCGCGAAGATGTTGAAGATGAAGAAGAAGGTGAAGATGAGGCTGAGCCTCCGCGAAAACTTGGGTCGATTTGCCTGAGCGCGGTTATGGCGTACCCGCCAAGTTGATGACCTGGTGCGAGGGTGGCCACTTGCCGGTAATAAATTTTGGCTTTGCCCATGTCACCGATGCCCTGGCAAGCCAGAGCATCATAATAAAGAGCGTAAATATCTTGCGGATAGGCGGTGAGATGCTGATCTAAAAGCGTCACGGCTTGTTTAAAGTTTTTAGCGTTGTAACACTTAATTCCCTGATCGCGTTTATTTTCGACCGCTGATACTGGGCCAATTGAGAGCACCATGGACAGTGCCAGTAATACACAAGCAAATAAGTTTCTTGTCTGCATTGAGCATTTATCGTCGGACAAATTCGATTACGCTTTTTTCGCGATTGATCGTATATTCAAAACCTTGCCAGAATGGTTGCCCGAGTAGTGGCAGTTCACCTGAACCGGTGTTGCCCACCGAAACCGAGAGGTCAGTGCGATCAATTGGTCCCAGTTTGGCACGCTGAATGGTAAATACTTTTGTGGCACCCGACCCGGTTACTCCTGACATAATAGAGGTTTCTGCATCGTCTGGAATTTTTACGCCGTACTTCTCTGCCTGTGCCGGGGTGTGAAAGACAATGCCAGAAGCACTATTGCCGGTGTCAAAAATAAAAGGCCCTGATTTGCCGTTAACTTCTACATTAACAACAACTCTGGCGCCGCCGGCCCGAAAAACAAATGGCACTTCGTAGGCGTTGCGGTTAGCGCCTTTGCTATAGCCACGCTGTTTAAAGTGAATGCGTTTTGCGCCCGGGTCAATGGTGTATTCAAAAAGTCCGGCATAAGATTGGCCGAGTAGTGGTGAAGACTGATTGGTTTCCACGATTTGCACATTAACAGTGCGCTCCACCGCGCCCACTTTAACTTTCATAGGGATTAGCCAGGCGGGCACGGTGCCTGATGTAGATGAGCCACCGGCCTGTGAGTTAGGAGCAGATTTAGGCGTTTGAATGCCCGCTTCTTCCATCTGATTTTTGCCTATGAACACAGTAGGTGCACCTGTGTCGAAAACCATTTTGACCCGGCGACCGTCGATCTCAACGTCGAGCCAAATGCCGTGGTCTCCAGGGGCACACGTTACGTCCCATTCCATCGGAATGGACGGATCCAACTTATAGCCAGTGCCAGCGGACGAGACTTGAGAAATTCCAGCACCACTCGATGACATAGAACCGCCACCACCGCTAAAGCTGGGATCAATTTGCCTCAACACTGCTTTGGCGTAACCACCCAATTGATGATTAGGTGCAAGGGTAGCCACTTGCCGGTAATAGATTTTGGCTTTGCCCATGTTGCCGAGGCCCTGGCAGGTCAGAGCATCGTAGTAGAGAGCGTAAATATCTTGCGGATAAACAGTTAAGTGTTCGTCCAGCAAACGGCCGGCATCTTTATAGTTTTTGGCGTTATAGAGTTTGATGCCTTGATCTCTTTTGTTTTCCACAGCTAGTGCTGATGGGCAGAAAAACGTGAAGATCATCAGTAGCGCGACAGTAAAGGCAGGCAAAATTTTATTCATTGCTTCTCTAATTAAAGAACGGCAGTTTCTCTGTAGGCTCCCCAGACATCGCGCATGGCGTCGCATACTTCGCCCAGAGTGGCGTAAGCTTCTACGGCGTCCATCAAGAATGGGAATGAATTCTTGCCGTCTCTCATGCCCTGCTTTAAAGCGGTAAGAGTGTTGGCTACTTTTTCATTATCACGGCGTTCTTTTAACGACTTGAGACGATTGACCTGTCTTTCTTCGTATTCCAGACCGATTTTTAGCACTTCGATCTTGGCTCCTGGAGCTTCTTCTTTGAAGCCGGTCAGGCCAACAAATACTCTGTCACCTGACTGCATTTTTTGCTCAAATTTGTAAGCGGAGTCGGCAATCTCTTTCATGAAAAAGCCTGATTCGATACCAGCGATGACACCACCAATTTCTTCTATTTGTTTGAAGTACTCGTTGGCACCGCGTTCCATTTCGTCAGTCAGCCATTCGACATAATACGAGCCTGCTAGCGGATCTGAGACATTGGCCACACCTGTTTCAAAAGCAATAATTTGCTGTGTGCGCAGGGCAATGTGAGCAGCTTTCTCAGTAGGCAAGCCCAGAACTTCATCCATAGAATTTGTGTGCAGTGACTGAGTGCCACCAAGCACACCAGCTAGCGCTTCAATGGTTGTGCGAATGATGTTGTTTTCTGGTTGAGGCGCTGTCAGGCTGCATCCGGCAGTTTGAGTATGGAAACGCAATTTCAATGAGCGTTCGTCTTTGGCACCATAGTGGTCACGCATACGTTTTGCCCAAATGCGCCTGGCCGCGCGATAT
>CASBPX010000197.1 GCA_949127735.1 Candidatus Obscuribacterales bacterium | reverse complement strand
TTTAAAATCATTTCAAAAGATCAGTCTGAGTGAAGTGCGGTATCTCAGCGCAATCGAAAATGAACCTAAAATTGATACGAAAAAAGAACAAACTGCCAAAGAGAAAATGATGGCGCTTAAGACTAGAGCGACATCAGTTTTGGCCAGCGTACGCAGCGGTGTTAGCTCAACTCTCAACAATCTGCTTTATGAGACAGTACCAGTACGTGACACCTATTCGCCAGAATAGTCGCAGTCGATAGTTCGAAAACTTTTTCCAGATCAAGGGGAGGGCTCAAGTCGAAAGACTTGGGCCCTCCGGGGTTAGAATAGAAAATCGCAATGCAACCTTGTATATGAAAGACAATAATTCACCCAAAACTAATCCCCATCTGGTTTTACCTGCCGGAACACAGATTGTCACTCTGGTAGAAAGTCGCGACGTCGGCGGTGCTCCACTGCGCAGCAGCGGCACCGTGGGCAAAATTAGCAAAAGCCCCGCAGACAGCAAGCATTCATACCTTATAGCCTTTCCTGATGGCGGCCAGGCCAGACTATTCCGCCAGGAAATTGCCATACGCAAACACGTCCAGGGCGTCAATTTTGATCGCCACGAAAGCGATTTTGACGATCAGCAGTTGCAGCAGTACGTTATCTATAAATGTGTCGTCGGTTCGCGCGCGTTTGGCCTCGATGTCGCGAACTCAGATATCGACCGTCGCGGAATTTATCTGCCGCCGGCAGATTTGCACTGGTCTTTATATGGCCTGCCAGAGCAAATTGAAAATCACGAAAATCAAGAATGCTATTGGGAATTGCAAAAATTTCTAGTGCTGGCATTAAAAGCCAATCCTAACGTTCTCGAGTGCCTTTATACACCTCTAGTGGAATACTCAACGCCGTTAGCGGATGAACTGGTGGCAGGTCGCTCTCGGCTGCTTTCAAAGCTTGTATATCAGACTTACAACGGCTATGTGCTTTCACAGTTCAAAAAACTAGAACAAGACCTGCGCAATCAAGGTGAGTTTAAATGGAAACATGTGATGCACCTGGTCAGGCTTTTAGCCTCTGGAGTGACGATCATGACAGAGGGAGTGGTACCGGTGCAGGTGGCAGAGCACAGAGAGCGCCTGCTGGCGATTCGTAACGGGCAAAAAAGCTGGGAAGAGGTCAATGCCTGGCGCCTGGAGTTGCATCAAGAATTCACCAGGGCATTTGAACAAACAAAACTTCCCGAAAGACCAGACTATCAATGGGTTAATGACTTTTTGGTTAAGGCGCGGCGGCAGATGGTGTCTTAGTTCACCGCAGGTGGTGCGCGTCAGATATCGATACCGCCACCAGTTAGACATAGAGTGTTCATAGAAAATATTAAAAGTTGGAACAAAAAGTTTCTATTCAAAGTCTTACTTGACAGATCAGATTAATCTGAGCATCCTACAAATAGAAGCCCCATGGTTCTATCTTCTGGAGGTTACGACCATCGAACCCTTTGACCTACTAGAATTCCAAAGACGTGCCCGCGAGACGTGCTGTCCTAGAACACTTTTTGAGTTGTGGGAAGATGTGTGCCGTCGCTATGATGCGCATCAAATTGGTCCCTATCAATTCGAAGAAATGAAAGATGCGATCTGGCCAAATTTGAATGCGCTCGCCATGCTGAGACGCGCAATCAATGATACCGAATCTGATATCAGACCATCTGACTCAAAGTTAAAGCAAGCCTGACAGAATGCTCGATACTAGACTTTGCGTTTGTAGTGCGCAGTCATAAAATGCGTCCACTCACCGTCGTCGCCTTGATACTGCGAGCGCAGGATGCGGTGATTGTTGTCTTTGATTTCAATGATGTCCTGATACATAGCGGTCTTGGTTGGGTCTGTAAATGACGGACCTTCGGCAGATAGCGTTAACATTTTTTCGCTGGCGTCCATCTCACCGTTATAAATCCACATGTGCGTCATCATCGAACCGATCCATGTACCAAGATATCGTTTTTTAGCAGGGTCATAACCGAGACTTATGATCGTAGTGCCGATTTCACCGTCTGGCATAGGGCCTTCACCCTCGCCGACAATCCAGAGTCCACCAATTGAGCGAACAGTTTCTTTGCCGCTCGATTTCATCGGAGGATGATCCGGCCCCATTGAACACTCAGTTTCAAAAGTCCAGTCGCCGCCAAGGGCGGTGAGCCACTCGTGCTCTTTTTGCGGTGTGGCCATCTTGCATGTTTCTTCAGTCTTTGCTTCGGTCATCACTTTCTCCAGTTTGCATGACACCTCTATCAGACTTTGCGAACTGTCAATGTTTCGAACAACTGCTGGTACCGGTTCGCGAGGTTTATTCTAGCCACTTGGCCACGATCAATCAAAGCGCCCAACCAGTCGCCCAAAGCATATTTTACCCTTGCTCGCTGGGAATAGCCAAACTCGGAGAAGGCATCAAGTTTGAGGGCTCTATTACAATCTTGCAAGGCACCGCTCTTGTCGCCTGAATCAAAACGCACCATCTGTCGTCCAAGATAAGTAGCGGCGCGCGGTTCAATAGATATTGCTTGATTGAAATCTGAAATTGCTGCTGCCTGATTATGCAAGTACAAATGAACATAGGCACGAGCTGCAAAATACGAAGCTCGTTGCGGCTCGATGCTGAGCGCCTGATTGATATCGCTTAATGATTTAATTGCGTCGGTTCGGCTAAGTAAATCACTGCGACAATACCAGGCATAGGAATACTCAGGATTGATTGCAATCGATTTGTTGTAATCAGATAGAGCGCCAACATAATCACCGAGCATCTGGCGTAATGAGCCTCTGTCGCAGTATGTAATCGCGTCATCCAGACAACGAGCAATGACCATGTTGAAGTCTTTTAGAGCAAGCTTTAAATCGCCCGTTGATTTGTAGATAGCCGCTCGCGCGCCATAGCCGACAGCGGGATTCAGGCCGATAGCAGTTTGCAAATCTTTAAAAGCAGCACCCCGTTCATTGAGAGCTAAGAAGACTTCGGCACGGCCAGTAAATGCCCTGGCTCTTTTAGGGTCAAGACCAATAACTGTAGTGTAGTCAGCAAGCGCACCTTCATAGTCACGAATGTCGAATTTGGCTGAAGCGCGTTGAATGTATCCTTGCAGCGGATTTGCTTTAAATGCAATTGAGGTTGTGAAGTCATTAATTGCACCGCAATTGTCATTTCTTAGAGCCCGAATATAGCCACGCGCGGCCCAGGCTTCGCCATCGAATGGTGCTAATCTCAGCGCACTATCACAATCTGAATCAGCCTCCGTCTTCCTGCCGAATAGGGCTCGCAAACAGGCTCGCTGATAAAGAGCTTTAGCACAGTGGGGGTCGAGTTTGATAGCTTGATCATAAGATAGTAGTGCAGTTTTCGAACGTCCCATGCACTCTAATTGATCTGCCAAATTGGAATGTGCAATGGCACTCAGCGGAGTTAAATTTACAGCTGCTTTGTAATCAGCCAGCGCCCCTTGCATGTCACCGAGTTCAGTACGAAGAATGGCTCTATTATTAAAAGCAGGGGCAAAGTCAGGTTTTATCTTAATGGATTGAGTATAAAGTTCGATAATGCTCTTGTTATCGTCGCACGTGCTATCGAACGCTTTTTTAAAAAGAATTCTCGCAGCTTCATCTCTAGCAAAATCTTGAGCTGCTGGCGTTACCGTCCGATTTTTGGCAAAGCATGGTGTCAGAGCCGTCCCAATTGAAAGAGACAGGCAAAGAAACAAAGCAGTGGCTTTAATTCGCATGCTTACAGCGTATGCCTGGTCAGGCAAACTGTCTACAGTATTCTCACGTAATCAAACTGTAGCTGTAAAATACTAGCGATAACTTTGCACATCAATTCCGGCTAGGTCGCGCTTGCAACCAACAGCCGCCTTATATGCTAGCTTTACTCTTAGCAAAATCGTCTGACTGGAAAGTCTTGAAAAAACTCAAACTGGCACTCTCTCTATTGTTTGTTTTCTCCTGTGGCCAGGCGCTTCCCAGCGCCAATGCGTCTGACTGGCTTGACGAAAACGTCGATGAAATCAAAGTCAAGCCGCGAGTAAGAACAGCCCCGGTAGCTCCGTATGCCGACGAAAATTATCTCGATACTACACAGAGCGCTCGCCGAGCGCGCTTGCGCCAACCGGCACCAGAAGCAGAAAATGAGAACATTCCAGATAATCAGGAGGAAATTACTCCCCCAGCTCCGGAACTGAAGATAGGCACCGGAGGCTCTGCCCGCATAATCGGCGGAGTCAGCTCAGCCACGGTGCGCTCAGGAGCTGGGCAAAGAACCAATCGCGGCCTGGACAGCATGGCTGCGCAATTTATGCGCAATGCCCCCTATCTTGGTCAAGCACGCACGACTACAGTGCAACCGGCACTTTTTAAAGCCTGGCTTGAGCGAGCTCACGCTGGTGAAAGCACTAAATTTTCAAAAAATACTATCGTCGAAGTAAAAGGCAAATGGGACGACTGCGGCCACATTCTGCGCAATTTCGGTTTGCCTTTTACAAAAATCACGCAGAACGAGTTGCCCTCAACTGACCTCACCGGCACCAAAATTTTGACCATCAATTGCGGTTGCGTTTTAAATCAAGCTGCAATTGTGACGGTGCGCAAGTTTGTTGAAAATGGCGGCTATCTTTTAAGCACTGATTGGGCGCTCGACTCCTGCTTGCAAAAAGCTTTTCCTGGTTACGTAGAATGGAACAGCAATGAAACCGAAAAAGGAGTTGTTGACGCAGTCGTCGTCGATCGCGATCCAATACTACTGGCTGGAGTGCCCAAAGTGGCGCACTGGCAACTGGAAGACAAAAGCCAGATGGTGCGTGTGATTAAAGGCCGATCAGTTCAGGTTTTAGCCAGAAGTCGCCAGCTTGCCAGTCAAGATCAAGACCGCCTCGGCATCCTTGCCCTGTCATTCCCGTTTGGCCAGGGCCGCGTTTTGCATCTGGTTGGGCATTTCGATAATAATGCCAATCTTTCCTTTAACACCGCCCTACCTGACCCCGCCCCGATTATCGGCATTGGTCTGAGGCAAGCTATTGCAGCCAATTTTATTATGGCCGCCCTTCACGGCGACGTGGTTGAAAGCGCACAGCTACAGCAATCTAAAGAACAGTAAAGCCCAGGGCATCGGTTGCAGGGGGGAATATACTGAGCGAATTGAAGTCAAGCATTAAATTGTCCCAATACGTGGCTGTTTTCGGCAATATTCGGGTACATCTATAGAGAATGGCTATTTGTCTGACGGGAGATCCACTATGTCGGTACGCAATCATGCAGAATCTAACGATAATCTGGCTAATGACTCGCGTGATCAAGTAGGCAATCCGCAGCTCAGGCCCGAGAATTACCAAACTGGTGTCAGCACTGAAGCTGCAGATCGCATCCGCCAGTCGGACACTTCGGCTTTTGCCCTAATGCAGGGCCTAGGCTCCATCAATGCGAACAATGTCAAATCTGTGGACAATATTTTTGGGCGCAATGAAGAAATGACGGCTCCCCGCCTCAAATTGCTCGTCAATGTTTTAGAACTGAATAGAGAAGCTCCAGGAAAATTTGGCAGCGATCAGGGTGCATTTTCTCCAGAAAATCTCGCCAGCATTGGCGGTCACTTGAAACTTTTAGCTCAAAATCACAAAAATCCGCAAGCTGCCGCAGCCATGATTGCCGTAGCTGACAAATACTGTTAGTTCTTAGCGTTTTTAATTTCGTCAGCGTCGTTTAGCGCCCAGTCGTAGGGCAGATAATCGAGCACCAATTTGTCTTGCTTGCGAAATTTTGCAATCACATCACGTTCGTCAGTTGGCACGTAAAAGCTTACGTATGACGCGATGATGTCTTCGTCCATGGGTGGTGGAAAAGTACGCTTGGCATAACCGGCCTTGCTGGCGAAATCGAGCGTAAACCAGCTGAAAATTTTGTTCACTCTCATAAGGCCGTTATCAGGATTTACAGTGAGATTATTTGGATCAGCAAAAAATTCGCGCGTGCACTGATCGAGGCGTTGATCAATATCGGCAGCCACAAATGGATGCACTGAAAGTTTGGCGCAACTGCGAGCAGCAGGCACCACGGCAAAGTGAATACGCGGATCAGGAAAATCATGGCGCAAGCGCTCATGTTCAATGTCATATAGATTTATCGGAGCACCCATGATTTTGAATTTGCCGTTTTCCCATTCACCCGGAATTTGCCTGAAGCTGCTGGCCGGGTATTGAGACTGGTTGCCCTTGATTGGATAATTATCGAGCACCACTTTTATGGTTAATGCATTATAGGCATTGATCCAGAATGCTTTTTTCTGATCGGCAGTGAAATGCTCATATTCATGCGGAGACAATTCAGAAAGCTGTTGTAAAAACTGATCCAAACCTGCTGAATCGGCCTTCCACAATTTGTAGTGAACATTGCCGTTGTCGAGATATTTAGCCAGTACGCGGCCAAATGCTGCATAACTGTGATCAAATTTGGCAGGCGCCTTAACTTCTTTCTGTGCCTGTGTCTCTGAAATAATTTGCCGATTCGAAACTTGCGCTAATATATCGGCCTTCTCCCCCATGGCTGAAGCTGGAAGAAGTGCAACCATGAAGCTGCAACAGGCTGCGGTTAAAAAACTTTGGTGATGCAAATTTGTCAATCCGATTGCAAAAGGGGAAGAGAGGAAGGTGGTTCAAATGCGTATCAGTATAGGACAAGACTCTAGTTTTGGCATGCAAAATGGCAAGGAAATCACTCACTCACAGATTGTCGAGTATTAATCGAAAGTAGGCGTGAAAGTGCCTGCGGGTCATAGGCCGGGGCCGAGCAACGCCCAGCAGAGCAAAAGAAGGCGGCAGCTTTTCCTAATTGCGGCAGATCTACTTCGGTGTTGGGCAGCGGAACTTCTTTATTATCCCACCATTCTACTCGCGCATATGTGCGAGGAAGCGCGATGGCACTACGAAAGAGCGCAGCGGCATCAGCATTTGATTTTGCACCCACCACGGTCAGATGAGCTGGTACCGCATGTAGTTCTTTGTCGGCCAATAAAACTCCGCCCACAAATACTTTGCGTTTGCGCGCAACGGCCGGCTGGGATAAATAAGTCATGGCCCTGTCAGCCATGGCCATATATTTTTTATCGCCTGTATAGTGAGTAAAACGAGCAAGCATGACGTTTTCATCTAACAAAGGCTCTGGTACTGCCACTTTGCGTTGTCCAGCCTCGGCACTGGTGAAACCCTGTTGCCCAGATTTAAAATGTGCATCAATAAAGTTCGCTGCCAACTCGGCGCGACTGAGCCATTTGCGCTCACCTGTAACACGATAAAGCGATAGAAAAGCACGCCCCATAGCCAGTGTATCACCCAGGTAAGGCCCGGCATTATCGGTCACGCCATGCTTGAAACCGCCATTGGGAAGAGTTCGGTTGGCCAGCATAAAATCAGCGGCCAGCACCGCACGAGCTAAATAAATAGGATCAGCGCAGGCAGCATAGAGTTCACAAAGACCATTAATAGCCCAGCCGTTTTCACGAGCATAAACATGCTTATCAATAGTAGGAATGCCCAACTTTAACCGTTCTGCTTTATTCAAACTGAAATATTCGCCGCTGTGCTCACCAGCTCTGAGATCGGCATCCTGACTCGTATAGAAGCCGCCGTCTGGTGAGGTGAGATAGTCATTAAGATATTGGGCAATTGATTGCGCCGCAGCCAGATAGCGTTGATCTTTAAAGATTCTGTATCCGAGGGAGAAAATACGCATATTCTCCGCCTGGGTTTGCATGATTTTCTCAAAATGAGGATGCACCCAGTCGCCATCAGTCGAATATTGATAGACCCCACCAAATTGCGGATCGAGCAAATTGAGTTCGCCATCAAGAGCCCCGCTGGCCATTTTAGCCGCATCCTGATCGCCTTCGCAACTTTGCGAAAGGGCATATTCGGCTGTGTCAAAATCGAGAAACTTTTGGTAGGTGCCCCAGCCACCATATTTAGGGTCATAACCGCTGATAAATTTGCTCAGCAATTCGGCACGAAGGGCCGCACTTAAAGCTGGTTTTGTCTCAGCGTTCTGACTTGTATCAGAGTTTAAACTAATATCTACGTTATCGGCCTTAGCGGCCTCTTCAGCGCTGGGATCTTTGACAATGGCAACAAGTAGACGAGCCATGCGTGCGGGGTTTATATAACCTGAGCGTTTGACAATTTCGCCGCCATCACAGTTGAAGACAATGGTGGCAGGCCAACCATAATCTTCATATTTGCTACTCAAATCGGGCCTGGCATCTTGGTCTACCCGCACACAAATAAATTTGTCATTGAGTAATTTCACTACTGCCGCATCAGCATATGTCTCTTTATCCATCACATGGCACCAATGACACCATACAGCTTCGAGATCAACTAAGACAAATTTGTTTTGTTTTTTTGCCTCGGCAAAAATCGACTCGTCAAAATCGTGCCAGACTATGCGTGATGCATCAGCCCGGCAAAAACTCGGCGATGCAGTCAATACAAAAATAATGGACACCACCAGGCACAGTTTTCGTGCAATTCTAAACGTTCGAACAAATGCTGCCATTAGTGTCTTTTCCTTCAAAACTCTGCAAAACATTGAGCAGGCTGGGCCAATAACATCCATCGCGAACTTTAACTTATCACCCAGTCTCCAATAGCATTATTGCTAAATTCTGTAAGTAGACCGGTCAATTTAAAAGCCCTCACCATCAAAAGCCTGCTGAACTAGCTCCGCAAACCCTTTTTTAAGATGATAAAGGGTTCGCTCTCATGGCAAAGTCGTTCCATTAAAAACCTTGTTAGAGATAATGAATCTGTGAGTTGCTTACACTAGAAAATTGACTGCTCAAATGACTGAACGACGACATGCACTGGCACTGATTTCATCAGTAGTTTGCTGGGATTTCTTAGCCATATATCTCTTGGGCACATCTTTAAACCTAGGAACCGACTTACTGCCGGCCTTAATTTCGCTGGTTTACGGCTCTGCTGTGGCTGTTTGCCTGGCATCTGTAAACTTTCGCTTGCTAAGCAAAACAGAGTTCCTGGCAGTCACTGTTCTGCCTATATTACTGCTTTCAAACCTGGGAGCAATGCTAATGTTGTTTTGTACTTTTACTCAAATGATTGACTGAAAAGCTGCCCCAAGGCGTCGGGACCAATGTTTAGTGCTGGTATAGACCGCCGCAATGCATGCTAAATTTAGTGCGCATGCGGGTACTTGAATATAATGCTCAGTAAACTAAAACACAGTATTGCCGCCAAGGGCTTGACATGGTTTGTCATGATTTTACTCTTGGACATGGCTGGTTTGGCGGTGTTCTTCGATCTTTTAAATAGAGCTGAAAAACAGGCTGAAACTTTGGAGCGTAGCCGGCAAATCAGCCTGCTTACAAACGGGCTCACAGACGCGTTGATGGACGTTGATAGCTCGTTTGGAAAATTCGTCAAAACAGGCAATGCAAAACTTGGATTTAAAATAGCCAATAAAATCGAACAGTTTGACACCACTTTAGAAGAACTAAAAAACTACTACAAAGATAAACCTGAAGAATTGGCTTTGCTGGATGAGCTGAGTAAATTAAAGCGCCAAGCCGTCAAATTGATGAGCAGTTTAAAAATTGGGGAAGTGGCAGCAGACGATCAAGAAAGAAAAAAATTTGGACACGATGTAGATGGTCTATTTAGACCGATTGCACTGAAGCTGGAATCAACAGTTTTGAAATTGGTGCACCGGCAATATGAAGACCAACGACAGCAAGTCAAAAACGAGAACAAAACTCGCTCTGATTTTAAATACGTCATTTTAATCTGTTGCGTCGGCAATATGATTTTTTCGGTGATTTTATCGATTCTTTTCACTCGCAGCGTGTCCACAAGGCTGGCAAATATCGTGGAAAACATGAATAGCTTTGAGAACGATCTGCCACTTTCAGCACCACTTAAAGGGAATGACGAAATTGTATTCCTGGACAATAAATTTCACGAAATGAGTGAAACTATTACCCAGGCAAGACGGCGCGAGCAAATGACCACAGAATATGTTTCTGATCTGATTTTGTCGTTCGATAGCACAGGGAAATTTATTACAGTCAGCCAATCTACCCTGCAATTTTGGGGCTTTGAAGTAGACGAACTGATTGGCACTGAAGTTCTAGAAAAAATCGTACAGAAAGACAAAACTAATTTCGCCGAGTGTGTGCGTCTGGCAAAATACCGCAGCTCGCGAAAGAACTTTGAAGGACAAGTTTTCACCGCTGACGGTGAGCCCATTGACACTCTATGGACATTTAACTGGGTCGAAGAGGAAGAATCGATGTTTTGCGTTGCGCACGATATTACTCAGCGCAAACAAAATGAAAATCTTCTGGCCGAGAACGAGCGGAGAATACGCGCTGTCCTAGAGGCAATTCCGGTGGGTTTAGCTGTACTAGATCACAAAGGAAGAGTACTTTTTCTCAACGAAAAACTTTTGCTTATGTTGGGCACAACACTTGACGAACTAAGCATGCGGCCATTTGTAGATTATTTCGACAAAAATATTGTCCTTATAGACTTCAGCTCTGCCGAACAACCAAAATCACCAATAGAATCGTTCGTTACCCGGCCACTTCTTGCCGATTTGCCAGTTGAGATTTCTTTTGGTGCCATCAGTATGACTAACCAAACCGCGGTACTCTGCACAATTTTGGACATATCTGAACGGCGAAAAATCGAAGAAGCGAGAACGCAGTTTTTACATATGATCACGCACGATATGCGCACGCCGCTAACATCCGCTCGAGGATATTTCCAACTGCTTGAAGCCGACGCTTACGAGAGTCGCCCTGATGCTCTGAGAATTGCGACAGAACGAGCCTCTCGTAACATCTCAGAAGTGATTAGCTTGATTAGTGAGCTGCTCGATATAAGCAAACTAAAGTCTGGAAATTTCGAATTAGCACGGTCGGTAACAGATATTGCCGAGGTCATCAACGGTGCCGTATCAAGCATCAATGAATTGGCTGCCTCTAAAAACATTAAAATTGTAGTGCACGATTGTCATGAGACCATGGAAATAGATACAAGTCTAATTAGCCGCGTTTTAATCAATTTATTGTCTAATGCCTGCAAATATGCGCCGACATTTAGCAGTGTCGAGGTTAGAGCTGAGCGGCTCCCCACATGTTTGAAAATCTACGTCTCCGATCAAGGGAGAGGCATTCCGGCGGCCGAAACGGCCAGAATCTTCGAAAGTTTTCGCCAGGCGTCAGCTGACGATTTCAGACAAGGTCTCGGCACTGGACTGGGCTTAGCAATATGCAAACGGATTATTGAGGTTCATGGAGGATTAATTGGCGTAGAATCTATACAAGGACAGGGAAGCACTTTTTGGTTTACCCTACCGGTTTGAAGTTCTATCAAATCTTGATATCTGAGTTTAAATGGCCAAACTATTACTAGTCGACGACAATCTTGACCTGTGCGCTACTTTGACCGAGTGGCTGGCCACTGAGTCATATGTGGTCGAAAGTTGTCAAACAGGCGAATCAGCCCTTGAGTTATTGGCCTATTCAAAATACGACCTGATTATTCTTGACATCACCATGCCTGGAATTGACGGCTTTTCAGTCTGCCGCCGTTTCAGGCGTGAAGGCGGCTCGACACCAATTTTATTTCTCACCGGAAAAGGTGCCATAAGCGATAAAGAAACTGGCCTGGACCAGGGCGGCGACGACTACCTGACCAAACCATTTGACTTCCGCGAGCTCTCCGCAAGGGTACGAGCCTTACTGCGCCGATTTTCAGCTGTGGAAGTTGGACTATTGCAGTTTGCCGACTTGCAAGTCGATTCAAAAATAAGAGCTGTTAGACGGAGTGGACAAATTGTCAATCTATCTCCTAAAGAATATGAGCTACTGGAATTTCTGTTGCGACGACCAAACGAAATATTCAACGCTGCGGCTTTGTTGCAACATGTCTGGCCTTCCGAAAGCACTGCTACAGAACAAACTGTAAGAGCATGCGTAAAGCGATTGAGAGAGACTTTAGATGTTCCCGGCCGCCCCTCTTATATTCTTAATCAGAGAGGGCATGGTTACATGCTCAACTCAGAATCGAAAACATTTGCACCAAGTGGACCAGATACATTCGAAGAAGCATAAACACCTTTTTTAGAGTGTTCAATCTCGTATCAATTCAGTCTGGGGAAGGCTGTAATTTCTTCTTTGCTGCACCGAAGCCATCGACTGCTTTTTGAATTCTAACGGCTGGTCAGAGTAAAACTTCGGTGAAACTCGAACCTCTTCCTGAATCTTTTGAATTTCCATAAGTCGGAGGTTTACCAGATCTAAATAAGTCTTATAACTGGTTTCGTCAGACTTAAAAAACGCTTGAGCCTCTTGAAAAAGTTTCTTAGCATTGGCATGGTGACCCACTTTATCGTAAGCATCAGCAAGCTTGCATTTGAGCAAGATCGTATTGATGCTGCGTTCGCCATATAGAAAGATGTTGTGTTTCAAGCATTGAGCGTAGACTTCTGTACTTGACTCGTATTTCTTTGCTCTAAAAAGAATGGAAGCCTGCTGCTCTAAACAATTCACATACTTCTGATTGGTTTGGCCGAAAAATTCTGCTTCTTTGATAGCCAGGCCGATAATCATTTCTGCTACGGCAAGATTGTCACTGGCGATCGACATTTCGACGAACTGGTTTAGTAAATTCAAACTATTCTGATGATTTAAAAGAGACGACATTTATAACGATACTCCGTCGAAATATTGTAGCTATAAGTGACACCAGTATCAGGAATTATAGTTTGAAGCTGCACCACAGGAGAAGTTGACGCGAGCAGCGCGCAGCATACTTTCGAAATTAACAATAAGTAAGACACGCTGGCCAGCGCAAGTTGGCTAAAGCAGATTCAATTTCATAATTACACCATACTCTGCAAAGACCTTCGTATTATTCCCATGGGAAATTACGAATTTCAAGCTGCGCCAACCAAAATACATTGGTGGCGCAGATGGTTCACGCAATAATTTCAAGAGAAAAATCTCTTGTCAAAATAGCTAACAAGACGCTCTCTACAAGCTAATCTTTGAAGTCACTTTATCGCATACTTTCGCGACCAAAAAAATAATTGTCAAACATTGATATGTAATTGTCACAAACAAAAATCTACGATGCCAACATCAAAATTTGACAGCTTCGTACGCCAAGTTGCAAGTCAAATTTTCTTGGTAAAAAATCAAAACAAGCCAAATCGGCGCGCGATTGCGATTAGCCCAACGGGAAGAAGATCTTACTGAGTAATGCCGAGAAAGCCACAGCAGCAAACTTTACAGCACGCTGTTAACTCGCAACGAATATCGTCGCAACTTTGGCAGGGCTAGATGGAAGTGGTAATTTTCACTGACGAGAGGATAACAACAGTGATGTCTCAGATTTCCAACAATAAATTACGCGACCAGACTGATGCCTGTAATTTTGCAGTCTGTAACAAGGATGCAATTGAAGCAGGCCGCGATGGTGCATCAGCATTCAAATCAGTTATCAACACAAAAGGATTTGCATATGCGGCGGAACGAGCACGCAAAATTATTGTTAGCCAATGCCCTGAAGGTTATGACCTTGCCCCATTTGTTGAGCCAGTCATTAAGAGACAGCCGCCAGATTCATGTTCCCAATTGAACTGAGTTTTTCTCCTTGGTTTTGAAGTTTTATTTCTGCTTGTTGCCTAAATTG
>CASBPX010000196.1 GCA_949127735.1 Candidatus Obscuribacterales bacterium | reverse complement strand
TTGAAAAAAATACCTTCGAAGGTATTTTTTTCAAATGAAGCACACCAAGTATAGGCGCGCTCACATCATTTTCTTTCCTCACAAATTTGCATTGCCATGCTGCGCCATCGATTTAAGCCTGGCTTCCAGAGCAGTGCGCAGCACATTCGATTGAGTAATGGCGTCAGCGATATGCTGAGCTAATTTCGCACCACCGTCAGCGTTTAAGTGCACTGTGTCACAAAAATCACCAGCAGTAAAATCAGGGCTGTCAGATAGATCAATGTAACTGGCGTCGCCTTGCTTGCAGCGCTCAGCAATTTTGCGCTTGAAACCGTCCCAGAAAGAATTTGTCAGGAGAGCCCGATTGATTGCTGTGAGCGGCATGCCTACCACTAAAACTTTGATGTTGCGACTTTTCATATCGGCCAGAAATTCTTGCATGTACTTCAGTTGCACAGCATACGACGGCGGATATGCATTGGAGTAGCGATGCATATAGTCGACGGTGTTATCTACATAAATTTTTGGCAAGTTGGGTCTAAGCACAGCCTGACCAGGCCGCAGATTACCACCATATCCACCGGTTACTAATTTAAGCTGGTCTGCCGCGGTGACCGCTTCGATTTTCTTTGGCGACTGGTCAGTTTTTATTTCAGGCAATAATTCTGATTTGCCTAAATTGCCCACAATTTGATTGACTGCCGGTATTAATCTGCGCACCGGCAATTCGGTAGAAACGAAATAAGTGAGACGTGACCAGGGTTCATGAAAGGCCAGGTCGGTGTAGCCTGTCATATCGCTGTACTGAGAAAAATAACGATAAGAATCGGTGGCGCCGGCGGCCGACAAAGTGTTATCAATAAAATCCCGCGGTGAAACGGTCAACACCAAGACTGAAGGGGCACGCCTCTGGTAGAGAGCTCGACCAATGGCAAAATGATCTGAAACCATGGCGCCAGGCAGAGCAGAAAGAAATACAGACGGTTTGGCGCCAATACGTTTTGCCAGATCGTTTTCCAGAGTGATGCAACTTCTGTTGGATGTCAGATCAATAATTTGTCCGCTGGTGTTGGCATCGGCAGCTTGCAGACCGCCGATTTGCGAACTGCCGCACACCACCACATCAGCTGGTCTTTCACTGGTTAAAAATAAACGCGCCAACCACCAGCTAGCGGGTTTGCCCTCTGCCAACGCTTCATCGCTGAGAACAAAATTGTGCGCATCGAGCGCGGCAATCTTAACTAGGGGCAGTTTGGCTAGCGCCAGATTGACAAAGGCAAAAAGTATTAAAGCGATGAGAAAACGCGGCACCATGCCATAAGGATAAGGCAGGCTCAGACGAAATGGGTGAAGTCATTCTCAGAGCCATAATTTTTGTCAGAAAAACATCAGAAATTCCCAACAAAAAAGAAGCCTTAAAGCACCAGACCCCTGTGCCGGTTCACACACCGGGCTCACAGGGGCCTGCTCCAAACAAACTGCCTTTAACGGCAGCATACCGGGCTTTCACTGTATCGAGACGAGAGCCGCTCCATGTGAATTGAGATTTACTCCGGGATCCATTTCTGGTGGCCCGCTAACAGGAGAGCATTGGCTTCGTGCGATATGTTCCAATTATAGCAAGATGACAAGAGGGCGCAAGTACCCTCAAGCTTAAATTTATCAGCCGTAACTTCCTAACCAGTTAAGGTAATTTTGCAACGGGCCACAGAGCTAGAAACTCACTTAAAATGAGGCCAATTAGGGCCCACAATTTTACTTTTCGGCTTGCTTCTCTTTATTCAGCAAAGCGACGAAGACCTTGACCAGGCGGGGATCCCACTCTTTGCCCGAACCTTCCAATATCAGTTTCAGAGCATCTTCGTGACTGTGCGCTTCACGGTAAGGCCGTTCACTGGTCATGGCGGTGTAGGCATCTACTAAAGAGACGATGCGCGACTCAATGGGAATGACATCACCCTTGATACCATTGGGATAACCACTGCCATCCCAATGTTCTTGATAAGATTCAACAATCGGTGAAATTTTTGCCAGCACTTTGGCCGGTTCTAAGAATTTCGCGCCGGTATGCGGTACTTGATTGATATAAACTAAATCTTCGTCAGAGAGCGGATCTGGCCGCTTCAAGGTTTCTTCAGGCACAGCCATTTTGCCTAGATTACACAGCACCGCCGCCAGTGACACAATTTCAGTGTGCTCTTTGGTTAAGTGCAATGATTGAGCAATGCGATTAGCATATCCGTACGCTCGCGATGAGCGATCAGGGCCGTACGAAGAACGTTCTTCCACCATGCGGATCAATTGCGCCAGCATACCCAGCAAGCCCTTCTCGCGAATCAGGTCAACGTCAAATTCGGGCACCAGCTCGCCTGCGGGTTTCTCAACTACAGGGCCCATGCGAGTATCAACTTTCATAGCCATCTTGAGCTGTTCTTCACCACCATCGGCCAGACTGGGAATCAAATCTTCGGCCACTGTACAAACCTGGTTACGACCACGGTGCTTAGCAAGGAAAAGCGCCTGGTCAGCCAGTTCAAACAATCTGTCTTTGTCCTGGGCGTCATGAGGGAAAGTAGCCACACCGACTGAAGCTGTGACAATACCCCAACCTTCTACCGGCCTCTCGCGCATAGCAGCGCAAGCACGTTCTGCCACCATTTTTGCCCATTTCAAATCAGTCTCAGGCAAAAGCACCACAAATTCTTCACCACCAAAGCGGCCCACTGTATCAATTTCGCGCACACTGCGCTTAATTACATTACCAATGTGAATGATGGCGGCATCGCCAACGTGGTGACCTTTGCTGTCGTTAATGCGTTTGAGATAATCGAGGTCGACGATAATAAATGAGAAGGGGTGACCAAAGCGTTGGAAACGATCAATTTCTTTAGTCAGCTGTTCTTCAAAATATCTTCTGTTAAATAGACCGGTCATGGGATCGGTAACCGCCTGCCTCTCAACAGTGGCGAACAGCTCGGCGTGTGAGATCACTACGCCAACCCGATCTGCCAGGTCGATAATCATGCGCATATCTTTATCAGGGAAAGGATGGTCACGATCACGTGCCACCAGCATTAGTGCCGCCTTAAAGTTGTTGCCCTGTCCTAATGGCACCAGAATGGCTGAGCGATTGTTCCATTCGGCAGACAATATATCTGGCTGAAGGCGCTCTTTGATTTCATCAGGAGTAACAAAAACAGTCTGGCCATCACGCAACAAATCTAGAGAGCCGGCAAAAATACGATCTGCGATTGTGTGTGCCAGGGGCTTGGGCGGAGGCTCATCGCTAGAATGACTGAGCTCTACCGGTTCAGGCTGCGGAAACTCTTCTGATGTGCCGGCAAATTTGCATTTAGTGGCATCATCAGTGGGGCCATCGTACAAACTAACGATACAGAGATCCAGTTGGAAATAATCTTGCACCGACCGCACAAGCGTATCCATGATTTGATCTGCTTCTTTGAGCGACCGTTTAATTTCTACAGAAACTTTGTTGATAAGCGCGTCGCGCACCTGGTCAGCGCGAATTTGTTGCACAGCCATATCGGCTCTAATTACGTTTGAAAGGTGACCGGCAATAGTCAGACCCAGTTCTCTATCTTGTGGTCTGAACTGCGGACGCTTGGGTTGGCGCTGCCAGAGACCGATAACACCAAGGCGAGTGCCCTCTGAAATCAGCGGCAGCACCAGAGCCATATCGTGACCGAAGAAAGGGTCGCCCTTTCTCGAGTATTCCATATTTACTACTTTGCCGCGGGCCGATTCGAACACCGCCACAAACGGATTCTCTTTATTGTCTAGCTCCACATTGGCGACATCAGAATTGATTTGCGGCTCGAGTACACCACTGTCAGGATTGAACAAATAAATCTGCGAGTGAATAAAGCCCATGTGATCGGCCACCAGCAACACTGATCGCACCAGCGAATCTCGGCTGGTCTGCCCTTTGGAATCACGAAAGAGACTGGCAATTTCGTTGATCAGCTTCATTTCCTGGGCGTCCATCTCAATTTTCGATTGGTCGAAAGATTGTTGAACAACCACTGAGAGCATCTCAGCTACTTTTTGTAAAACTACGGCGTCTTCCGTGCTCCACTCTCGTGGTTTACCACACTGTTGCAGCTCCAAAAATCCAGAGAAAATACTGCGTGAGCGCAGTTGTACCATCAGACGACCACGCACATCACCGAGTTCGAGTAGTGATGATAGGGTGCGTGAGGCTTTGTGCAAATCGGTATCTTGAGCTGTATCAGGAATACTGATTACACCCGCACCTGATTCATCAGGGAATCGCGAGAGAAATTCAAGCACAATGGCCATAGACTCTTGCGAATTGAGTTGATTTTCCACAAAACATGTATGGCCATTGATTGAATATTCGTTAGTAACAGCCAGCTGATCGCCCACTACTTTCCAGATCAGGCCTCGATCGGCTTTGAGTTCTTTGGTCAATACTTCAATGGCATATTGCAAAATTGAAGTGAGATCGCTTGAGTGCCTGAGCTGTCCGATAATATCGCTAATGATTGTCTGTGCCGTGGGCGGCATCAATTTTTTAGCATCACCATCGGTGCTCTTAATAGCCTTAAGATTATTTCGAGTGGCATTCTTGTTTATACTTTTGCGCGCTTCCGGTGGTGTCAAAAGTGCGTCGTGATTAGACACAGCTGCTCCGCCATGAAGAGCTGCTCCCGGGCTTTCAGTGCCATGGCCGTTGCCACCTTGTGACAGCACATAACTGCCGCTGGCATCACCTTGAAAAACAGCTGTACTCGGTTGATTACTGCGAAAGAAAGTTGCATCAGGCGGAGGCAAGCCAGCTGCCAGATGCTGGGCAATAATTTTATCCATCTCGTCTTGACTGTGCGTAGCACCAGGCTGAGTCTGAGCATTGGCTGCAGCAACTTGGTTTTGCACTCCCATAGCACCCTGAGCGATAACCGGATTTGACCCGGTCTGGACAAATTCAGATTCAGTTGTGTCCACGGCAATGGGTGAAATTTTATTGGGGCCTGTGACACTTTGAGCCGCCTGCAAAACATGTTCGCCGCTGACAGTCATGTCGTAATAACTGGGGTCAGTGGTATCGCCCTGCAAAATCAGACCTTGCTGAATTGGCGCTTTAACCACTGGCCATGCCGCTTTCATGCGCTGCACCGAGAGCTGAGCGCTGCCGCCTGGGCCGAGCGACACGCGACAATCTTCAAGACGGTTGCTCTCAGCCAAATTAAGCGACTGCCAAATAGGCAACAGGCGGTTGAAAGCTTCGCGCACGATGGCCGGCTCCATTGAGCCAGTGCACTGATATTTTTCAGCGTTAGGCGACTCCATCGCTTGCTGACCATAAACAACAATGGAGAGCCCAGGACTCTCCATCAAAACGCACCATTCATCAGGCGCATCCTGTCGTTCTTCAGAAAAACAGGACACGCAAGTAGACTCACGCAACAGAGTGCCAAAATCTTTGCCCCTTGGCAATAATCTGGCGGCACTTTGACGGCTCCAGTAAACAATTACCGGGGCGAGCTTTTGATCTAGCGACAGGCGCTCTAATTCGCGAATAAAGGGCAGAAAACTCTCAGGCGGCAGAATGCTAAGCGGCAAAGCACCCGCGCCGGACTGCTGCACCAGCATCATCTGCAATTGTATGCGGCCGGACTCGCCCATTAACTCTTGAAATTCCCGTCGCTACAAGCTCTATAGAAGAAACTACATCTCAATAGTGCCTGGTTAATTAGATACCACTCCGGCATGGCCCTTAATCTCTCATACGCAGACTGTGACTTAATGTTACCCTTTACAACCGCGAAGCGGCCGCCCCACGGGGTCAGTGTTACCATGAACCCCTGACCACCCAGAGATGCGAATCAAACCATTGACCATGACAATACCCGGCGAAGAAATCCAGACTCAGGCCACCCCTGACGACAACGTTTACCAGGAAAATATCGCGTTCTGGGAAAAAGCCTGGAGCGGCTGCAAAACTCCATATACTCAGCTTCCTACCCTCTCATACATTGCGCGCATTCCCGACGAATTAAACAAGGCCAAAGCTAAACGTGTGCTCGACCTCGGCTGCGGCTCCGGCTGGCTTTCGGTTTACCTGGCCCGGCAAGGTTTTGACGTGGTTGGAGTTGACGTCTCAGCTCAAGCCATCTACCTGGCCAAAACTTGGGCAGAGCAAGAAGACCTGAAAATTACGTTTGATGTGGGCGACGTGGCCGATCTCAAATATGCAGATGGAAATTTTGATGCAGTGGTAGCCAATTCGATTTTTGAACATTTCCCCCTCAAACAGGCCTTGGAGATGTCGGCAAAAGTGCACAACTTGCTCAATGATAAAGGCATATTTATCGGCTGCTTTGATAAAGTAGGCGGCGGACCGGGCGAATATTACACCCTGGCCGACGGTACTCATGTTTACACCGACAAGGGCCGCAAAGGTATGCTGCTGAGGCGATATTCACCTGAAGAACTAGAAAAACTATGCGCTGGTTTTGCCACCATGACCAGTGACGAAGTAGACGCTGGGTCTCTTTTTGTTGTGGCAACAAAATAATTCAAGCGCACTTAAGTTCGGTCCACATGCGATCGTAAATAAAAATGGCAGGGCCCAGTTCTCCCAGCTCTTCACAGCGCTCCATGACACTTTCAGGCGGATAAAGATTCGGGTCATTGCGCAAACTAGAATCGACCAATTTCCAGGCAGTCTCATTGGCAATAGCATAATTGGTGAAATTAGCACAAGCCGCTGCCACAGCCGGCTCAAGCATATAATTTATCCATTTGTAGGCCAGATCGACGTGTGGCGCAGTTTTGGGAATGCAAAAATTATCGGTCCAAATTGAAGCACCATTGCTCGGTATGACATAACGAATATCATCGTTATCGCGCCGTGCTTGATAAGCATCACCGCTAAAAACCTGCGACAAAAAAGAATCACCGCTGGCCAATTCAACAATTACCTGGTCTGAGGTATAGCACATGGTTAGCGGCTTCTGCGCAATCAGCACATTACGGGCGGCACCGATTGTCGCTTCGTCTTGAGTGTTATAAGAATGACCGGCCAGCTTCAGCGCCATGCCGATTACTTCGCGACCATCATCGAGTAATGTCATACGTTGTGAAAATCGTTTATCCCAAAAAATTTCCCACGGTAAACTCAAATTGCTTGATGATTTTATGGCACCAGATGCGGTGAATTGTTTTAAGCTAAAACCGATGCCTGTGGTGCCCCAGGTGTAAGGAACGCAATGTTTTAAACCAGGGTCAAATGCTGAATTGCGAAAGCGCGGCAACAGGTTCCCTAGACCCGGCAAGCGCTCGTGATCAAGAGCAGCCAGAATATCAAGCTTATGCAATTGCTTGACCATATAACTGGACGGCACAATAATATCGTAGCGACTGCCACCAGCTTGTAGCTTAGCCATAAGCGCTTCGTTTGAAGCAAAGGTATCATAGACGACTTTGCAAGAGTAACGCTTTTCAAATTCAGGTATGGCATCAGGATGCAAATAATCGGCCCAATTTAAAATATTGAGTTGGCGCTCGTCAGCGTCATTTTGACTAGTGCAACCCATTAAAGTTGTGCCACCGGAAAGCGCCAGCAGTGCAGCAGAACATTGCGAAATAAACTGGCGCCGGTTTAGACTTTTCTCGTCAGTCATACATTTATACAGGCCAGGACACTAACGTCAGCACCGTCAAGTTGGAAGTATAGATTTTGATCGATGCTCAATTTAGACATTTGCGCTGTCGGTATCACGGCCCGAATCGAGAGATCGGGAAAATCGAGGCAAAGTAATTTTAAATCTACCTGGCTGCCCTGATAAGCACTGGTAATGATACGGCAGGGAATACTGGCTTTCTCACCCTGTTTATCGCGTGCAAGATCAGCAGATACTAGATCAGCAGAAATAAGATTAATGGCCTCAGGTTTGAAACACGCGAAAGCCTTATCGCCAACTTTAACGGCACTACCAGCAGTGGCGTGGGAATAAATCATATGCCCGGCGCAATCAAGCGTTACCGCACCACTTTCAGTATCATTGACTGCCACCACTTTACCGGGTAATAAATTGGAGCGGCCAATAAAGCTCGCCGTAAACGCGGTTTGCGGTTGTTCATAGATTTCGCTCGGAGTGCCCACTTGCTCAAGTATGCCCTGATTAAATACAGCCACTCGGGTCGATATGGCTAAGGCCTCCGACTGGTCGTGGGTAACCATGACAAAAGTGAGATTGAGTTCGCGCTTCAACCGCGAAAGTTCGTCTTGCATCTCTTCGCGAATGCGCACGTCTAAAGCTGACAGCGGTTCATCTAAGAGTAATACTACAGGACGCATAACCAGCGCCCTGGCCAGCGCCACACGTTGCTGTTGGCCGCCAGAAAGCTGGGCCGGAAGCCTGTCGGCATACTGTGCCAGACGCACAATATTTAAGGCCTCGCGACTGCTTTCACCGATTTCAACATTGTTTAATTTGCGCGCCGCCCGCAAACCAAAAGCGACATTTTCGAGCACGCTCATATGCGGGAAAAGAGCATAACTTTGAAAGACCATATTCACTGGTCGCTTATAAGGAGGCACACCAACAGTTTCTTTGCCGTCAATTAAAATTCTGCCGCTACTTGGTTCTTCAAAACCGGCAAAGATGCGTAACAAAGTTGTTTTGCCGCAACCCGATGGGCCAAGAAAACTGTAAAACTCACCAGCCTGAACCTTGAGGCTGATATTAGAAAGAGCCGGAGCGGAGGCCCCTTCAAAGCTTTTACAAACGCTCTCGGCTATGAGCACGCCTGAGGCATCACTTGCCGAAGACACGGCCTGCTCTTCTACTTTAAGTTCAGACTTCAAATATTTTCCTGCTCTTAGCTACGTTTTTTCAGCCCGCTTTTCATATCTCGAATCAAATAAGCAATTTGCAAGTTAAGCAGCACCACCTGCGAATCGATATCGACTTTTAAAATATCTGCAATTTGCTCGAGGCGATAACGCAAAGTATGTCTGTGAATAAAGAGCGAACGAGCCGTTGAGTTGAGGTTAGCACCATGTTCGACATAAACGCGCAGAGTGTCTACCAGCTCAGATTCCCACTCTTCATCATAAGCTTCCAGTGGGCTCAAATTCTCTTCCAAAAATCTATCTGATTCAGGGTGATCGATAATCAGATACAACAAACGCTTGAAACCGAGCTCAGCGTAACCAAGCAAAAATTCGCCGTCGGCATCAATCATTGATCCAATCACAAGAGCCTGGCGCGCTTCGCCGTAGGCGTCGGGCAAATCTAAAGCCGTTGTCACCAGACGACCCGCACCCAGTCTCACTTTTATACCGGGGTTGAGAGCTTTGATGCGAGCGTTCAATGTCTCAGCTTGAGTCAGCCAGGGCTCTGGAGATTTTTCTTTGTACGGAATGACAAAAGCGCGCATGCCCTCCGCTTCGCAAGAAATGTAAGTATCGTCAGGATAGGCCACGTTATGCTGGGCGACGCCCGAAGCATTCGGCTCTTCGCTAAAGCTTGCACTGACGGCAAAAACAAGAAAACCTTCACAGAGGTCAAAACCAAAATGTCTATCTAAGCGCTCTTGATCGGCAGCCGAAAGAGTGCGGCCCGAGAGCAGATCTTTCAGCAAAGTTTTTTGGGTCACTGAAAACGTAGGCGAATCTTTGAGGCGATGAGAAAAATCGACTTTACAAGCCAGAGTCAGAGGGTGCATATATTCTGACAGCGCCGCCACATCGTCTTGTGGTCGAATCATCACTGAAACGTATCCGGCAATCAAGTCGCCCAGTGGAATAGGGAAGACCAGGCGGCGGCCAAAACTAAATGGCACCATATTGATGTCGGCGCTGCTCTCAAAATGTCTGTTAGAGCCGGGCACAATGGCCTCTTTACTCTTTTGATGCACTCGCAGAGCGGCCTGGCCTTCTTCTTCAAGATTTTTTTGCTGGCTCAACGGAGTAGCTCCCATGTTGCGCGCCGCCAGCACCTTAAACTCAGCAGTCTCAACCACAAGGGGTCGATTGAGCCAACCGGATACAGTTTCAATCAGGCCGTCGAGCCCTTCTTCAAGCACAATGCTGAGCATGGCCGAATAAAGTCTGGCTGAAGAAAGTTTGAGCTCGAGCAGAAAAACCGAGCGAAAATCTTCAATTACTTGAGCCGGATCGCCATAACCTGGTACCACTATCAGTGCCACCGACTCTTCCTGGCAGCGTTTGATTAAGCGCTTCATCGCGGCATCAATCAGTGTCGGCGCCGGCGCTGGAGCCGACAATGCGGCTGGCTGCACGGCACCTTGTGCTGCCTGAGTAGTGCCAGTTGTGGTAGTTGTTGTATTAGTTGTACTTGAGTAGTCGGCACTAGTTTTGACGATCACCAGAGCCGACAACTGCGAAAGTGCCGACATTTCGATTTTGCTCAAGACATCAGAGCGCGTCACCACCAAACTGCCCGGGCGAGGCTCGGCACCGATGCTCGAAATTACTTGCGAAACCTGGCGATCGAGCAAATCATTCCCAACCAGCACCTGTGCCTCTGCTAGAGAGTCAGAGGTAAGCAGTTGTTTAACCGATGGGTGAATCGAATATGGTGCCTGAGTCATAAGAACTTGCCTGCGGCAATTAATGGCGTTAATGAAAGACTGTAAAAAAGCACAACCATACCTATTTTAGCGCGACCGAGATCACATTAGGCAAGATATACTCAACCCAGAGTATATACAGTAGAGTTCTTAGATAAAACTTTGACTTTTCAGTAGATTTTCTTCCCAGACCTATTGAGGTTTTCCAGTCTTTGAGTAATATTTAATACAGTCGCAAACCACCTCCTCCTGACCATTAGCCTAGAAAGAGCTATCGATGAACCGAAACGAGCACGCCAGAGCCTTAGACACGAGATTACTGGGCCTATTCGAGCACAAAATTCTTGAATTCACCAAGTTTTCAGAAGAAAATCCAAATACCGCACCGATCACCATGATGATTGCTGGTCTCTACAAAGACCTTGCAGACATCATCAAGAAGTAAGAAATCCAGAGATTGCTTTAAAGAGGGGCGCCCGTGGCCCCTCTTTTTTTGTGGTTTATTTGGCCAGCTCGACCAACAGAGACTATGATGGAAACAACCACGCCAAGGTAAATAGGTAAATAGGTAAATAGCGATGCTCTTTCGCGCAAAGCGGCAAACTGCAGCACTTACCGAAATCATTGGTGATCCGCATGCTGACGAGTATAAGTGGATGACGGCTTGTGCTGCGCTTGGGGAGCAATCCAATCACCTGAGCAAAGCCGAATTGAAGAAGATGCTGTTGCCGCACCCACTGGCGCATTCCGCAGTTATCCTTATTGTAACCATGAACTGTCTCATGAACTGGATGGTGGTTAGCCTCGCATTTATCAACTTTGCAGAAATGAGTATTCTTGGACGTCAAGCCTCGCTTGTGGCACTGGTGCCAGCACTTGCTCCAGGAATATTACTTTCATTGTTTGGCACCATTGGCTTCTGGCAACAGTTTTACGCCAATGCTCCCAACAAGATCCGCACAACCGCCTGGTTCGGCTTAACTGTTGTAATGGCATTGATTCCGTATATTTTTGGCAACTTTCGCTTCCTTGATGGAAACTTACCGCTGGCTTTGGTTATCGTACCAGTGGTGGCAGCGCTCATCTTTTACCCTATGAATGCCCTGGCAGCAAAAACACGCGAAGCATTGCCCAGGTCTTTTCGGTCTGAGAAGGCACTGTTTTTAACTGCGCTTATGTCTGTGCCGTCCCTGGTCATCTTCGGCCTGGACAGCGTTTTTCAATTAGGAATTTTGACGTGGCAGCCAACGCTTTGTCTTTTCCTCGTTTCCAGTATCGCTTTGCCTGCCTTCGTAATGGCTAGAGTTGGGCGTTCAACAGACCTGTTACCGTCGTTGTGCTTGAACACCATTTGCAATGCCCCCCTGGTGCTTGGCATGATTGCACTGATGGTTGTTGGATCGGCGTTCAATTTTCCGACAACACTGAACGCTGACCCTGTTTTTTGGGGTCTAGCCGCTCTTCTAACCTTCCTTCTGACTCTGCTTCCAATTGCTATCGGCTCATTTTTGGGGGTTAAACAGAATCAAATGATTGTCGCTGCCAGCCTGAAACGCCTCGCAACTGCGCCATCCGCGAACTAAAATCGACACATGAGTATTCCTCCCATTTACAGGGCTGCGGCCAGGCGCTAATCTGGGCTCCTTGAGATCCGAGGGATAGATAGAACAAATGGACATGCCTTTTTACATCATGAGCGGCCTGATCGCCATTTCTATTCTCGTTTTCATTGCCGAGTCAGACCGGCTGCTTTCGTACATCAAGCCCAAGCCAAAGATTGTCAGCTCCAATTGCTGGGGCACCTATGAAGGAATAAAGTCAGACGCCATCGTCGGCACCATTGAAGTTAAACCTCTGCCCGGCAAACAAAAAATCATTGGTGGCAGCACCACCTATGCCGCCGGCCGTGGTGTCAAAATGAACGGCAGTTGACCTTTTAGAAGAGTATTTAGTGAGCGACAGTAAAAATTTCTTCAGCAGTCCAGTGATAATTCTGGCCATCCTGGCCGTGCTCTGGGCCCCTCCCGCACTTGCCTATTCGCAAGTCGAAATCGAAGCCATGCACAGCAAGGCTTCAGACAAACTGCCACCAATTGCCGAAGCCCTACAATTCAGCTATTCCAAAGAATGCAAAGACGAATTCAATAGAGCCTGCGCTAAAGGCAAAGCGGCCATTGATAAAGCCATCGCCGCCGAAGGGGCCGACAAACCGAAACATTCTCTCTGTGTGGTCTCTGACATTGACGAGACTATTCTCGACAACCGCCCCTTTATCAAACGCGAAGTGGCGAAGAATGCCAAAGAAGTAAACTGGGGCGCCTTTGAAGAATGGGTGCACGAGGCCGACGCCGGACCTCTGAAACCAACTATTGACCTGCTCGCTTACGCCCGCAAAAAGGGCCTGGCAGTCTTTTTGATTACAGGCCGCATAGAAAAATTGCGCCGCTCCACCATCAGTAATCTAATTAAGGCTGGTATCACATACGATGGCCTCTATATGCGGCCAGATGCCGACAAAAGTAGTGCTGTGCCCATGAAAACCGCTTACCGCAAACAAATCGAAGCCATGGGTTACGAAGTGGTGGTCAATATCGGCGATCAATATTCAGACCTGGCGGGCGGCCACGCTGTTGACGGCGAAAAGCTGCCCAACAAGATGTATTTCATCAAATAGGTCGGTCAGTCAGCCAGCGGTCAGTCAGCGGTCAGTCAGACCAATTTTGCCTTTTTTGAAAACCTGAAGGATCCTTCAGGTTTTGAAAAACATCTATCTGGCCAGTCGTCCTGAAGTAATGCTGTCGTAGCTAATCACGCCGATATCGCGCAACAATTGTGCTTGCTGAATATTGAAACCAATAATGGCTTGAGCCTTACGCACCAGAGCTTGAGTGAAATTGCGCTGGGCATTAATGACATCAATATTGGTGCCTACGCCGTTAGTTAAACGCACTCGCGCCAGTCGCAATTCTTCCGCCGATGACAATACTTCTTTTGTGGCTACTTCAATTTGGCGCTCGGCTGTGAGGCTGGTCAAATAGCTGGTGCGCACTTGCTGCAATGTATTGATTACAGTTTGATTGACGCGCAGAGTGTTTTGCCTTGCCACCGCCCGTGCTGCCTGTATATTGGCTAAATCGGGCATTCCCATACCAAGAAAATTCCAGTCAACCCGCACACCGATTTGATATGACTTACGCAAACCGCGGTCAGCTTGAACACTGGGATTATAAACAGCACCCACAGGCACTACCGACTGCGGTCCGCTTACTACCGCAGAAGCATTTCGCACGGTGACAGTCTGAGCAGTAGTTGCCGGTGCCGCTAAAGGCACGATGGAAAATGAAGGAATTGTATTTTGAGTGGTGTTACTCAAGGTCTGGCCGTTACCGTTGTAACCGCCAAAAAATTGAAACTGCGGATAAAGTGGTGCTGCCTGCACTTGAATATTGCGTTTGGCAGCCAATCTCAACTGTTCAAACTGTTTCAATTCAGGACGATTTAAGATGGCGATATTGATCAAATGATTGATATCGAGATTTGGATCAACCAGACGCACCTTGCGCACTTCAGATTCTACTGAGAGTAAATTGACGGCACTGTTTAGATTTAGCGCTGTAGCCAGGTCAATGGCAGAACGGCGCAAATCAACTTCTTGCGTCAGCAAAGCCTGTTCATCGCGAGCTAATTGCGTTTCTGATTGCAACACTTGAAAGCGTGTGCCGGTGCCGGCTTTCTCTAATTGCTGGTTGAGCAAAACCTGTGCTTTTGAAACATCTACCGCTCTAGTTTGAATTTGCAGCAAAGCTTGATTTTGCACCAGGTTGTAATACAAACGAGTGACATTAAGCAGCGTGTCATTAATAGAAGCGCGCAAGCCTTGCTTGGCAGCGCGGAAATTATGCAGATTGGAAAGGCTGGAAAATAGAACAGAGCCACCACGAAAACCAAAATATCTAAAACCAGCTGTAGCAGTGACAAACGGGTTGCCGAAGCTGACCGGAATGGTACCGCCGATTAGTGAAGTACCTGCTTGGTATTGTGAGTTGTAGCTGAGCAGAGCGTCCGGCAAAAAGCGACCAAGCGAATTGCCCAAAATCCATTTGTTCTGCGTCACGACTTCGCGCTGTATGCGAATATCAAGGTTGTTATCGAGAGTATATTGCACCACTTCGCGCAAAGAAATCGGTTGCGTATAGGTAGCCTCAAGGCGAATAGGAGGCAACTTTGCCCCCAGGCTCATGAGCTGATCGCCCATGGGTAGCCTCAACTCGATGGCCTCGCCCTGCAAAAACCGTTTGCGAAATTCGTCAGCTTGAGTATTGACCACATCATAATCACCCTGCCGTTCTTTGGCAGTCAGCCCGGCAGCATCTAGAGGCATCGCTCTTGCATCGGCAGGTGAACCAGTGCGGGCGTTAGTCTTGTCTAAGGCGCCAGAACTAGTGTCCACAACCGGATCGGGCGGCCGTACTGAAGAATTGTCGCCAAAGCCTGGTGTATCGCGCAAATCAGGCGAAGCCGATGTCCCAGATGTATTAGATGGTCCAGGTGTAATTGCTGGGCGCAAAGGCAAGCTACTGGCCGGAGTGTCTGATCCTGTTCCAGTTCCGGTGTTGGCTCCAGGCGCAACGCCAGCTGCCGGTCCGCTAGATCCAGATCCTGTTCCAGTTCCCGCGCCAGGTCTGGCCCCGGTCTCAGTATGGCCGGGGGTATAAGCATCTTGCGCTAGCGCAAAGGGTGCCAGGCCAAAAGTAAGGCCAGAAGTTAAGCCATAAGCAAGACTGACCGCCAGTAAAAACGGACGCTGCACTCTTCTTCTAACTAAACGGGACACCATCATATAAATTGCTCAAAGATCTCTAGCATTAAACAACCAACTAATTGACCAGTCAATTATTATTTCACCAATTTTTGCACAGCTTTAAATTTATCTGTGCCTGATTCAACCAGCATTTCGAATAAACACATCTCGACAGTAGTCGGTAACGCACCAGCCGCATACATTTTGGCCAAACCGACTGCTTTATTTTCCGGTGACCTGCTGCCCAGAGCGTCTGTAACCAAATGCACGTCATAACCTTTTTTGAGAAGGTCGTGCACCGATTGATTGACGCAAACATGGGTTTCGATACCACAAACAATTATTTGCTGACGACCCAGCTTTTCAAGATGTTTGTCGAAGCCTTTGGCTCCAGAAGTGCTGAAACACATTTTCTCAAAAGTCTTCGCCGGTTTGATGGCCAGTTTGTCGGCTATTTCAGCCACTGTGGCACCGAGGCCTTTCTTGTATTGCTCCGTGACAACAACTGGAAGGTCAAGTATATGCGCGCTTTCTACCAGCACCGCAATTTTCGCCGCTACCTGCGCAAACTGATCGATATGCTCGCGAAAGCGCTCCTGAACATCGATTACCAGGAGCAAGGCGCGCTCTGCATTGACTAAATTTTTGTGCCGACCCATCAATCTATGTCTCCACTACCAGAAGACTAACAGGCAAGCCGTTTCTCTATGTGAACAGTGACAAATAAAGAGGCATTCGTGAGTTAGGAAAAACTCAGCTTCACGGAAGTAACGTTGTTGAATGTCCGGCTTTTCTTGCCCCGGGAATGTATGGTATAAGTTGCACTGTACGGGGCGTTAGCGCAGTTGGTAGCGCGCTTCAATGGCATTGAAGAGGTCAGGGGTTCGACTCCCCTACGCTCCAAATTTTTGGTTTGACAGCATTTTGCCCTGCAAAAAGATGTTTTTCTTGCGCAGTAACCTCAGGCGTGGCAAAGTATAACTGACGCATTTACCGAGATGAGCTGATGAAGGCCCCTAAACAACGTCACCTGGCTACCATTGTCATATCAATTGCCCTGATTGTTTTTGGTTTGGTCATGAGCTTAGTGCAAGACATAATGCGGCTGCCAGTGACGATCATGGCCATTTGCACCACGGCTTCGACACCGGCTACTCCCGATTTTTCAAAATATGACGCTTTGCTCAAAAGCATTGTCAAAGACGGAAAGGTTGATTATCGCAAAGCCAAAAGTGAGCCTTTGCTGGGCGCTGCTTTAGACGCACTGGCCAGCACGAGCTGCGACAAATTCATTAGTAACGATGACATTCTCTGCTACTGGATCAACGCTCACAACCTGCTCTGCGTCAAACTCGTTTGCGATAATTATCCTCTTGAAACACTGTTTTCTGTGCGGCGAAAATTTATTGCCGACCGTTTTGTGGTTGGCGGAAAAACTATGTCAATCGAAGAAATTTTGGTTGATAAAATTCATCCCCGCGTGCTTGGCGCTGAGAAAAAAATCGCCGCGCCTGCTCTGGCAATTTTCCTGATTTGCCGCGGTTCCCTTGGCTACCCGCAGTTAGTTGATCACGCCATTACCGCTTCTACATTGATGGCTGACATGAATGCCAACATGGATCGCTTTTTGCACAACCCACAAAACGTAGACTACCAGCCCAATTTATCGACTCTTGATATTTCTCAATTTTTCCAGTGGTACCGCGATATTTTTGGCCAGGGCTTTTCAGACCCCTGGGAGTTCGTTCTTTATCATTACGACAAAGACGATAAACTGACAAGTGATGCCCGTTTAGAAAAGAGATTTATTGGCAAATTTAACTGGAGCGTTAATGACCTTAAATAACGGGGCCTCGCGGGTGATGGCTACCTTCACCACTTTGTCGGTGGCGCTGCTTACCAGTTCTTGTGCCACCAGTGCTCAGGTAGAAAATCAAGCAAATGTTTCCGGTACCGCTGGTAGTGTCGTTAAATCCCTGTCACCGGTGGTCCCTGTTAAAAAATATGTGCGCCCAAAACTTTCCCCTGATCGTCCGCTGCTCATAGTCTATCCTTCACCAGCAGCCAATGTGCCTTCATCAGGTTCTTTTATTATCGGTTCTACTTATCCAGGTTACACTGTTTCGGTAAACGGCCAGAATGTGTTGATCAATAAAGAAGGTTTTTTTGCTCACGTCATTGCCCTCAATCGGGGGAAAAATCAATTTGATTTACGCGTCAGCAATGCTGAAGGCAATCAGATTTATAGTCAATCGCTGGATGTACAAAGAGAGCAAGCGCGCCAGCCTCTGCCTGCCACTTCATTCGAATTTGCTAAAGACAGCTTTGAACCAAAAGACGACCGCGGCGTCAATGTAGGCGAAATTATCGAATTTGCCGTACGTGCCACCCCCGGCTGTCAGGTGCAAGTAATTCTTGGCAAAAAACATATTGCTCTGGCACCAATTAACAACTTGCGCGTGGCTCACAGTGCCATGGGTCGCAGAAAAAACAGCTCAACAAAACTGCCGGGCTCACCTATTAACCGTGGCATGGAAGCGGCCTACGGCCAGATGTTCCAGCGTCATTCGGCTGCTGCCGATCTCTATGTCGGCCTCTACAAAGTAGAAGCGGGTGACAATTTCGAACAAGAACATCCGCGCTTTGTCTTGCAAAAAGCAGGTCGAAACATCACCACAGCTGGTGCGGCAGCAATTACCGTTTTACGCCAGCCACAAATTGCTCGTACCGCTCACGATGAAACAATTACCCGAGTAGCTCCTGACTTAGCCAGACTGACGCCTCTGCCGCAAGGTGTAAGGCTGCTAATAGACGGCTATCAGGGCGACAATATTCGCTGTCGCTACACGCCATCAAAACATATCTGGATCAAAAGAGAAGATCTCGATTTTGAAGAAACCGGCGGCCCGGCACCAGAAGCAGTGGCACGCACCATAATGGTTAAACAAGATAACTACGGCGAAAGTCTAGTGATTCCGCTGAGCCAGCGTCTGCCTTTTATAATCGAGCAAAATCTCAAAACTAATCACTTAACTGTCAAAGTCTATGGAGTTAGCGCCGACACCGACTGGGTTTATCAAGCTCCTGACGACAGCGGCAACTCACATTTAATTGAAAACGTTACCTGGAAACAACCTGAAGACCATGTCTACCAGATTGATGTTGATTTAAAAGGGTTGCGCCAGTGGGGTTATTTCGCCGACTTCGAAGACAACAATCTCAATATCCATATAAAGAATGCGCCAAAGATTAAAGTTGATTTCCCCATTGCCACCTCTGCCGGCCCTGCCGCCGAGGAAGCTGCAGTTGCCTCGCTGAGCAGGCTTCAGGGTTTAACGGTTTGCATCGACCCTGGTCACGGCGGCAAAGAAACCGGAGCAATCGGTCCATCGGCGATACGCGAAGCTGAAATCAATCTTGCCATTGCTCTAAAGTTGCGCGACCTACTTAAATCAGATGGCGCCACTGTTTTCATGACCAGAGAAGATGATACAGATGTATCACTGAATGACCGAGTTGATTTCGCCAAAGCAAAAAAAGTCGATCTCCTGATTTCAGTGCACAATAATGCTCTACCTGACGGTCGCGATCCGGTCAAAGAGCATGGCACGTCAACATACTGGTATCACCCGCAGTCTCAAGAGCTGGCACGCGCTCTTAAAAACGGCGAAGCTAAAGAGCTGGGTTTTCCTGACATTGGAGCGCGTTATCAAAACCTGGCACTGTGCCGGCCGACTAATATGCAAGCTGTTCTGGTTGAAGTCGGCTTTGTCTCAAACCCTGATGAGTATGCTCGCTTAATTAGCCCGACCTGGCAAACCAAAGCCGCTCAAGGAATACTCAACGGTTTGCACTACTACTTTGGACGCAATTAGAGACTCAATGAAATCAGAAACGGCTCTTGCCATCGACATTGGAAACTCAAGAATTTGCTGCGGATTGTTTGTCGACAGTGAGTTAAGCGAAACATGGAATTACAGTACCGCTGATCCGGCCACTGCCGCCAGCCACCTCAATAGCCTGAATAGCAAATATGGGCGCGGATTAATTGCAGTGTCATCAGTGGTGCCCACTACTCTTCCTGAAATGGTGACAAACTGGCCACAGGCGCAAAACAAAATATTTGAGGTCACTGCCCGCAGTCAGAATTTACTGTCTGGACTTTACGAGACCATGGGTTCAGACCGCATCGCCAACGCCGCAGCGGCTTATAAACTGCATACAGCAAATAACGATGCCGCCATAGTGATCGATTTTGGTACTGCCACCACTTTGACCGCAGTCAACAACAAGGGCAATTTTCTCGGTGGCATGATCACTCTTGGTCTGATAAAAACTTTCCACGCACTGCACTACTCAACTGCGCAACTGCCCGAACTTTCGGTGCAAGAAGTAGAAAGTCATACAATTTCTTCGCCCCTTGCCTTTGATACGCAAATGACTATTGAACGCGGTTGTGTTATCGGACACATCGGCCTGGTCAAACACTGGATAGAAAGAGCCCTCAAGAGCCTTCCCAGCAACACCACGGTAATAGCAACCGGCGGATTGGCACCACTTCTGGCACCAGCGGTGGAGCTATTTGATCATGTCGACGTCAATCTAACTTTGAAAGGTATCAAAATTATTGGCGAGGCGGCAAGGCACCAAGCGGGTCAAGTTTGAAACTTTGTTCTAACTGCTCACGATAGGCCATGTTGGTCAAAGCCTCTACCGAATACAGCTCATCATGCCAGTAACTTGCTTCGCGATCCTTAAGTTCTTCCAAACGCTTACGCAAATTGGCTGGTATAAGCTCGTCTTGCATTAAGTCCTCAAATTCTAGTTTTTATTGGTGCACTAAAAATGTGGTATCAATTTAAATCTTCAAGCCACAATCTCAGTTTAGTTCGCTTTACGAATTTCGCAATTCTTGACTTCTGCGTATATGCGATAGAAACGGGCGCCCGGTAAGCTTCTTCAAAGTGCAACAAAAAATCGAAATCTAAGACTTTGCGAATATATATCAATGCGGTATTTTCGGCCGGCAAGCGTACCGACATCTGCCCTACTTTTTCATAAGCGGTTTTTTATCAGACCTTTGATAAGATGGAAGAATAAGGTAAGAGCAGATCAATGAAGATAAGACGCAATTGAGAAAGCCGAGGCAATCACTATGAACTTGAAACTACGCCTTGAAAAACTGTGTGATACCCGCTCATGGGTACGTCTGCACTTTATGGACGGCACCAGCTTGATTGGCCGAGTGTTGCGTATCGGCCACGACTATGTCGAAATCGAATCTTATGGCGAAGCAGATCGACACGGCATTCCAGAGTATTCAAAACATCTCATTCCCCTGGGCCTGATCAAATATTTGACCATCGATTCAGCCAGATTTGCTGAAGCTGAACGACGAAGACTCGACTACATTTCGCAATTGGAATCTAATCCAGACACCATATCTGAACTAGAACGGTAAAACTGGCCGTCTTTAAGTGTCTAACTCTTTGCCAGCGCGCCTTGTTTGCGCTTTTCGCTCCAGCCTTCATGATTGGTCTGTTTACCGCGTGCCACAGCCAGTGCGCCATCAGGCACAGGCTTATTGATAACGCTACCGGCCGCCACCACCGCTTCAACACCAAGCTCTACTGGTGCTACCAGCACTGAGTTGCTGCCTGTAGAAGCACCGTCATTAATAACTGTGCGGGCTTTTTTCTTAGTCAGGTGATCATAATTGGCAGTAATAGTGCCGGCACCAATGTTGACGTTATTACCTAAAGTAGCGTCGCCGATATAACTCAAATGCGAGACATTTGATTTGTTGCCCACCTGTGCTTTTTTCAGCTCGACAAAATTTCCGACTTTAGAGCCGTTGCCTACACTGTTACCTTCGCGCATATGTGCAAACGGGCCGACTTTGCAATTTTCGCCAATGGTCGAATCATTTATATGTGAATTAACCACCGATGAAAAGCTACCGACAATCACACGACCTTTCATCACTGTATAGGGCCCAATATGACAGCCGGCACCGATTTCAATATTGCCGATTAAATAACAGCCGGGCAAAATTACAGTCTCTTCGCCAATGGTTACTTCTGGTGCAATCCAGGTTGAACTGGGATCGATAATAGTCACACCAGACTCGAGAGCCAGTTTGGTCGCGGTTATATCGCGCAAGTGCACCGTTGCTTCTGCCAATTCCACCCGTGAATTAATACCGCAAACTTCACGGAAGTCAGTCAATACAACAGTTTCAGTTACGTGTTTCTGGTGGTAGGCCCATGCCACCAGATCGGTCAGATAATATTCCTTCTGGCGGTTGTCGCATGAGAGCGAGCTCAAACCGGCAGCCGCGGCCGGCCATTCAATGCAATAAATACCGGTGTTGACTTCGGTGATTAGTTTTTCTCCGGGCGAACAATCTTTATCTTCGACGATGCCTCTGACTTTTCCATCTTGATCGCGCACCATTCTGCCGTAATTTTTGGCATCAGGAACTACAGTGCTCAATGCTGTTATCACAGCTTTGCTTTCGCGGTGACTGGCCAAAAGACGGGCCAGTGTGTCCGTTTGCAAAACCGGAGCGTCGCCAACAGTGACGAGCAAAGTGCCGACAAAATCATTTAAAGCTGGTACGACTTGCATCACAGCGTGGCCGGTGCCCAGCTGCGGCGCCTGCAAATGTGTGGAAAACGGGCAGTTGGGCGGATTTTGGTCGACGAACTCAGTGACCACGTCGGCGGCATGTCCAACCACAAGGTGTAAATGCTCGAGCCCTAAAGCGCCCACAGCGTCCATCACTCGGCTGAGAATGGCGCGCCCCATGACCTCGTGCAGCACCTTCGGCCGGCTGGATTTCATCCGCTTGCCTTGACCGGCAGCCAGCACGATAGCTCTAACAGGTAGCATGATTTACTCCATAAACGCAGAGTAAAGATTATAAGCCGTTGCCATAAAAAAAAGCCCCACCGCTTGGTGAGGCCTTTTGAAATGTCCGCAGTGTTGGTGCCGCCCCAACAGACTCAATCCCTTGTGTCTCTCGTACTGGAGTTCCTGCGATGAACAAATATATTATTTCCTATCAAACCTCATAAAACCTACGCTTTTAACCTTTCGTTTATTATGCCCGTAACAAGCGTAATACAACGTGGCATATACAATATGAGCACTAGATACGCAACGAACCCTGACCGTAGTACCACTTTAACCTGGCTATGAAATAGACGGAATGACTAAAAAAATGTTTCCACTGTGTTACAAAGAAATTTTCGCAGTTAGGCTAAAGGTCTGCTGTTATTGCCTTTTCCTCATTACAAGTGTAACGTTTGTGGTCGCAAGTTATCAGCCGGCCTCTGCTCAATATCGCAAACCGCAAACAAGACCAGCGCAAGGTGGGGCCGCAGTCTATCCAGAATATCGCAGCCGCTATGGCAGTGTGCACTGGGTGCGCGACCAGATGCCGCTCAAGGTCTACATCTCCCCCGGCCTGACTTTAGACAGCATCATGGATCCCAAATGGGGCGCGCCTGTTGCCAACACAGACAATCTGGCGGCCTGGCCCAATCTGGTTGCCCAGGTAGTTTCAGACCCAGAGCAATTTCGGGCGTTGAAACCTGCCGATGGCTACGTAGGCGGCCATTACCAGGCGGCGATGGAAGGCGTGCTTTCATGGAAAATTTTTGAGCGCGAAGGCCTGTTTTCATATCAGCTGACTGACGATCCTGGTGAAGCCGACATTTATGTCTTCTTTACCAATCACTTTGTGGGCAAGAACGGCATGGCACTGTTCTCCCAAGACGTTCGCGGCTATACATCTAAAACAAACTTTCCCTACAAAGCCATCTTGGCTGGCGGTCAGGCAGATTTCAAACCTGCTGTAATTGTGCTGCGCACCACTGATGGTCAGGGCCAACCCATGGCACTGGGGAAATTAAAAGCAGCGGCCACTCACGAATTTGGCCACGCTCTTGGTATAGAAGGCCACAGCACCAATCCGGGAGACTTAATGAGCCTTTATTATGGCCGTGGAGTAATATCGCCCAACGACGCAGCTACAATCAGGCATCTTTATCATCTGACACCAGATTTAATACCGTAGAAAAATGCCATCGCAATGACTGATTTTGACGATTACCAATCAAGACGACCGAAGCCCAGGCCTACAAGGATGCCACGCGCCTATCAACCGAAAGAAGATGCAGACAATAGCAGCGACGGCTTTAACGACGATTTTACTCAGCATGTTCCTGAAACCAGACGTGAGCCGAAAGGGAACACCGATTTCTCCCGCAGCCGCAAATCATCAAACAGGCCGCAAAGTTTTGATCCCCGTGCGTCTGAAATTAGCCCAGAAAGTGGCAAAAGCGGCAAAAGTGTCGGAAAGAAAGGCGGTAAAAGAACATCGCTCAGTGAAGACGATAAGCAAACAAGAAGCAAAAAACTACGCAGCTTACTCAGCAATCAGGCTCTCTGCCTTGTTATTATCTTTGGCCTGCTAGGTGCCTTCAACTGGATGGCCACCGATTACAGCGGAGAATACATCAGCCAGGATAAAAATCTTGGACTGGTTAAACTGTCACTGGTACGTCGTGCCACCACCATTGATGGCGAACTTTATTACCAAAACACTCCGACTATGGAAATGCAACAGGGCGAACAGCCTAAAGAAGGCCAGGTTGACCTGGTTTTTGTGAATCAAAATAAGTGGGCGGTCAGACCGCGCTCGATTCAACGCGCGCGCTTTATTGGCACCATTGATGGTTCTATGGCCGAAGGCGCAGTGGTCGACGCCCGCGGCAGCCACCCTGTTCGCCTGACAAAAAACATTGTGGCATCGCTCTTTAAACAGTTACAAGCGCACATTCCCACCTGGCGAACACCACCCCCGCCGACTTTCTTCCATGTGCCGGATCATGTGCCTGCTAAATCGATAATGCCCATACCTGGTCAAGCGCGCTTCAATCAGACTTCAAATAGCGGTGCTGTCAATCTTAAGCGCCGGGCGCCCTCGAGCGATTCACAAAGCGCGAGCCCAAAAGAAGAGTCAAAGCCTAAGCCCTTCAACCTGACTTCGCCGTTCAAGCAGTTTGAATCTAAATAAGTTGCGATGCGTGCACGGCGTTTGCACTTTTAGCAGACGGCCCCGGCCCGTGAATCAATTCAATAGCAGTGGCTGCTGGTGGGCAGAATAAGCGAATATTGCTTCTCGGGTCAGCACCAAGACCGCGCGACACATGTATTTTAGTGCCGCCTACATCAACCATGCCAGAGGCGTTTTTTCTCGATAAATCAGAATCAGTAATTAAGGCACCAAGGCCAGGCACGCGAATTTGTCCGCCATGGGTGTGCCCGCCAAAAGCGGCATGGAATCCGGCTTTAGAGAAGCTATCAAGATACTTGGGCACATGGAATAGAGCCAATTTGAGAGCATCGACAGGAGCCTTGTCCATCAACTTCTGCAGCTCATTTTCTTTAATGCCAAAATAATCAATGCCGACAATAAAGAGATTCTCTTCGGCAATGAGAACACTTTCGTTAATGAGAACTTTAAATCCACCGGCCTCCAGCGAGATCCGATGGGGCTCGATATTATTGCGACGGGCCGGATGTCTGTACTTGCGATTGAGTCGACCAAAAGTCTTATTGAAAATGGAGTAGTCGTAATAATCGTGATTGCCAAAGACCGCATAGGCACCCAGACGCGGCCTGCGACTGAGCAGGCTCGGACCAAATTTGAGACCATCCAAAAACTCAAAGACATCGCCGGTTAAAACTATAAGGTCATAGTCTTCGTCTGTAATCTTGCGAATAAACTGTACTTTTTCCTCATCATTGCCAGAAAGATGCAAATCTGAAATGTGCAAAATTTTCAAACTTTGCTTGCCGCTTGTCGCACCACCAATGGTGCCGGTGCGCACGCGCAATTGTTCGAGGCGAAAGCGTTTGGTCTCTACTCTGGTGCCATAATAAAAAAGTCCGGCTCCCAGTCCAAGGGTAACCGCTGCCAGACCGGCTAAACCTAGATAAAGCTTCCAGTTACCCTGATGAAGATCTTTAGACAAACTCTTCCACCACGTGATAGCGCTCTGTTGGTTTCGCTTGTGGTGCGGTGCGAGAGCTCAATTCTGGTGCTACCAGAGTTTGAGTCAGCCAGCGAAATGGAAAAGCGATACCAACTAAAATCACACTGCAGAGAACGTCGTATGGCAGCGGATACCAGCTCATATTGCGTGCCAGTTGAAATACCCAGGGCTGCCAGGCCAAAGAGGCGCGGTTGCCGTCAAGCAAATAGGAAACCAGACAACTGCCGAGCAAATAGAAAATTCCCGACAGATGCACAACCGTCAAACCTGCCGCAATTGAGAGCACCTGCCCCAAACTGGTGCGCGGACCGCGTGTGATCATTCCCACCACAGCTGCTGCTGGAATTAGCGCTAGAAGATAGCCGAAGCCCGGTTGCTGATAGTAATCAGGCCCACCACCAGAAGCAAAAGAGTGGATGCCGAGGAATGGCCCAATCAGGCCAAAGAAGACGAAAGTAGCACAGGCACTGGCACCAATCACCGGCCCGAGAACATAACCGACGAAAATGGCAGCGGCAGCCAGCGGCATATAGAAAGTTTTGCGTACAGGAGCATTGGCCTTTGTTAGAAGGGGCACACGAGTTTCAAGCGTGTTTTCAATTTTGCTTTTGTAACGCTCTGGAATCAGGTGATAGACGTCGCGCAGCTGATTTTCGCCAAAAGCGATGAGATTACGCTGGCTGGCCACAGGCACCTCAAAAGATGTGAACTGTGCCAGAAAAAGCACCAGCATACCCAGGAGGGTCAAAATAATCTGGCCTAAAGTAGACCTGCGTTTGATGCGCGGTGCAATATCCTGGGCAACTAAACGCAATTGAACCTCCAGCCGTTTAACATGTCTATTTTCGTTTGCCGCCTTATGACAAGTCAACCCCTGCTATATCCAGAGCATGACTAGAAGTGATGACTTTTTTGGCAATATCGTACGATTTAAGCTAACTTTTCGTGCTTAGTGCGCCTCAAGAGAGCGTATCGTCGCCGTCACATTCGAGCTCAGGGCGCATAAACAGCTTATCTAGAGCATCAAGATCGCCTACAATCTCGGCCAATCCACGCTCTTTTACTCTTTTCTTAAATAAAGTGAGGAAATCAGGTGAGGTCAGCCTATCGGTCCACAAAACCATGGCATCTTCGTCATTGTCTTGATAATAGTTAGGGCGAATACCCAAACTGCGAAAACCATACTTACCATACAGACGTTGGGCAGACTCGTTGGAAATGCGCACTTCCAGAGTGACTAAATCAGCTGCCATTTTGCGCGCCTGGATAATGTCGTTAACCAGAAGACGCTCGCCCACATGCAGGCGGCGATACTCAGGATGCACAGCCAAAGTGGTGATGTGCGCTTCTTCGCCGATTAACCAGTAACCCGAATAACCAATCAGATCACCACCACTGTCACGCGCAGCAAAATAATGGCCGCTGGCATTGAGCAGCTCATTCATGAACGACTGACGCGACCAGTGGTGCGAGCCGAAAGCCACGGGTTCGATTTCCATGACTTCGTCGAGATCGCTTAAGGTCAAAGCGCTAATCTCAATTACTTTCGACTTTTTCGATAGCATCGCCTTTTTTCAGTGTCACTGATGCGCCCCGCAAATAGAGCGGCTCGGTTAGCCGATAGTGAAATGCAGCAGGCTCGGTTATACCTTTCAAAGATACCCGAAGCCAGGCAATTTTGGCTTGTTCTGCAGCAATATTCTTAACGGGCGGCAGCAATTCGCTATTTCGCAACTGCGGCAAGCGCTCTAAAGCACTGGCATCGCAATACCAGCGCGGCGCCAAATTTTGCTCAGCCAACATGGTTTCATACGTTAAATAGCGCGGCAAAACAGCGGCATCGACGTCGGAAAAATTTAAACCAGCACCCGGTACCGGTACCTGTACCTGTGCCTGCGTGTACACCGCCATATAACAATGAGTGCGAGAGGCTTCTTTGATTATGCCGACGCACTCTCTTGTCTGTAAATTAAAGCAAGCCACTTCAAGAGAATTGATACCAACTAACGGCACTTTCAAAGCCTGGGCAATGGTGCGCGCAGTAGTGATGGCGACACGAATACCGGTAAATCCGCCAGGTCCGATGCCTACAGCCAGGCAACCGATGTCACCTTTAGCCAGGCCGTGCTCGGTCAAAAGTTTGTCGATGGTGGGAATTAGTAAACTGACCGATTCTTGGCGATTGGTTTTCTTGGCGCCCACGCTCGGTGCCGCAAGAGGCAACCGGGGATCGTGAGCTGACAATTCTCCAAAATCAATGCGCTCTTGAGCGATTAGCTTGCCACCAAGAGCGGTGCTATGGCCGCCTTCAAAAAGAGCGACCGTGAGTTCTCGGCCACTGGTATCAAAAGAAAGAAATAGCATTACTGCTCTTTTGCAGCAGTGCTACTCGCAGTTTTGACTCCATTGCCGTTAGCTTCACTAGATTGCTTAGGATCGCTTAAATCGCTTGGATCTATCGGATCGACTTCAGCAGTATCTTCGCCACTAGCGAGTGGTGCCATAGCAATAGTGTCATCGTAGTCGTCGTCACCATCTTCGATCTCTAAAAGCTCAGCCCCGACAGACGGATTTGTTCCATCTTCAGACGACGCAGCTCCAGCCATGAGTTCAGCCATGCCGGGGCCGTTCAATAGGGCTTCAAGTTCTTCGATATTTAAGCCACCATCTTCCTGGCCGAAACTTTGCGCTTCTTGCACTTGCTTAATGATATTGATCAGATCTTCAGGGGTCATGCCCTCCGGTAGATTCTCAAACGTCAAATTGTCCAGATCGTCAATTTCAATAGATTGAGGCTGGGCGCGGAAGATCTGCTGAATTGCTTCTGTCTGAATACTGCGCAGAAGCTGGTTAAACATGTTGAAAGCTTCGCGTTTGTATTCTTGCAAAGGATCTTTTTGAGCATATGTGCGCAGATTGATACCATCGCGCAAAAGATCGATATTGTGCAAATAATCAACCCACTTGCTGTCGATATTGTGCAGCAAAACTTGCCGCTCAAACTCACGCATATCTTCAGCGCCAATGTGCTCTTCTCTAACTTTGTAGGCCAGCTCTAAGTCTTCCCAGAGCTTTTGTCTCAGATCGTCATAAGCCAGATTTTTGAGGTCTTCTACTTTGACTTCAGCCATCATCGGCACATCTACGGCCAGATTGCGCAGAACTTCAGGCAGCTGTTCGTCTTCCCACATATCGCTTGGCGCATCGGGATCAATTTGCGCTTCAAGAATGAGATCGAGGTGCTCACGCAACATGTCGTGCATGCCGGC
>CASBPX010000195.1 GCA_949127735.1 Candidatus Obscuribacterales bacterium | reverse complement strand
CTTCAGGACCAACCACAGGAGCTATCACCACATCACAAACTTTGTTCAATGGCGATTCAAAATTGTTGACGATACCGATGGTGGCGGCGCCCTCTTTCTTAGCCAGTTCGAGAGCGGCAATCACATATGGAGTGCGGCCACTGGCGGTGATGCCGACAACGGCATCGTTAGCTGTAATTTTGACCTCGAGGGCGTCTTTTTCGCCAAGTTCGCGCGAATCTTCTGCATTTTCAAAAGAAACGAACATCGCTTCTTTGCCACCGGCGATGCAGGCTTGTACTACTTCGCGACCCACGCCAAATGTCGGATGACACTCAGTGGCGTCAAGCACACCAAGTCTGCCGCTGGTACCAGCTCCAAAATAAATTAGTCGGCCGCCGGCTCTTAATTTGTCGACAATTAAATCTACCGCGGTGGCGATTTCACCGTTAACTTTTTCCACTGCCTGAGCAACTAGAAAATCTTCTTTCTGGACACACTTGACCAGTTCGCCAGTGTCTAAGACGTCAAGATCATTGGTTTGATCGTTGCGTTCTTCCGTCACCATCTTGGTGAACTCTTTGGCGTAACCCATCTGGTCTGTCCTTGTCTTGTTGGGATGCTCAGCTTTAGTTTCCAGTGTCTTGTCCCCGCTCAATTTAGATTTGAGTATTAGATTCTATCAATCTTAGTGTAGTTTTCTTGCTTGTAGTTTCTTTTTTGTCTTTTGCTCTTTTAGTTATTTAGTTTGGCATAGGCCGATTCAGTAGTGTGATGTTGTACTGTTGAGCGTTTCTGGTATTTTCCATCGCCCTTTTTGCCTACGTACTGACCCTTTTCAATCACGACCTTTCCTCTTGAGAGAACGGTCTCGGCTACGCCTTGAACTTCTTTGCCTTCATAACAACTGTAGTCAACGCGCATGTGGTGAGTCGCGGCGCTAATTGTCATTTTCTTGTTGGGATCGAAAATAACGATGTCAGCATCAGACCCAACCGCAATGGTACCCTTTCTTGGGAATAGTCCAAAGATTTTTGCCGCCGCAGTGGACGTGATCTCAACAAATCTATTCAAAGTAATACGGTTGTTAACAACTCCGCCGTTAAAAATCAAGCTCATCCGATGTTCGACCCCCGGGCCGCCATTGGGAATTTTGCTGAAATCGTCTTTGCCCAACTGCTTTTGATCTTTGAAACAGAAAGGGCAATGGTCGGTAGAGATCACTTGCAAATCGTTCATACGCAGGCCAGTCCATAGTTCTTCCTGATTCCATTTTTCGCGCAATGCAGGGGTCATCACATATTTTGCGCCTTCAAAACCTTCGCCTTCGTATGCGGTGTAGTCGAGGAATAGATATTGCGGGCAAGTTTCGGCGAAAGCTGCGATGCCTTCGTCGCGTGCTTCTTTAACACGCTTTAAAGCGTCGTGACAGCTCAAGTGTACGATGTAGACAGGCGAGCCGGCCATTTCGGCCAGTCGAATAGCGCGGTTCACACCTTCGGCTTCTGCTTGAGTGGGTCTGGTTAGGGCATGGTATTTGGGGCTGGTGTGGCCCTTCTCAACTGCGTAACGCACTATTTCGTCAATGACAATACCGTTTTCAGCATGCATGCAAATCAGGCCGCCTTCTTCTCCGGCAGCGGTCATGCCGCGAAAAATAGTAGCGTCGTCAACTAAAAGCACTCCCGGATAAGCCATGAACATTTTGAAGCTGGTAACGCCTTCATCGTGAATCAGTTTTTTCATTTCTTTGATGCGTTCGCGCGGCAAATCGGTGGTGATCATATGGAAACCGTAATCTATGGCCGCTTTACCCTGAGCTTTTGCGTGCCAGGTATCTAATGCTTCGTATAACGATTGGCCTTTGCTCTGAATGGCGAAATCGACAATGGTAGTGGTTCCGCCATGGGCAGCGGCAAAGGTGCCGGTTTCAAAATCGTCTGCTGATGTCGTGCCACCAAAAGGCATGTCCATGTGAGTATGAGGATCAATGCCGCCCGGAATCACGTATCTATCTTTGGCATCAATTATTTTGTCGACGTTCGGCTCAAGGTGCGCCAAGCTTTCACCAATCAAAACCACACGCTCACCATCTACCAGAATGTCGGCATGATAGTCATCTACCGCTGTGATTACTCGGCCATTCTTGATTAGCGTTTTCATTGGCATCTCCCAGGTTCTCTTTTGTTAGATTTTTAGCCCTGGGGCGGATTATATATACTTGAGTATTGATTTAGCAGCATCCTGAGCAGTATGCCGGTTTTCAAGCTGCGATTTTAATTTTGGCATTAGCAATTTTCATAGGCGAAATTGCAGTTCAATCTTGACTGCGTGCTATAAACAGACGGTCTGATAGATCATTTTGATTGAGGCTTTATAACGATTGAGTGGTGTGACCCAAGAAGTCATCGCCGAAGTGAGAATGCGGGCAAACATTCTCGATGTTATTTCCGAAGCGGTTGTGCTCAAAAAAGCCGGCAAGGAATACAGAGGACTGTGCCCATTTCACAATGAGAAAAGTCCATCGTTTAACGTCAATACCGATAAAGGCATATTCAAATGTTTTGGTTGTGGTGAAGGCGGCGATGTTTTTGCCTTTGTGCAGAAACTCAAAGGTCTAGATTTCATTGCCACAGTTAAAGAGCTGGCTCGAAAGTATGGCGTGCAATTAGTCGAGACCGAAATCGAGCGCAAGCAGTATGACAGGCGTTCGCAGATACTTTTGCTCTATCAACAAGCCAGCGAATATTACATTCGTCTTCTGCAAGATGAGCAGGAAGGCGCAGTGGCACGCAAATATTTAAGCGATCGCGGCCTCAGTGATGAGACGATTGAAAAATTCAAACTTGGTTATGCGCCTAATGCCTGGGATGGGCTACTCACTTATTTGAGTGGAAAAAGCGGAGTTTCGGCGGCCACTTTAGAAGAAGCCGGGCTGGTGAAAAAGCGCGCCGAGAGCAGCGGTCACTATGATTTATTTCGCAATCGTTTGATGATTCCCATTTGTGATGATAGCGGACGTGTCATCGCATTTGGTGGCAGAACTCTGGGTGACGATCAAGTTAAGTATCTCAACAGTCCTGAATCTCCTATCTACACTAAAGGCCTCAATCTGTTTGCTTTTAACCTGGCTAAAGACGCCATTAAAGAGAAAGACGGCGTCATTGTAGTCGAAGGATATTTTGACGCCATTACGCCTCACCAGTATGGCTTTACTAATACTGTGGCCACGTTAGGCACTGCTTTGACCGAGCAACAAGCCAAATTGATGGTGCGTTATACAGAAAGCAAGCGCGTTTATCTCTCGTTCGATGCTGACGCTGCCGGGGCCCGCGCCATCGAACGGGGCGGTGACACCCTCAATCAAATTGCTGAGGGTGTTGGCATTGACCTAAAGGTATTGAAAATTCCTGGAGGTAAAGATCCGGATGAATGTCTGCGCACTGGACCCGAAGGAGTGGCAGCTTTTGCCGAGGCCATTGCTCACGCGGCTACTATGGTGGAATATCGCCTTGAACAGGCGGTGATGCATCTGGAATTAAATACTGCTATGGGCCGCATTGACGCTTCAAAAGCAGTCGTGCCAATTTTCTCTTCCATGAAAAACGCCGTAGCGCGCGGCGAATATGTGCGTCAGTGGGCACCACGCCTTGGCCTTCGCGAAGAAGAAATTTTGTCTGACATTGGTGAATATCGTAAAACTCACCGCTTTGATATGGCGCCCCGTTCTTTTTCAGGTGGTGGAGCAGGCTCTGGCTATCAACAGGGCGGCTATCAGCAGGGCGGTCAGCAAGCAAATTATCCGCCCGCTCAAGGCAATGGGCAGGGTTTTAAGAAAAAGTTCGTCAAGAAAGAAGACTGGAAGAAAAACAAAGACAAAAAAGACATTGCCGACGAAGAGGGTCTGCCGATGCCTGTGGGGGCCAGAGGTTTGGGCATTCATCGCAGCGCGCCCGTCTCAGGCGCCCTTGATGCCGAAAGAAACCTGCTTGGCCTCTACTTGACCTCTCGTGAAGATTATCAGGTGGTTTTTGAGCGTCTTGCCGGTGAGACGCTGCTCAATATCGCTCATAGAAAGATTAAAGAGGGTCTGGAAGGCATCGGCACTAGTTTCCATACGATGGAAGATTTACAAAACAGCTTAATGGACCGAATGGCTCCACACCCTGACGCTGCCAGGGCTCTGGTAGAAATTATTCTCAAAGCAGAGGATTTTAGAAAACAAAAGCCGCCAGTTCAGGTTGTATTGAAAGAATCCTGGGCAAGAATCTTAAAGGAACGCCTGGCGCTCTTGACAGCTGATGCTTATACGCTTTTGGCAAGGGCCGACCAGGTGAGCGATCAGACGGCATTGCAGAGTAGAATGATGGAGCTTACTCAACTTGAGACGATGTTGAAAAAAGTAGATTCTCTCGAAGATATCGAAGAGCTAAAGCGAAAGATTGATACCATAAATTCAGTACCAGAGTATGGAGACCCGCGTGAGTAAGGGCAAGGAAAAAGAAGACAGTTTCATTTCGAAACTCGACAAAATGGAAGAAGTTGGAAAAGAACGCGATCGCGCTGGCTTAGAAGACTTGCTTGTGCCAGATGGCAGCGATGAAAGCGAAGAGTTGCCTCTTCCTGCTGGTGCTCAAAATCGTGGCGATTTTATGCTGGAAGGCTTTGACGAAAAAGTCGAAGGCGATCCTGAAGAATTTGTGGAAGAGGTATCCAAAGGCCTTTCATCCGACGATCCGGTGCGCATGTATCTGCGTGAAATTGGACGCATTCCACTTTTAACTGCCAGTGAAGAAATTGAGCTGGCTCGCAAAATTGAAATGGGCGGATCTGATGGTGCCATTGCCAAACGTAAACTGGTGCAAGCCAACCTGCGTTTAGTGGTTTCCATCGCTAAGAAATATGTGGGTCGCGGCATGCTCTTTCTTGATTTGATTCAAGAAGGGAATATGGGCCTAATTCGCGCCGCTGAAAAGTTTGACCATGAGCGCGGTTACAAATTTTCGACCTATGCAACATGGTGGATTCGTCAGGCGATTACCAGAGCTATTGCCGACCAGGCACGCACAATTCGTATACCTGTGCACATGGTTGAGACCATTAATAAACTGAAGAAGATTACTCGACAGCTGGCTCAAGACAAAGGTCGCAAGCCTACTGAAGAAGAAATTGCCACCACTATGGAAATCAGCATCACTAAGCTGCGCGAAATCGTCAAAGTGGCGCAAGAGCCTGTATCACTGGAAACTCCCATTGGTAAAGAAGAAGACAGCAAACTTGGTGACTTCATTGAAGATCGCGAAGCTGAAACTCCAGCATCGTCAGTCACCCAAGAACTTTTGCGTGAAGACATCATTGAAGTAATGGCTGGTCTTTCACCGCGTGAGCGCGATGTTTTGCGATTGCGTTTTGGCCTTGATGACGGGCGCCAGCGCACTTTAGAAGAAGTAGGCCAGCTCTTTGGCGTCACACGCGAACGTATTCGTCAAATTGAAGCCAAAGCTCTGCGTAAATTGCGGCACCCTAATCGCAGCCGTAGATTGCGCGAGTATATCGACTGATTTTTGTTTGGAGAAAAGAACTGCGCCGGTTTTTTTGCCAGCTGAGGATCTTCTCGGGCTTTGTTCGAAAAAAATACCTTTAAAGGTATTTTTTTCGAAGAGGACCTGGCCCCAACTTAGTAATGATCATCTTCAGAGAGCCACTCGAGAATTTCGGGTGGCCTTCTTATCTCTTGAGTGATATCGTATAAGGTCGAAGCATCTTGAGCGGGCACATTTTTGAGCGGCAGTATGAGAACTTGGACGGTCAGAGCTTTTGAGCCCAGTTCTAAATGTACTTTGTCGCCGATTTTAAGATCTGTCGCCGATTTGGCCGGCCGGTCGTTAACGTATACGCGACCCTGATCGCAAGCCATTTGCGCTACAGTGCGGCGCTTAATCAGGCGAGAAATTTTAAGCCATTTATCTAAGCGCATATTGTGCTCCTACTTTGTCTGTGAGGGTTAGTTGTCGAGAAAAAACGTTTGTGGGCACTGCTGATGGTGCATAGATTTTTTGCTTGCGCTCCTCTTGTCTTCTGCCGTCAACAATTCCTTCGCCAGGCTTGCGCTTGTGTTACTGACCATTGCACAGTTGAGGCCCAAAGGGGCAATTTCACTGGTAAAATCACGTCCTTGCTGTATGCTCTTCAATAATGGTTACCTTCAACAAAATGTCAATATACGGTCAGCTTGGCGTGCTCGCTATGTCGCTGGCAGTTGCGTCTACCTCCACTATCCTTCTGTTAGGCGGCTGCGGCGCCGATAAATCTGCCGAGCAGGCTCATAAAGAAGACCAGGCCTCGGCTAAGGTGCCGGCCGGACCACGGCTGATTACCGTGACCGACGAAGTGGTCAAACGTATCGACCTTAAAACTGAGGTGGTTTCTAAGCGCGAAGTAATCGTGCCGCTGCACCTGACCGGGCGTATCGAGCCTGACTATGGTCGAGAAGTTGATATCAGCGCCAGAATTTCTGGTCGGATTTCCAAAATTCTAGTTCGCCCGGGCTCAATGGTGAAAAAAGGCCAAATTATGGCCTTGATTGATAGCCCGCAAATCAGTGACTTGCAGGGTGAAGCTGTAGAGGCCAAATCAAAACTCAGTATTGCCGAAGCTCATGCCGAAAGAGAGCGTCAGATTTATGAAGAACATTTAGAGCGTCCCAAAGCTTTGCTGGAGGCTCAGGCTCATCTGCAGACTTCGCAAGTACAGGCTGATTTATCTGAACAAGAGCTAAAAAGGCAAGAAGATCTTTATCGAGAAAAAATCGCCGCTACTAAAGATTATCTCTCGGCCAAAGCTACTCACGCGAAAGCCAAAGTTGCGCTCGAACAGGCCAAAACTGCATTAAAGCGTGAAGAACAGCTTTATAAAAATCGCGGCTTGATGAAACGCGAATATCAACTGGCCATGGCGGAGGTAACGCGCGATCGCCAGCATTTGCAAACCATATGCAAACGTCTTGATTTTCTCGGCGCCGATAGAACCATGACTCAACTGATGCTGACCAGTGGCAATATTAATGGCCTGGTGCAAATATCTGCTCCTATTGACGGAGATCTCAGCCGCTATGACTGCGCTGTTGGCGAAGTGGTGCAGCCGGAAAAATCAATGTTTAAGCTCACCGATCTAAAATACGTTCAGGTGCTGGCAGATTTGCCTGAAGTCGATTTAAAACGCGTCAGACTTGGCGATAAAGTCAAGATCAAAGTAGCCAGCTATCCTGATCGCGAGTTTACTGGAGTGATTAGTTACATCAGTGTGATCGTACACGCTGATACTCGCACGGTGCCTATTCGCGCCAGGCTGGCCAATTTTGACAGCAAATTGAAGACCAATATGTATGCTGAAATTGATCTGGAAGGAACATCACAAAATTTCCTTGCCTGTCCTAAATCGGCAGTGCAAGAACATGACGGCAGCAAAATTGTCTTTATCAAAAAGGCCACTGGCTTTGAAGAGCGAACGGTAAAGTTTGGCAAACAGGGCGAGAATTACGACGAAGTGATCTCCGGATTAACTGACGGCGACGTGGTGGCAACCCAGGGAAGTTTGATGCTTAAAACTGAACTCAGTTATCACCATTAGGGAAGAGTCAATTAGATGATTTCTCAATTGATTCGCTTTGCTCTCAAACAACGTTTGATGACTCTGGCAATGGCTCTTGGTATGGCCGCCTTCGGAATCTGGAGCGCGGCCAATATTGCCGTGGATTCTTTTCCTGACGTTTCCAATGTGCAGGTTCAAATTATCACCGAACCTGAAAGTATGGCTACAGAAGAAGTTGAAGCCCTGATTACTTTTCCTATTGAAAACGGCTTGAACGGTTTGCCTAAAGTCAACAAAATTCGCAGCAACTCGAGCTTCGGATTTTCAGTTGTGACAGCTATTTTCGACGATGACGTAGACGTCTACTGGGCCCGCAATATTGTGCAGCAGAGACTGGGGCAAATCGAACTGCCTGCTGGCTCCCCAAGACCCTTGCTTGGACCGGTAGTATCAACATTTTCAAATGTGCTCAACTATTATCTGGTGAGTGATAGACACGATTTGACTGAGCTGCGTACCATTCAAGACTGGCAAGTGGCGCGCCGCTTACGGGCGGTTCCAGGTGTGGGCAACGTCGTCAGCTATGGCGGTTTTGTCAAGCAATACCAGGTTCTGGTATCACCTTACGTACTCAAAAGTTTCAATTTAACTTTGCGTGATGTCATCCACGCTTTATCAAACAACAACATAAACGCCGGCGGCAACTTCATAGAGCGGGGCGGAGAAGAAATAGTTATTCGCGGCCTCGGGCGCATTGACAACATTCAAGACATCAAAAATATCGTGCTCAAATCGGTGGACGGCACTCCTATTAAAATTGGGCAGATTGCCTCAGTCGAAATTGGTCCGGCATTCCGTCGCGGCTCATCGTCAATGAATTCGAAGGGCGAAACTGTAACTGGCATGGTGATGACGCGCAAGGGCGTCAATACCAAGGCGGTAGTTGAGAAAGTGCGTGAGCGCTTAGAAGAAGTCAAAGGCGAATTGCCCGCCGGTGTTACTTTGATTGCTTATTACGATCAAAGCGCTCTTGTGGACAAGACCATTGAGACCATTAAAGAAGTACTGATCATGGGTGGTTCACTGGTCATTCTTGTGCTCGGTTGCATTTTGCTGCATATTCCCTGCGCCATTATTGTTTCTGTAGTGATACCACTGGCGCTGCTATTCAGCTTCATTATGATGAAGTTTACAGGCCTCACTGCCAATTTGATGACTTTGGGAGCGGTTGATTTCGGTGTCATTGTCGACGCTGGTGTGGTTATGGTCGAAAATATTTTTCGCCATCTAGCGGAAGAACAAGAAAAGGTCGATGCCGGCCATTTAAGCCAGGAAGATTACGAAAAGCACCGGCTTAAGACCGTTTATAACGCTGCTAAAGAAGTGGGCAATCCAATCTTCTTTTCCATTGCCATTATTATCGCCGTCTACCTGCCTCTCTTCACTCTGGAAGGGGTGGAAGGGCGCATGTTCACACCTCTTGCCCTTAACTACATTTATGCTCTTACAGGAGCTCTCGTAGTCTCACTGACGCTGATTCCGGTGCTTTGCTATTGGTTCCTCAACGGAAAAATTAGAGAGCGGCGCAATCCTTTTATCGAATGGTCAAAGAGTCTGGTCACACCGGCTCTGAAGTGGTCGCTGGCAAAGCCTCAAATGACCATACTCATTTCTTTTATAGTGCTTTGTGCTGGTTTTTCGCTCATGCCATTTTTGGGCTCAGAATTTATTCCCAGCTTAGACGAAGGCTCAATTCTTTTACGTACCAAGCTCTCACCAAGTGTGTCGCACACTGAATCACGCCGCATTGCCACCAATGTTGAGCAAACCATGAAAGAATTCGCAGAAGTAGATGTGGTGGTCTCGCGCATCGGGCGTTCAGGTATGGGCGGAGATCTTGAAGGCATCGATAATGCCGACGTTTATATCGGTCTTAAACCAAAAGATCAGTGGAAGAACTTTCATGAGAAAGAAGCGCTGGTAAACGCTATGGCCGCCAAGCTAGACGGCGTGCCCGGACTGGTCTATAGCTTCTCCCAGCCTATTGCAGACATGATTGATGACCTGATCGCCGGTATTAAAGCAGACCTCGGCATTAAAGTTTTTGGCGATGATTTAATTACAATTGACTCACTCGCCAGTCGCGTTGAAAAGTCAGTCAGCCAGGTGCGTGGCGTGGCCGATTTGCAGCGTGAACACATTCTTGGACTGCCGCAGCTAAATATCAAATTGCACCGCGACGTCATTGCCAGATATGGTCTCAATGTATCCGATGTGCAAGAAATTATTCAGACTGCCTTAGCTGGCAAAGAAGTGACTGAAGTGTTGGAAGGTACCAAGCGTTTTAGTTTGCTTGTGCGTTTCCCACTGCAATATCGCGATACTCAAGAAGACATTGAGTCGATTTTAGTCAGCACTCCTGCTGGTGGCAAAGTGCCGCTCAAACAGTTGGCTGATATTCAGACGGCACGGGGCACAGTGATGATTAACCGTGAAGACGGTCAGCGTCGTACTGCTGTTCTCGCTAATGTACGCGGTCGAGATCTGGGCAGTTTTGTGGAAGAGGCGCAGAAGAAAGTAGCAGCTGATATTGAGCTGCCCAAGGGCTATCACATCGTCTGGGGCGGCCAGTTTGAAAATCAACAAAGAGCCATGGCCAGACTGGCTATAGTGGTGCCGGTGGTACTACTTTTGATTTTCATTCTCTTATTTGCATCATTCAATTCATTGCGCAATGCCAGCTTGATTATGCTCAACGTGCCCTTCGCCATCATTGGCGGCATCTTCTCGCTATACGTTTCGCACCAGCCGATTTCAGTGCCGGCCATTATTGGTTTTATCGCTCTGTTTGGCGTGGCGGTGCAAAACGGCGTGATCATGATTAGCTACATCAGCCAGATGCAAAAGCAGGGCATGACTGTGGACGAAGCCGTTATTGAAGGTGTAAAAGTGCGACTGCGCCCAGTGCTCATGACTGCTCTGGTTGCTATGGTTGGTTTTCTGCCACTGATTTTTTCACACGGCACCGGCGCCGAGGTGCAGCGACCACTGGCCACTGTGGTACTGGGTGGTCTTGTTACTTCAACGATTTTGACATTGATTGTCTTGCCGACAATTTATACGCTCATCAACAAGCATGCTTATGAAGACAAAAGCGGAGAGATGCGCTAATGGCAAGTTATTAAAACGCCCATTAGGCGCTCAGTTTCTGTCCAGGTTTCCAATCGCTCAAGCTGCACACGCCGCCTTCACAATTTGCTGCCCGCTCAGGTGTCTGAAGCGAGCTGGTCTGAGCTGCTATTTTCGCCGCCAGGAAGTTTTTACCTTCAATCGGCACAACTTTTAGTAGTTGGTAGCGAATAAATAATTTCGACACGCAGCTCAGATCCATAGCAGCCTCCTGGCCTTACTGTGGCTTGTAAAATACAGTTCCTACAGTCTTACCGTGGTGTAGGCCTCACTCAAATATGAGACGAAATTAGGAGTGCACTGTTCCCGAAAACAAAATTTACCGGCGAATCACGCTTCTGCTGCCCCGATTGTTTTAAAATGCTGAGCACATCTTGCAGAAGAGGCCAAAGTGTTCGTCAATTACAGACAATTTGCCAGATTATTTGCCCTGGCTTCCATCACCTTGTTGCTACCACTGAGCGCAATGGCAGCTCCGGTTGAACTCAAGCAAGCCGCCGACGGCAAGGCTGCCCAGGGTGCTCTGGCATTGCCTGTGAGCAGTATCGGCAGTTTACTATTGCCCAGTGGCCAAATCACTGTGCAAGGGCAAAACGTCGAAGTAGGTGCTGTCCCTGAATGGCTTTTTGACCGGCATACGGTTTTGAAAGGGGTGTTGATTCAACTCGATGTAGCAGGGCTTGCTGGTGCAGCGCCTGTCGCTCCGACAACCATTGCTGCAGGTGCCACAACTCCGACAGCTGCTACTGCAGCCGCTTCGGCCCTCAGTGGCCTGGTTTATTTCAATGGCGGCGACTGGCTAAAGAATCTTCGCCGCGGCCGAGCAAAAGAAACTATCGAAACTGCCGACGGTCAAATTTATCAAGGTCAGATCTCTGGCGTCACCAGAGATCAAATTGCAATTGATGTGTTGCCCGGACAGAGCAAAAATATCGCCCTGGCCAATGTGAAAAATATTGTTTCGCCTTACAGCTATCGCTTTAGTGCGCCTGCCGGCGACGTCAAACTTTCGCCTGACACTGGCACCACACTGTGTGATGCCGGCGTCGTCAGCTTCGCGCCGTCAAGCTCGCAACCCAGGTTGGCTAGCGTATTTACCTCAAGGCCTGGTTCTTCGACACCTGTGTTGAAACTACCAAAATCAGATCTGGCCGGCACCGAAGGTGGTATCACCAAAAAAGCCATTGCCTTTATGATCACCGCCGATGCCGTCAACACTATTGCTCCGGCCATTGCAATTCCGCTGACCGCTACTCTTGGCACACGTCGAGCTGAAAATACACTGAACGGTTATACCAACGCTAATCTGCTCAACGACTTTGTCTTTAAGATTCCGCTGGTCACTTCGCCAACTTCTCGATTCTAGAAATTAATTTCTTAAAGCGCCGGGCGATAAGTCTCAATCGGCCTGCCGCAAGATTGTTCTAAATCTGTGTAAGCTTCTTGATAGGCGCGCACGGCGTCGAGGTACTGACTGCGAACGGCGACGTTTTGTTGTTGCACTTGCAGCGTGGCGGTAATATCAGACTGACCAACTTCGTAGCTGCGACGAGCCAGGCGAGCCACTTCGTATGAGTCAGCTAAAATGTGTTCTTGATAGACTTTGAGTTTTTGTCTGGCGGCCAGAACGTTGTTGTAGGCTGAAGAAACCTGCGCAATTATTAAATTGCGCTGTGATCCCATTTCATATTTAAGTTGTGTCGCTGTGGCTCTAAGCCGATAGATTTCGCCCTGATTCCAGTTTGTGAGAGGCGCTTCTGCCACCACTGTGAAAAATACCGAATTCACTTTTGGACCGCCTGGCGCATTGCCCGAGACTGAATTGCCGAAGCTGACGCTCGGATTGGGCACCACATTAGCAATAGCCGTTCTCATTTGCGCTTTGTTCAATGCCATGCGTTGATTAACGCTTTTCAGCTCAAGTCTTTGCTCAAGAGCCTTCTGTATATATGATGCAAGGGTTGGCGGTTCGATGCTGAAATCTGGCAGAAGTTGGCTTTTTTGCGAAGCATCGAGTTTGGGCTGGCTGGTGCCTAAAAAGGCCGGCAGCCGAGGAATATTGACCAGATCTTCAGGTTTGCGGCCCATAATTACATTGAGTTGCTGTTTGGCGCGAATGACGCGGCGCATACCCACCTGACGCTCTACGTCAGACTGTGAAGTGGCCAATCGCGCTTTCAGTACGTCTAATTCGGGCACATCTCCGGCTTGAAAGCGTTTGCTTGAGACTTCAAGTAAACGGCTGGCCAGATCGTACAAAGAATTGAGTGTCTCAACGGTCTCTTGAGCTACCACTACTTCGGTGTAGGCCCGGCGCACATCGGCTCTGAGTGCCCAAATTGAAGTCATCAAATCGGTTTTGGTTTGCTCTACCAGTCTTTTGGTGGCGAGCAGGCGAAAGACTAATTTCCAGGGGCCTTCAATTGTGAAGGTGGGGCCAATGCGCCTGACCTGTTCCCCCAGTGGCGCTCTGTCAAAAAGAAACGCCGGATTGGGGCCGGCAGCGGCGTCGGCATAATTGGCCGTCGTAATCTGCAGCTGTGACCTAATAGCTGCCGCCCGTGGACTTTTAACCAGCGCTTCGTCGAGGGCTTGCACGATGGAGAGCCCCGAGCCAACCGGCTTTGGCTGTTCTGTAAATTGAATGTTGCCTGAAACAGCACCGGCGCCCGTTTGGCCTGCATCTGCCTGGCCAGCATTTGTAGTTGCAGGCGTGCCGGCGGCATCTGAATCTAAGCGCATCGGGCGCAGAGCCGGCATATCATTGCTGGACGGCATGTTTCCGAACGAATCGCCGCTTCCTAACCCGGGTGACGTCACAGGCGGGCTGATTGTGCCAGATGATGCGCCAGATGATGACGCCGGTGCGGAATAGCTGCTGTGGGCGGGGGTAGTATTGGGTGGAACGGCCGCGGCCGATGCCAATGTTGTCGGCTCAGCCGGCTCGGCGTGCAATTCTGTAGCGGTTGCGGCACTCAGTATAAGACTGATTGCCAACGGCACAAGATATTTAGAATTCACAGGTGGTAAGAAATTCATGGGGTTATTTGGTTTAAGAGCCGCTCAAGTATAGTTTTCACGGCGAGTGGCTTTCTCTTATAATCTGCTAACATTGGGTGCGCCACGTGAGCAGCAAACGCTAGCCGGGCGCGGCTCCTGTCAGTCTCCTGTCAGTATGGAAAGAACAAATATCAGCGCCAGGACAGCATGAATAATAAGGAAAGCCGGGCATTTCTAAAAGGGGAGATGGATTTCACTCCTCAGCGGATGATGCGCTACATTCGCTCGCGCGCGCGCATCGCTACAGATGAGGATATCGAAGATATCCTTCAGAATGCTTTGGTGCTGGTAACGAAGCATTTCGATCCCACTCATCCTGAGGCAAAATTGGCACCCTACTGCCTCGGAGCATGTAACAAAGCCATTGCACAAAACCTTGAGCGCTATCACAAAGTTGCTTTAAAGAAGCGTGAAGTTAAAGTCGGAGCGTCCACCGGCCCGGCAGAATTAGAAACTGATTTTGAACTAGATGATGACGCAAAAGATGTAGCCGAGTCGGTGAAAAAAGCTGCGGCCGCCTCAGCGGCGACTGCGCGGGCGCTGGCTGCCAGCCTCAAGGTCGCCAGCGAAGTAGCAGTACAATTGGATGGCAGTGTTATGTCGGTTCAGACCTTAGCGCCCGGCAAAGCTTTCGATGAAGCGCCCTCCACTACCAGCCAGTACCGCACAACGTCACTCGATTCAATGTTTGATGAAGACGACAATCGCTCGGCCGACGATTTGCTCGGTGGCGACAATGTGGTTTCGTCGGGAACCGGCTCGAAAGATCCTGCCGCCCGAGCATTAATTAATGATCTGGTAGAACGCATTCTCGACGACTTGCCACCCGGTATACACCGTACCTGCTTTGTTTTGAAATATGTTGAAGGATATAAGCGAGAAGATTTGATTGCATGTCTAAAAATGGATGCGAAGAGTATAGATACCATCGACAAGAGAATTGTGAGAACCCTCAAAGCGTTCAAAGACAAGATGGACCAGCAAGAAGCGCATTAGTTAAATCCAGGAGACGGCAATGACTACCCTTAACGACAAACTAGCCCAATTAACGAAGGCTATGGCAAACGGAGACGAGAGCTCATGTGCTCTTTCTTTCGAAAAGTTTTGCCAGGAAAATTTCCAGGAGCTGCCTTTACCTGGAGAAAACAAATTATTCGACCAGGCCATGTGGACTGCCAGCCAGTTCATGCCTTTAACTAAGAAGGATGAGGCCATAGTCAAAAGAGTGACGGGCAATATGCTCGAGGCCATAAGCCCAGTTACTGTAGCCGTGGCCCAGGCTGCCGCTGCTACCGAAAAATCAGTATTTGCTTTGCGTGATCTCGTCGGTCAAGCTCGTGAGTCTGCAGCAGCTGTCTGGCAAGATATGCTTAGTGCTCAGCAATGGCAGCAAATGGTGCCGGCTGGTGCTACCCGTGGTGTCGGCGCGCAATTAGTGTCCATGGGCACATTTGAACGCACCGTTGATGATGTGCGTATTCAAGTCAATCTCGGTTGGCTCATAGATGAGAACAATCTGCGGGTTTTATTGCAAGCTAAAGATGCTGAAGAAAATGCCATTCCTGAAGTAGAAGTGCGAATCAGCGAGCAGGACCGTGGTGTGGTCTTCTCGCGCATGACCAATCAAGACGGAGCCATGGTGGCACCAGCAGTAAAAGTTGGTCCTGGGCAATATCAAATTCAGGTGTTCTGGGCAGACAAAGTAGTTGAAACCCCGTTCTTCCGAATCTAGTTAAAAAATTCTTGTCATTGCATTGCCTCAAGCAGTTCTAGATAGTAAAAAGGGCTTTCTCCTGAGCCCTTTTTCTTTTGCGGAACAGTTTGGTTATGTCAGTTCCCGGCAGGTTGTTTTTTGCTCGCCTAAGAAATTTTACAACCGTGCGCCCTGAAGGCGCGAAGGAGGATTTGATGTAGAAGTTGAATCCAACATAGCGCCATGCTGCGCAGGAGATGGAGG
>CASBPX010000194.1 GCA_949127735.1 Candidatus Obscuribacterales bacterium | reverse complement strand
TTACCGACCTGGCCGATCGCCTTGCCCCACCCGGATTACCAACGCCAAGTGAGCTAACTGACCTGGCCGATCGCCTTACTCCACCCGGGTTGCCAACGCCCGGCGAGCTATTCAATCCAGGAGACAATGACGGCGGCTACACCCTACCTGGTGCCCCTTTAGTAGCCGATTTTATCGATCAAGTACCAACTCCGCCTGGCCTTCCAGCACCCCGCGAAGTGGTCAACGCTCTCGACAAAATCACTCCCAAATTTCTTCCTAAGTTAGGCAAGTTATTTGGTTGGGGCTAGTACGCAAGACAGGTGTGAAAAGTTGAATGCATCTCTTGGGAAAGTACAAGAGATGCATTCCACTAGCACTTTTTTCAAAAACTTTAGTTATCGCCGCCGATATATTGAACGATCATCTGGTGCCAGTGCGGCCAGTCATGAGCGTTTCCGTCCCATACTTTAAGCCCGTGCCAAACGCCTTTTTCCCAGAGCAATTGTGAGAACCATTGATTGTTGTCGAATAGTGAATCTTCTTTGCCGATGGGAATGATCCAGTCGATTTTGCGAATTCTTTCAAGTTTTTCGTGGTCGTGCAAGGCTGCAATGTATTCGCAAGGGCTGCCTTCGCGGATGGTGTCATCCATATAATTATCAGTCCAGTCGCGCACGTCGTAAACGCCGCTCATTGCCAGCACACGTTGGAAGTGTTCAGGGTAGCGCAATGCAATGCTGGCGGAATGGTAGGCGCCAAATGAGGCACCGGTAGCGATGGCATATGGATTATCATTTTTTGATAAAGTAAAAGGCAATACTTCGTTTATAACATATTCTTGATATTGCAAATGCCTGTGAGTGCGCTCGTGAGTGCCTACATGGCGATTGAACCAGCTTTCGGGGTCAACACTGTCGACGCAGAAAATTTGCAGCCAGCCTTCTGAAATGTGGTGCCCTAGAGTGTTAATCAGGCCGCGATTTTCCCAGTCATAATATCGTCCCTGAGAGGTTGGAAAAACAATAACTCGGGCTCCGGAGTGTCCGTATTGAAGAATTTCCATGTCTTTATGGAGACTGGAGCTATGCCATTTATGATATTCCCGCAACATTTGCCTTGATTGCCTTTAGCCAGTATTCATGCCGTGGAATTGTATCATGGTGCTTCCGCGGTCACGGCTGAGCGGCCAGGCAACCGTGCAGAACGTTACTTAGCTTCGGAATTCGATATACTAGAGCATCCTTGTTATGATCGGCGAACAATGAACTCAGTATTTCTTTCACCAAATTTTCCACCAAATTTCTCTAATTTTGCTGTGCAGCTCAAAGAAGCAGGCGCTTGCGTGCTGGGCCTTGGCGACGACAATTATGATGATCTCAGTGGAGATGTGCGGCGCAGTTTGACTGATTATTATCGGGTCTCAAGCATGCACAACTACGACGAGCTGGTGCGGGCGATGGGCTATTTTACCCACCGTTACGGCAAGATGGATCATCTCGACTCGCATAACGAATACTGGCTCGAAACAGAAGCTCGCTTACGTACCGACTTCAATATAAAAGGGATAAACGCCAGTCAGATCAATAAGATCAAACGCAAGTCTGAGATGAAAGAAATTTTTCTCAAAGCCAATTTGCATCCTGCCCGTGGCCGCGTATGCAACAACCTAGAAGAGCTCTTGGCCTTCATTAAGGAGGTGGGATATCCGGTTGTAGGGAAGCCAAATATTGGCGTCGGTGCGGCAAAAACATTCAAGATTTGTTCGCCTGCCGATATCGACCACTATTTGGCTGAAAAATTACCTGAAGAATACATCATCGAAGAGTATTGCGAAGGTCAGATCGTTACCTATGATGGGCTTGTCGATGGTGATGGTGAAGTCGTCTTCTCATCATCGCTGCGCTATAGTCGCGGCGTTATGGACGTGGTCAATGAAGACTCTGATATTTATTACTACACCGTGCGTGAAATCGAACCGGCTCTGGAAGCCGCTGGCTTGGCTACTCTCAAAGCTTTCGATATGCGCAATCGCTTTTTCCACCTGGAATATTTTTTCAGAGACGACGGCACCATTACGCCTTTAGAAGTGAACATTCGCCCACCAGGCGGCCTCACTCTCAATATGATGAATTACACTTTTGACGCTGATTGTTACCGCACCTGGGCCAATCTGATCGTCAAAGGCAAGACCGAGCCAATGGGCAAGCGCAGCAATCTAGTATTTTATGTGGGCCGCAAAGATAGAATCTGCTATCAACTGACCCATCAAGAAGTGTTAGAACAGTGCTCCAAAATGATGATGCACCACGAGCGCTTAAACGATGTTTTCTCTGGTGCGCTGGGTAATTATGGTTACTTGTTGCGGTATCCTGAAATCGAACCTTTGATGGAAGCCACCGAGTTAATTCAAAGACGCGGTTGATGCCTACGTCACAACGTCCCCTTGACAACAAAATGATTTGGGTCGATTATATGGGATCGATTACCACATAGAGGCAAAGCCGCAGGGGCCGCCAATTTAGTAAATAGGTATGCGCAATGACTCAATCAGGGCGTTCACTTTTTCGTTCGTCCATCTGGTTTAAGGTCTTTATACTTTCTGCTTTTTCATTTTCATTAGTTCCAGATGTCGTAGCTCAAGATTCTTTTGCTAGTTCGCAAGACGATACTCGTGCTAGTTCGCAAGACGATACTCGCTATAATTCGTCGGCACCAGATGCAGGAGATGTTTTTATATATCAAGGTGCACCTCCCGTCTTGCAAGGCATGACCAACGGTGCTTTCAAGGCTGTGAACGGTGATCGCATGCCGCGAGATCAGTACGACAAACTTGTCAGCATGCCAGATCCGCGTGTGCTGTTGGGCGCGTCGCTTTGTGATTTGACCATGCGTGATCTGGCCGCTGAAGAAGAAATAGCGCCGGCAAATTTTCCACCCATGCCTAACGCGCTGGTTCTACCGGCCAATTTCAACGTTGCTAATGTGCATTTGCCTGTCGGTGAAGAGTTTGGTGCGCCCGTGGGAAATTTTGCCAGGTGGAATTTAGGATCGACAGCCTACGTAGTGAGACGCAGAGTTTCCGGCACACCTGTTCCGATCGATGGCGATGATGATATTTATATTGAGAAAGATTTGATGGAAAGAATTTTGGATGTTGGCGCGAAGTGCGGTGCCAATGTCGATTACGGCAATCGCGTTTCAGCTCTGGGCCTCAAATATGCTCATCCGGAGTGCCGCGATGTGGTGGCACCTGATTATCTGATTGAAGTGCAAAGTACGCTAGATCGGCCGGAAATTGCAGAGTTAAAGCGTACCTTATCATTTCGGGAGAACGTTGCTAGAGAGCCAGCATCAAGTTTGAATCCCGCACAACGAGCTGAGCTTGCCGCTAAGTATGAAAGCGAGAATCGGCCCTTTGACGCTCTGGAAGAGAGGCTTTGCGTAGTTGACGCCAACAATGACGGCACATCCCGATACTACTTGGCCAGGCTTTATTTTTCAATTAACGAAAGAAAGCTGGCTTATGAGACTCTAAAGGAGGCTCTGGAGTCTAACTGGAAGAAATCTGAAAGACCTGTGTTGCAGGCGTCATACAATTTATTCGGCAATATTTTATTGATGGCTTCACGGAGTGCCGAGCGCAATGGGCTCCACGATCTCTCTCTCCTGCGCCTGCGCAATGCGTCAGTGGCCTTCCGCCGAGCGGTGATATTGAATCCTAGTGATGAGAATGCTGTGGATGGTCTCCTCAAGGTGGCTAAGCAGGCCATTGCTGCTAATCCGTGCTTCGACAATTATTTGCTCTTAGGTAGCGCTCAAATGTTGTTTGGTGATATAGAAAAAGCTGAACTGTCTTATGCACAGTGCGCTCTGTTATCTGCAAATGATCCCAGGCTAAAACAAGCGCGCCAGTTCAAAAAGCAATTGAAAAATAAACCGGTTTTACCGCTTCATGCGTCTGCTGCTAAACCCTCAGCCTAGGTTTTTGCTTCAGTGAGCGAAGAAATATCTGGTCAGATGGAAGAAGATTGGCGCTGCAAAACAAAGTGAGTCGATGCGATCAATCATGCCGCCATGGCCAGGAATAAGCGCGCTGTAGTCTTTAACTCCCCGATCTCTTTTGATTGCCGACATTACAATGCCACCGCCGAATCCGGCCAGGCTGATTATCAGCGCCATAACGCCGGCCTGCCAGGGTTGGAATGGTGTCACCCAGTAGAAACAAGCACCCACAATTGTGGCTGAGAGCACGCCGCCGACGAATCCTTCTACAGTTTTGTTGGGGCTAATGTTCGGTACTATTTTACGCTTGCCGAATATTTTGCCGAAAACATATTGCATGATGTCGCTGGTTTGCACCACTAGAACTAAAAAGCAAAGCAAGCGGGCCATGTGTTGTTCGTGCCCTGGAATAGACAGGTTGAGTAAGGCCGGTGCGTAGCTGACGAAATAAACGCAGACCATCAGGCCCCATTGAATTTTTGCCGTACGTGCCAGAAAATCTTCGCTATCGCCGGCTAAGGCGCTTCTAATGGGAATCCATAAGAATGCGTAAACTGGTATAAAAATCGCAAACATGGCATACCAGTGCACGGCAATCAGTAAATAATTGATCGGTAGAATGACGAAAAATGCCCAGTTCAGTGAGCGGTGATCGGCTGTGCGAGTGGGTGTAAGCGTGATAAATTCACGCAGTGCCAGAAACGAAACAATTGAAAATAGTAAAATTGATGTGGTGCCGCCTGTCAGAATTGCAAAAGAAAATATGGCGATCATTACCCACCACGATTTCATGCGGGCGTTGAGATTAGCTAGCAGAGCCGCTACTTTTTCTGATTTAGATCGCAGATTCAGTATTAAGGTCGCGATGGTGGCTGACGACAGGGTGGCAAATATGGCCCCCAGCATTGTCAAAAGTTGTTTGTCGTGTGTAATTTCCATTAGCATGCACACTTTTCTAAGGCGAGCTTAGCGCGATTGAGAAAGTCGTCTTTGCGTTCGTTGGGCAGTAGTTTGATAGGCTCCCCAAAAGTAACTGAGCATAAAATCGGCACGGGAATAAATTCTCCTTTTGGCAAAATACGATTGCCGTTGTCTATGTAGGTCGGAATCAGTTCAAGATTGGGACGCGCTTTGCTTAGGTGATAGAGGCCACATTTAAATTCACGCACGGTAGTCTGATCGCCGCGGCCACCCTCAGGGAAAAATATGAGCGATGAACCCTCGTCTACAGCTCCCAGCAATTTTTGCATGGGGTTATTGGCCCTGGTGAGCTTACTTCTGTCGATGGGAATAATATGCAAAATTTTGTGTGAAAACCAGCGGCGTAGGCTTGTGGCATTCCAGTAATCAGCTGCAGCTGCCGGTCTTACGAGTTGTCTGATATAAGCTGGTAGCACCGCAAGTAATACCAGGCAGTCACAGTGACTGGTGTGATTGGCATAATAAACTCTTTGCACGGCGGCTGGTTCGCAGCCATTCCACCTCACTTGGGCGCCGGTAAAAAATCGAATGAGAGCGCAAATGGCATTTAACATCAGTTGTTCTCCATTTCGGCTTTCAAGTGTTTGAGCCGATTGACGCAGGTAAGGGCGGAACCCAGAGCAATAATGGCTAGAGTGCCAAGCATGATGGTGGCACTGCCGGTGAAGGCATACTGCGAGGCTGTAGCCAGGCAACCGACAGTGAGAGCAAACATGCGGTGCTGTTTAGCCATCGGCCCGCTGAAATCTTGAGATTTCATATAACGGGCGCCGAAAGCCCGTACATAAGCTGTGCACACGGCAAAACCGGCGGCGGCCCATCCGAGGCTGATTGCCAGTTCGCCTCCAGTGACGGCATAACCAGCGGCCGCCAGTAAAGCAAAATCGGAAACCCGGTCTGGCATTTCGTTGAACAGCTCGCCGCTTTTTGTCGCTTTGCCATATTCAACGGCCATCAATCCGTCGAGCATGTTGCAGAGTAACCGCAGCTGAATGAAAATTGGCACTGCCACGAGCTCCAATATCACTAAAGTGGGAGAAGTTTGAAAGTGGCTTTGAATCAGAAGTGCTGCACCGCAGGAGGCAAAGGCCGCGCTGGCCACAGAGACTTGATTAGGCGTGACGTTTGCCTTTACCAGTTTGGCGGCGGCAGTGGCTGCCCATGCTTTAGAGCGCAATTTGATTGGCCGGCGCTGCTCACTTATATTGATATCGATTTCGTACATTTCAATTTGCACCCTGTGTGACCCATGAAGACATCATAGGTCGCAGGGCAAGCCACCAGCGGCACCCGGAAACAGTTTATCAACTGCATTGTTAGTTTTGGTTTCGGTTTCAGTTTCAGTTCAGGGGGTTTGGCAATCTCGCGAACTCAGTGAACGTGGAGCTTCTTCAGCCATTGACAGCTGCGACATTGTGGCCAGGTCGTCGTAAAGCCGGTGGAAAATATAGAGGCCCAATTTGATGCCCTGCTCAATGGGCAATCGCCTTTCAGTGCAGAAGCTATCTTCAATCACGGCAAAGAAGTCATCGGCATGTCTCTCGTCGATTTTGGCGTGCAACTTATAATGCACCAGTTTGTCGGCCTGCACCCAGCCGCGCTCGACTACTGCTTCGGCTATGCGCGCCGAAATTTGAGCGAAAGTAAATTCGATAATTCCCATGCAGGCGATGGCCGTCTCAAGCTCATCGAGTGAGCATGTGCCCATCAGCACATTGTTGAAAGCATGCACCGCTGGCTCTATCAACGGTGTTGGCTGGCAGTCTTCGCTGCCCTCCAGGCTGGCCAGAAAACGCTTAAATGTGGTGCAGTGAAAAGCTTGTTCGTTAAACTCGCCGTGCTCTTCCACTAGATTGTGCAAAATATCCATACGCGCGCGGGCGCTGGGAATGCGGGCTACTAGAGCCGCCATGGGCCGAGGAAAGAAATTGACGGCGTGATAAAACTGCTCTTGTGAAATTTTGAATGCGGCTAGTGACATCTCTCCGCTTTCCAGCCGGGTCAAATAATTGTTCTGCATAATCGCTGAAGCGGCAGTAGTTCTTTGAGCAAAGTCGTTCAAGTGCGGCGCTTTCGTCATTTTAAATCTCCGAGCTGTGAATGAACCAGGGGCTGCCTGCGGTCAAGGCGTGTGCCGGTGCGTGGGCATAAATAGTTGCACTGGCCACCATTACCTTGAGTTGCGGCAAGGACTGCACTATGGGCAGGCAGTCTTGCCAGGGGAAGGAAACAAAAAGACATTGAAAATTTTGTGCAGCAGCTAGCGTTGCCGCGCAGTTGATCATCGATGCAGCCGCATCTACGTTGGTGTAAGCAAAATTTGACAGGTGGGCCGCTACGATTTCGCTACCGTTGTCTCGGATCAGGCGTTTTACTTTGCGTGTGTCTTCCAGGCAGCCGCTAGCACCTGAAGAGGCAAACCATATGGGTTCGATGCTCGAACGTTCATGCGGTGTACCGGAAGCGCAATAGTATCCGTTGGCTAGAGTGGCAAATTGCTGCCTTGATGTGGGCTCAGAAACAATTTCAACACTAATGTTTTTGGCCGAAGAGGTGTCACGCGGCGCCAGGCTAATTTGCAATACCGCGACTCTAGCTACAGAAGCAAAATGGGGAATGCCAAAGCGGCCTGAATAAACTGCCGGGTCCGCTACCGTGCCGTCCATTACTACTCCGTAGGCAGCTTGAGCTTGCGGCTTGCACCAGACCAGGGCTGCTTCCATGCATACGAGTAGAGCGCGTCCACAGTTGGCATTTTGATTGGTTTTTAAATCGCAAATGTAAGCTGCCTGTACTTTGCCGTCAGGTGTATTGAGCGTGCGAATGCTCGTGCCAATGGCCGCTTTTACTTGATTGTCTTTTTCCACAACAAACGACCGTCCAGGCCCCATGGCGCGACAGAAGCCCGAGTAGTCTTGACCGTGCTCAATGCGAAAGCTGCCGACGGCGCCCAGTGGATAAGTAAATTGGTGCTCGAAATTTGCCAGGGCTTGCTGAAGCGGGAGCGGTGGCATCGAATCTAGTGCGATTACTTTAGCTCTGGTTAACACCGTCATGATTTTATACCAAGGTGAAGGCGCTGGTAGAAAAAGCTGCGGTCTATCTGATGCAGGCTTTCAGCTTGTTTGCTCCAGTGAAAATTATGGCAAGAACGAATGTCTAGTTTAGAATTGAGCTGGCGAATGAAGACCATTCCACCAGGTTTGAGCGCGTCAAAAGCGGCTTGCAGAGTCAGTTGCGCTTGCTCAGGGCCGAGCCAATCGAGAATATTGGAAAGATAAATCAGATCCAAAGATTTAGATTTATTCTGCAAAGCTGTAAGCATGTCTGATCGTATAAAATCAATCTGAGAGCCGATTTTGGCTGGTTCTAGTACCAACCATGGAGCTTTGCAATTGCGTGGATATCTACCCATAAGCATTTGATGCAAATATGGATTGTTATTTGCAGGAATTGTCTCTAATGCAATTTGCAAGCGTTGGCGAAAGTGGTCAGCAAAGGGTTTGGTCGCATTGGCTGTGGCACCAGTGCCAAAAAGGGCCACAAGATTTGGTAAGGCAAAAGTTTGAGTAAAGGCGGCATCAAGTGCATTTTCCAGGGGAGTGTGGTCGATTAACTGTGCTTGTTGAGCAGGACCAATTTGCGTTAGCAACGCAATCAACTCGCTGTTGTAAGGGGCGAGAATCGATTGTAGGTGCGCAAACAGCCTCTCATATCTTCCGCAGTAATCGAGGCCCAGACTGCCTGCCAGAGGCAATGGCGCAATTTTGTCTAGATCAATATTTATTTTTTCAGCAATGGCATTTAAGTCATGTAAGCGTTTCTCGCCGCTCATCTGCTCGTGTCCCAGCAGTTTCAAGCGCGCTTCAATACTACACGTTTGCAATAGATGTAACTTCAATTTAGACAGTGCCAATTGTGCGCCGTTTGTATCCACCAGGCTTATGCTTCTGGCACCGGCCGTTGCCGCCAGGTACGCGGCTGTGCACCCACCTGATGCCACCATGCAGATCTCTGCATCACTTTCCACCAACCGGGCTACCGTCAGGTCTAGCCGCGCGTCTTCGCGCACCTGACTGAAGCCTAGAGGCAATTGCGCTGCTGCCGCGAGCCATAGTTGATTTTGATCAGGCAATATTGCAGTGGCGGCTGGTGTCATTTTCAACCTTGTAAACTAACGCGGTCGAACGAACTTAATCGCTCTGCCGACCTATTCAGTCTATTCCCGCAAAGCTATGCCGCTCAGTCGACTAACACAGTTTGTGAAGTGAATGCCCAGTTGAGTACCGAGGATGACTTTCAGCGCCCGGCGGAATAGTGGGCCACAGAGTCCTTCATCTGCTCGGCCAGGTTTGATTGCATAATTCTTTTTACGAGTTCAGGGTCAGTATTCTTGCCAGAGAAAACTTCAGCTACATCCAATACCCTAATTTTGTGTGCATCGCTGCGCAAATATTCAATTGCATCGCCCGTCTGCAGAACACCTTCCTCAACCACCGAAAAGTAGATTCCCGACCTGCTGCTCTTCATAAAACGTTTGATGATGTCTGGTCGTCCCAGCCTCATCGCCAGTTTGTAACATGGCAATCTTGGTTGAGACACCTTAAGTACTGCTGTGCCAATCTGAAATTCGTCACCAATGCAAACATTATTTTCCATCAAACCTGCAGTGGTCAAATTTTCACCGAAAGCTCCCCATGACAGATCTAAGTCAGGAAGTTCTTGCCGCCAACTGGGATAATGCTCTGAAGGGTAAGCATAAACGGCTTTGTCGGGCCCACCGTGTACTGAGAGATCTGCCTGTTGATCGCCTGCTAGATTTAATCGGCTCAGGGCCACCGGTCTATTCACAGGCTCTTTGAAAATGCCTGTAAGAATTTCGTCACCTCTGTGTTCAACATACTTAGCCATGCTGACACAGACGCTCAATACAGACGCCTGACCACGCTGATTTTCAATCACGTTAATACCCAGATTTAATTGAAGAAGGAGAGCTCAAGTCGATGATGCGTGTAGCGGGCTGCCCAACTTTAATTTTGGTAGGAGAAATTTCTGAATGCGCTCAGCAATAAATTGATGATCTTCTTCTAGGGCAAAGTGGCCTGTGTCGAGCAGATTAAGCTCGAGGTCTTTTAAGACAGCCGCATATGGATGCGCACCGTCAGCTGGGAAAATTTTGTCGTTTTTGCCCCAAACAATCAGAGTCGGTGGTTGATATTTTTTGAAAAATTCTTGCCAGGCCGGGTAGCGTGCCGGATTAGAGCCGTAATCAAAGAACAATTGAAGCTGGATGTCGACGTTGCCTGGCCTGTCCAACAGGGTTTGGTCAAGTAGCCACGTGTCAGGACTGATGTTTTCTAGATTACGCACACCGTCTGTATACTGCCATCTTGTCGCATCGAGCGTGAGCAAGTTTCTCAATGCATCAGCTGTTTTATCATTGCGATCTTTCCAGTAGTCACGAAATGGCAGCCAGAAATCTTTTAGCCCTTCGTCAAAAGCATTTCCATTCTGCACCACCAGACCAGTAACTTTTTCTGGATCCATGATTGCCAGCCGGTAGCCCACCGGCGCGCCATAATCTTGCACGTAGAGGGCATACGAGTTTACTTTTTTACGCTGCAACAGCTTTTTGATAATTGAAGCAATGTTGTCGAATGTGTAATCAAATTCGCTTGTCAGCGGCATTGAACTGTGGCCATAGCCGGGATAGTCTGGAGCAATTAAATGAAATTGTTCAGCCAATAAAGGTATAAGTTCCCGGAACATGTGCGAAGAAGTCGGGAAGCCATGAAGTAATAGTAGAGTCGGATTTTTGTCTGAACCCGCTTCTCTATAGAAAATATCAAGTCCATCAATATTTTCTACTTTGTATTGAGTAGTGCTTGTCATGGTCTCTCTCTCCCAACGGTGGCTGGAGATTTTAGCACCACCGTTCAACTTTGCGCATTAGTTGCTATGGCTCGGTGGTAAACTTTGGCAAGTCCTGCACCTGGGCGGAGATTCAGTTTGAGAGACGGTTCCGACTCCGAAAGTTTTGATCAAACAGTTGCCCTTTCAATTGGCACTGGCGGCCAAACGCTGCAGGTGGGCGAAATTGTCGGCGGCGCCTACCGGTTGGAATCTTTGCTTGGTCAGGGTGGCATGGGTCTGGTTTTCCGCGCCCGCCACCTTACTTTCAATCAAGATTATGCTTTAAAGATAGTCAATCCGGATGTGCTCGATGCCGTAAGCTCAAGGCGCTTTGCTATAGAAGCGCAGGCCATCGCCAAACTTGACCATGAAAACATCGTCAAGATTTTCAATATGGGTGTGCACAATCAAACGTGTCCTTACTATGTCATGGAGCTCATGACCGGCGAATCGCTTTCAGCTTATATAAAAAAAGGCGTCGATATTTCTATTGAGCAAGGCCTCGATATTTTTCGTCAAATGGCATCTGCTCTCGGTTACGCTCATCGCAAAGGTATCGTTCATCGCGATGTTAAACCTTCCAATATAGTTTTATTGCCGCATGGTGATAGCTATCGAGCTAAGATTGTTGATTTCGGTCTGGCTAAAGTTTTTTACGCAGGTCAGCAGCTAACGGCTACTGGCGAAGTTTTTGGCACGCCGTATTATATGAGCCCTGAGCAATCTACGGGTCAGCCCATCGATGCCAGAGCCGACATTTATTCGCTTGGCTGCGCTCTTTTTGAAACCATTACCGGTGCACCTCCGTTCAAGGGTGCCACTGCTGTGCAAACCCTGATGATGCAGTTGGAAGCGCCGGTGCCGAAGTTTGTCGATATTTTTGATGATCAAGCACTGGCGCAGCAGTTTGATCTTCTCATTGGTCGAATGATGGCTAAGCGGCTGGATGATCGCTATCAGACTATGGAACAGGTAGCCCGTGACATACAACGCCTCATAGACGGAAAATCTATCGCTAAAACAGCCGCTGATATGGAGAATACAGCCGGCGATCAAGATTATGACGGGGATGAAAGTGTTGGTGATAGCGCTCGCAATGATGATGGTGAAATTGAATCATCAAATGTTCCTACTTCTGCGCGTGTGGGCAATCTCGCTGCAAGCGCTTTCGCTTTTTCTCTAATCGGCATTTTGGCACTGCTTGTAGTGACAAGCGGTTATTACATTTTTCGAGGGCAGTTTGCTCCCAAAAGAAATGTCGACCCGGGAATGCTGATCGCAAAACTTCCAAATGAAAATGATGTTGATGGCACAGTCGCACAAAAAGAAACGATTAAAAAAGAATTTTTAGCTGTCAGTCCAATCAGGTCAACCCTTGTATCAAAAGCCGGCACAATTTGTAAACGATTCAATTTTCCGCAAACATGTATCGGTGAAATAGTTGACGTACACAATCGATCTTTTGAGGCTGAGGGTGAGATATTTGTGACAAATTCTCCTCTAGCTCTGTCTTTGCAAAAAAAGATATTTCCAGCCGCCTTCATGGTGCCAGAGATTGTTTCAACTCTTGGTGTCGACGAGTTTGAGGAATTGCGAATTCAATTGAGTCAATTCGATCAGTCTGATGAAGAAATACCAATTGGTGAGAGTGGTAAAGGGCTGGTGAGCATATTGGAAACGGCGCAAACGTGGCGAAGGCTCAACTCTATAATTTTTGCCAATATTGCTATTACTAGTGATGTTGTAAGCGACCTGGGAAAACTAAAACAACTGCGCCGGTTGAAGGTTCTTCATTCGAAGAGCGATTGGAAATTACTATCGAAGGCTCCTTTTTTGCTGCGGCTTATGCATTTTAGCGTTCAATCTCCAAAACCTGCAAAGATCGATCCGCTGATTGTGGCATTGGCTAAGTCTTCAGCCTTGCAAAGTTTGAGTTTGGAGGATGTTGAAATCAGTGACGCCACATTTTCGCGCTTAGCTGACAATCGGTCTGTAACCTTTATGTATTTGGGCAAACTGAAACTCAGCAGAAGCATGCTGCAAACACTTGTGAGCATGAGAAATCTTTCTGCGGTTACTATTTCACTCTGTAACCTATCAGACGACGATTTTATTTTTCTCGCTAAATGCAAACACATTAACACCATATACGTAACTCCCTCTGGCTATGAACCCGGTGAGTTAAAGCGGCTGGAGAAGCTGATTCCTAAGCTAAAGGTCTTTAACGGAAATCAATAAGGCAGCATCATGTCGGTCATATTGCTGTCAAATCTAACAGTGAACAACTGGCTATTGAAAGCTTTCTTTTTATATTTAGCGCTGGGTACAAAATATGGCAGCGGTGTTGTGGAATTGGCTACAAACTTGGTTGTCTTCAAGCCTGGATCTTGAGGTTTGATTAGCCCATAGGGAATGCCGCGTACCTCAGGTAGCCCGTATAAGCGCGCCACTAGCGAAGCCGCTTCAGGATAAACCGGTAAGTCTATGGTAGTTAAAAAGGCAGCCTGAGTTCCACTTTGCGCCGGCTTTTTGCCAATTTCTGATTGATAATAATCGGGCACATTGGCGCCCACTACATATTTGTAAATGTGGTGATCAATGTTATTCACCTGCCTGAGCTGTGTAGCAGCGGGCTTTGTCATATCTGAATACCAGGTTGCGGCTGCATAGATATTGCGATAATCAGTTTTCCATTTTTGGTATGGTAACGTGCAATAAAGGTGGTTTTTTTCTGACCACATGGTCACTGTTTTGTCAGAAGTTTTGTACTGCACAAATCTGCCATCACATGGCGTCTCAACTACGATTCCGGTTTCGGAGATATAGAGTTTCTGCCTGCCGAATTTGGTATCTTGTTCAAGAAAATAATTATATTTTGTGGGTGCCGCATTGGCGTCGTTGCTCATTAGCAGAGCAAATATAGCTAACAGAAAAAGGCTGACGGTTCTTCGCCATCGGCGCAGATTTGTTTTCATTGGGATATCCCTAAAATTAAGACACCACCATGGCCACGCCACTATCGGTATTATATCAAATGCTAGTTAAGCCCGGTGGCCGCCAGTTTTTGCACTTGTCTTTCAACCAGTTACGGCCGCTCAAGGTCAAGTTTTTCAGCGCGAGTCAGATCGTCTGCAGCTTTCTGCGCGTTTCCCATCGATTTAAATACTGCCGCGCGCTCGATGTAAAACCGAGATAGGGGCTCAAGTTTAATCGCCTGCGTGTAATCATCGATAGCTGCTTGAAAATGTTTTGCCTTGGCATTGAGACGCCCGCGCACTTGCATTGCTTCTGGGTCGTTGCTGTTAAGCTTAATCAGCACCGTGACCTGTTTGATTGCCTGTTCGTACTGATGTTGATGTTCCATGCATTCGACGATGCGATAAATTGTCCAATCAGAAAAACGCTTTTTCAGGGCCGTTTGATAGGCGGCAATGGCCAGGTCGGAACGGTCGAGGCTAGTTAGAACAGAGCCTTTTAAAATAAACATGTCAGACGAGCTGTCACCGATTTCTGTATAGGTAGTTATGTCTTTCAGTGCTTCTTCGCCTTTTTTTAATTGCTGGTAAGCAAGAGAGCGTTGAAGCAAAGCTCTGAGATCAGGCTTTTTAACACTCAATGCTGTGGTGGCTTGGGCAACGGCTAAGTCGAATTTTCCTCTAGCGTTGCTTACCTGTGACAATATTTTGTGAGCATTGCCCCACTGGTTGTCTAACTTTAGCGCGCGCCTGGCCAACTTTTCGCAGGTGCTCAAAGCGTTGTCGCTTACGTCATTGCCCTCAGCTAAGTAGGTGTCGGCCAGTAAGCAAAGAATTTCTGGATTAGCATCTCTTCTGTCGGCCAGTTGAAGCAAAATCGTTCTTGCTTGCAAGCCATGTTTATGACTAAAGAGTCTTTGCGCTCTTTTGAATTCTAATTCTGTTTGAGGAGAAAGAGCACTGGCTGCCTCCCCCGCCGCCAGTATGATGAGCAAAGATATTAGCGACGTCGATGCCTTGATGGTCATGACCTAAACAAAGAGATCTCTGTAGAAAAGAATTTGTTGGTTGCGATCACGGGCATAATTCATGGCCAATTCGGCCGCGCCCAGCATCATGTTAATATTGACGAAGTCTTCTGGAATACTGGCCACGCCAAAAGCGAACGAGATCTGTTTGCCGTCGGTGCCTGCCAGTGGAAGGTCAGTCAGTGCTTTTAAAATCTTTTGCACAAAGACTCTGGCGCCACTAGATTTGGTGCTCGGTAAAATTATCCCGAAATCATAGCCTTCATAGTGGGCGACGATGTCGGTGTGCCGCTTCTTCGTGCTGATGCGAATAGCCGCGTCTGCTACTGCGTCTGGAGACAGAGCTTTACGCCGCACATTGCCGTCTATTATCACCACTTCGCGCATTTCGAAAAGCAAAACCGACATTACCCCTTTGGCTCGGTAAATGCGGAAAAATTCTTCTTCTAAGAAATACAGAAAAGCAGGATAAATAAACAAACCGGTGTCATGCCTGCGCAGGCTCATCATCACAGATTCGATGGCGCCGCTGTCGATGTGTTTGGGATTAAACGAGGGTTTGACCGGTGGGCCGGAACGCTCAGGTTGACGGCCCATTGCCTGTGGGCTCTGAGACGCAGTCAACGCCTGCGTCGACATCTGTGCAGAAGACTGGGCAAACGATTGGCCTGGGGGTAGAGGCGGGCGAGGCATGGATGCCTGAGTCGGCTGTGAAGAATGCGGCAAGTGGAGAATTGGTCCGTGCACAGGGCGCGGCATAGAGGCCTGGGTGGGCTGTGAAGATGGGTTTGAAGCCTGAGCTGACGGACGTGGCACATCAGGTTGGGTGGGCTGGGTCGGACGCGGAGCCGCTTCAAACAAGCTGAATTCTACTTGCGTATGTTTGTTGTGACTGCCCGAACGAGTAGACTCGGCCAATAATTTTTCTTTAGCAGACAGAGTGCGCGGTGGCGGATTATAGACAATGGTGATGATATCGCAATTGATCAGGTGTTCGATTGATCTGACCAGCAGGGGCCGGGGCAGTATTTGTACCTTTTCCAAATCTGACATGGTGCTGTAGCCATCAAGGCGCAGATAAAGCGAAGCCAGTACTTCCATGTCTACAGGGGCATGGGGAGTGGCTTTAGCTGTGAACTGTTCACCGGTCATGTCTTCATGCGAAGGTTTAAACGCCGATTCAGCAGTCATACCAAGCACAGTCAGAGAGTTGAGAACCTGGGCCAGTGGCCGAATATGCTCAAGTAAAATCTCCTGGTTTTTAACCAGGTTGCGCGTGTTAGTGGTGGCACCAATTTTGAAATTATAATTTGCCTCAGTCCAGAAAAGTATTTCAGCAAAGGCCTGATCGCCTTCCAGCTCGCCTTCGGTATCACTCAGTTTGGCTTCAATCGGTCGCCCTTCTTGCAAAAAGACATGAGCGGTGTTGCCGTCTTCTTCGAGTTGCAGACGGCCAGTCATCTTGTCGACGCTGATCAAATTTAAGAGTTTTGGTAGTGGAAATTCGTGCAATTTTCCAATTAGCGGAAATGCCAATTGCCTTGTACGCGCAGGTGCACTTATATTAGCGGTGTTCGAAGACTGTGAGCCGTCACCTGCTTTACCCAGGCGATTGCTGGCCTCTTCCGCCTTAACTACGACTTCTTGAGCGTCGGCGCAAGCAGCTGCAATCTGCTTGTAAATCAACAGAATGTCATGGCCGTTCATTTGCACCAGCACGCTTCGGCGTCCGCTTTTTTCACAAACCAGTAGCCATCGCGGCTCTCTTTCTTTCAGTGAACAAACGAGCTCCAGCGAGAACAACAGGGTCTCGTTGTTGCGCCAGGTGGCCAGGTACTTTTCGCCAGGTTTCTGCAACGATTGCGAAAGCATCTGGTGAAGAACAGGAATATCCGGCACCATTTTTAGATGAAGGCCGGTCTTTTTGATCATAGGGTCCCCCTTGGCACACTTACTTTATGCCACCTCTGCCCCGCTTCGGCAAGTGGCTGCAAAGATGTGGTGGCCGCGGGCATATTTATTGGTCGGTGGTCCAGATAATGCGATTTTCTTCGCTGGGTTCGTCGGCCGTTTCAGTTTTGACAGTTTCAGCGCCCGTGTGCTTTACAGCTGTTGTTTTCACTGTACCGTTAACGGTTGAAGGCTTACGGTCAAGCAAAGTGGTTGAAGGTCCTTTCGACGCCACCAGTATTTTGGGCTCTTTTTTCGCTTGTAAACTGGCAAGATTAGACTTATCGATAACTGTGCATCCGACTTTGACCGTTCCAGCACTGATCATATTGAGCTCAGTGGCAGCCTGGTGCGAAAGATCGATTACTTTGCTTTTGGTGAAAGGTCCGCGATCGTTGATGACGACAACGCATGAGCGGCCGTTTCTGTGATTCTTAACGTGCACCATTGTGCCGAAAGGCAGGGTTCGGTGAGCGGCAGTCAACAGGTGCTTTTGTAAGACCTGGCCAGAAGAAGTCTTTCGGCCATATAGGGAATGGTGATAATAATCAGCCATTCCTGAGAATTCATTTTTATCGCAACTGGGGGCCGCAGGCTGGGCTGCCAGAGCAGAGCAGGGCATGAGAGTGCACAGAAGCGTCAAACTAATGATTCTTTCCATCAGCTGCCTCAATATAGGAGAGGTAGCATTGTCGACTTACCTTGACATATTTACCTTAAGCGCGTCCAATAATAGAATCATGCAAAATCGCTTTCGCATCTTATTAATTGGTGTAAGCGTGGTCGCTGCTTCGTTTTTGTCATTGTCGCAAGGGGCTGAGGCGGCAACGCAATATCGGGTTTTACATTTTCCGCGGCACTATTGCGTCGGCCAAATAATTTTGTTGGAAAAACCCACGCCTTTTACAATCAGGTGTCAGGGAATAAAAATAGCTAATGCCCAGGGTGATATCAGCGTGCCGCTGGGCAAGCCTTTGAAATTCGTGCCCAGTAGCGCATTCTTTGAGCATCCTGAATGTCTCTTAAAATTGCCGCCTGATGCTTTCGAATGCATTGAATTGCGATTTATGTCCATGGCGGATGGCGAAGACAATTTCAGCGACAAAGTTATTCCTTTTGTTCATCATCTGTCTGGCCTTAAAAATATTGATTTTGATAAATCAGAGACAACTGACAAAGGCATGGCTCAATTGGGTGCCATGCCCAATGCGGAGTTCATCAGCTTTTTTGATTCGCAGGTCACCGGAGCCTCTATCAAAAGTTTGAGCGGTTGTAAAAATCTGCGCAATTTGCGCTTTGGATCAACGGTGGTGCAAAACGAAGATTTGCGTGATTTGAATAAGTTTGCCCGTCTCGAACGAATTGGCTTGGCCCGTGTCAATCTTTCATCAAAACATCTGGAATATGTGGCGCAATGCCAGGGCCTGAAGGAACTCGAAATATCTTATAATGGTGCGCTAAATGATGATGCTGTGCCATTTTTATTGAAGCTGCCAAAGCTAGTCGAACTCAATATCGACCGCTCAAGTATCTCTGTTGCCGGACTGGAAAAGTTGGGTAAGCTTCGCTTGCAGAGCATAACTCTGCCGAAAGATTTTGGTGATTACACTAAAGATGAGCAGCGCAGGCTGCGTCTGGCGTTTCCTGCTGTAAAGCTGGCTTCAGTTAAACGACGAATCGATTCTGATACCAAGACGATTTTTGCGCCATTTACGCGTCATTGAAATTGTTGATCGGCTGAGTTTTTCGCAAGATTAAATGGGAGGACTGACAGCTTTTCGAACTAGAACGTATACGCTCTAGTTTTCTATAAGTCTTCTAACCCAGTGGCCGTGCTCATTTTGCGTGCTTTGGCCTGATCTGAATTGGCTTCCTTTATTTTACCCAGAGCTTTATATGCGCGAGCGCGACACATATAGTCGATTGATTGCGGATTGGATTTTATTTGCATTGTAAAATCGATAATTGCCTTTTCGTATCGCTTCATCCGTAAATAAGTCAGGCCGCGACTTCTGAAGTCGCATTCGGTTTTGTCAGTGCACGTATTTATTTGTTGATTGAAATCTTTAATCGCCAGATCGAAGTGCCCCATTTCAGAGTGCATGCGGCCGCGCGTATCGTATATGCCTGGCTTGTATGACACATGGTTTAAGGCTTTAGTCAGGGTTTCAATCGCTTCTTGCTGTTTGTTTGTTTCATACAGCGTATGAGCCAGTGCATCCCACGCCCATTTTTCATTGAAATTTGGTGCCAGCTTAAAGCCACTGCGCAAAAACGGAATGGCCTCTTCGGGTCTATCCAATTCGGCTAAAATCAGGCCTTTTTGCATGTATGCTCGAGCGCAAGTTCTGTATTTGCGAATGGCATGTTCAGCGATAGGCAAAGCTTGCTGATACTGATTATGATCAAGCATGTCTTTGATGCGAGCTGTAATGTCGTGGCAGGCCTGTGTCTCCGGATAATTCTGCCCCTGTGCACTCGATGTTTGGATTGAGCCTGCGAGCAGGATTGCGACGTTTAATAAACCCGCCGTCGATCTACTGGTTGTGAATTTATGCTTTTTCAATGACGGAAAATTCATGGAAATACTGCTGCAAGATTAGCATCAAGTAGAGCTGTGCTTTCAAAATTTCTCTGTCATTTAGCTATTCAATTTTTCGTTAGCATAATGAATCAAAACTATCCGCTCGCCGAGCACTCCAAAAATCCAGATTAACCGCCGGCTGGACGAGGACGACCACCTTGTGGTCTACCCATTTGCTGTTCCAGAACATACATGGCATTGGCCCAGCTGCCGGTGTAGCGTCCGCTGTAAACGAAATTTTCAAAAGCTTGGGGGAAATTGGTTTGTGAAAGGGCAACTTCTTCAGGGCTGTACCAGCCGACGAATCCTTCGCAAGTGGTAGCTGGCTTGTAGCCTTCACCTGGAGGTGGGCCGTAGTCTGTTGGTGAGCCGCCGCTGCCGCCGGGTCCGCCGATGGTAGGGGTGCCGTCATCAGCAAATCCGCTGCCTGATGTATGGTTTCTGTAGCCTGATTGGCCCCATTCGCCAGGAGGGGCGATGAATTCGTCTTTACCGAATGAGTCGGGCATGTAGCTGCCGTGACCTGTGGTCAGTCCGGCGTCGCGCTGGTCCATGATGCCGGCGTTAATGCGGTGCGCTTTGCCAAAACCCATGTAAGGTGGAGGGCCGTTCACGCCTTCGTCGCCGTAGATGTGCTCGGCGTGGGCGCCGGCTTCATAAACGAAGCTATCCATGGTGGTTGGCGGCAAGCCGTTTCTCAAGCCATTGGCGATTCTTTGCTGAGCTTGGGCAGGAAGGGCCACACCCAGCAACACAACCGCTGTCAGAACCAGGTTTATTGCTTGTTTGGCAGCTGCTCTCATCTCTTTGCTCCTTCTCGCCGTTTGCCTCAAGTGGCAACGTGTTCAATATAGGTGGGGCGGTTGGCAGGAGCCGGGCAAAGTTTTGGCAGAATTTTGGCAGAGCGAAAAGTAGCACTAGATCTCTGACATTGCGATAATAGGCTCATGTCTTTAAGCCTCTCCAAAAAAGCTCTAATTCTCGTGGCTATTCCTCTAGCTTTTGAGATTCTCTTTGTAGTTATTTTGGGCGCACTGCTGTTCTTCGTCGACAACGAGCGCAATCGTGAGAACCACGCACGCGAGGTTAGCGCCAGGGTTAACGCCGGCCTCACAGCACTGCTAGACCGCTTCTCGTCATGCGTGCTCTATCACGTATCAGAGAGTGACTCGTTTAAAAAGCGATTTGAGGGCTCCCGGTACAAAATTCGCAGTGAAATTGACGCGCTTAATGTTCTTGTACGTGACCATCCAGAAGAAAAAGCCGCCGTTGACAAGATTAACGACTTGCTCACCCAATCGGTGGAAAACTTGCAGAGAGCCCAGGGACAGCTTGAGTTAGGCAACAAAATCGAGGCTGCTCGCATGTGGATGCAAGCCGATAAAGACATCGGCCAGTTGCTCAAGGCCATTGACGAGATCGTTATCTACCAAGAGCAAGTTTTGCGCGAGCGCAAAGCAGCTCAGGCCGGCTACCGGCGCGCCGTAGAAATACTTTTGCCATTGGGAGTGTTTTTCAATTTAGTTCTGGCGGTGGGCCTGGCATTTTATTTCAACCGCGGTACCACTAATCGCCTCAATGTCTTGCTCGACAACACAAAGCGGCTGGCTGTTGATCAGCCTCTCAATCCGCCTTTGAAGGGGCGAGATGAGATCGCCACCCTCGATCACACTTTCCGTGATATGGCTTCGGCCTTAGACGAGTCGCGGCGCAAAGAACGCGCAGTGGTCGACAATGCCGAAGACGTGATTTGTTCACTCGATCGCGAGGGCCGTTTTGTTGCTGTTAATCCGGCTGTAGAAAAGCTCTGGGGTTATTCAGAAGAAGATCTTGTCGGTGATGGAATTGACGTCATTGTGCACGAAGACGATGCCAAAGCCACATTTATGGCCATTGAAGCGCTTGTGAAAAGTGATAGCGGTACAGGCACCTTTGAAAATCGCATCATCTGCCGCGACGGCCGTGGCGTCGATTTCGCCTGGTCGGCACACTGGTCGCGTCAGGATAAAACGTTATTTTGCGTTGCCCGCGACATCACTGAACGTAAGCAAGTCGACCGCATGAAACGCGATTTTGTGGCCATGGTCAGCCACGACCTGCGCACGCCCCTAACTTCCATTCAGATGGTTCTATCTCTGCTTGAAGCCGAGGCCTATGGCCAATTGAGTGACAGTGGTCATGAAAATCTTGAAGCTGCCGAAGCTAACGTCAATCGCTTAATTGCCCTGGTTAACGGCCTGCTCGATTTAGAAAAGATGGAGTCAGGCAAGCTCGATTTGCTGCGTCAAACGTGCACGGCTGCCAATATTATCGAGCCCTCAATGCAGGCGGTACATGGTTTTGCCGAGCAGCAAGGGGTGCGGCTCAGCTCACCACCGCACAATAATCCGACCATATTTGCCGACCAGGATCGACTGGTTCAAGTCGTCATCAACCTGGTTTCCAATGCCATCAAATTTTCGCCTAAAGGCGGCACTGTGGTGCTCTCGGTATCTGAAGAGCGCGACGCCGTCAGATTCAACGTTTCCGATCAGGGTCGTGGTGTGCCAGAGCAGCTACGAGAGGCGATTTTTGATAGATTTAAGCAGGTCGAACTTTCTGATGCCAAGGTGAAAGGCGGAAGTGGTTTGGGTCTGGCGATTTGCAAAGCAATTGTAGAGCGTCATGGTGGAACAATTGGGGTAGATGCGCATGCAGGCGACGCTACAGGAAGCACGTTCTGGTTTAAAATCCCACGCAAAATGGTTTGATGCTTTAAGTCTTGATTGAGGTTGAAGTGGCAAAAGTTCTCATAGTTGAAGACGATGTGGCGCTCGGCAAGATGGTGCGAGACTGGCTGTTGATGGAGCATCACAAAGTCGAAATAGTCACTGACGGTGCCGACGCCAAAGAAATGCTTAAAGTCTACGACTATGACATTGTCATTTTAGACTGGGAACTACCCCATGTTTCAGGCATCGAAATTTTAAAAGAGTTTCGCAGTCGCGGCAAGTCGACACCAGTGCTGGTGCTAACTGGTCGCAGTGCTATTGATGACAAAGAAACCGGATTTGATGCCGGCGCCGATGATTATCTAACCAAACCGTTTCATGGCAAAGAGCTTACCGCTAGACTGCGTGCGCTTCTTCGCCGGCCCGAAGGTTACGTGGGCGACTTGCTTAAGTTTGGTAATCTCACTCTTGACCATGCCAACTATGTGGTAACAAAAGACGGCGAAGAAATTAGACTTTTGCCAAAAGAATTTGCACTGTTAGAGTTTTTGATGCGCAATCCTAATCGCGTGTTTGCTGCTGAGGCGCTGCTCAATCGCGTCTGGATCGCTGAATCAGAAGCGACTGTCGACGCGCTTACCACCTGCATTAAGCGCTTACGAAAAAAGATTGATGTGGCCGGTCAGGACTCTATTATTCGCACCATTCATGGTGTCGGTTATAAATTAGAAGTTTAAAAAACTAAAGCGGTGATTGCAATTTTAAAGTGGCGACCACCACCGATCGAATTACTCCCCGGTGCCGGTCTCACTGTTGGCAGTCTCAGAAACTAGATTGTCAAAATAGTGCTGTACATCTAACCTCGATATACAATCTATTTTCCCATCGCCCTCTTCTTCGAAAGCCAGTGATATCTCTCGCAGCCGATTAATCAAAAAATTAATGAAAGACAGTTCTCTGGTGCTGCGGCCGGGATCAAATAAGGCCTTTAATAGCTCCTCCCGACTGAGAAAACCGTCTTGGTTCTGGTCTAAATCTTCAAACTCTTCTTCCACAAAGCGCCTTAGATGGCTGATCACGGTTAAATTGGAGGATTCTATTGTTTCAAGCTGATCATCTGAATTATGCATGTTTTTCCGTTGAAACTTGACGGTGGCTGAACACTCTAATCATAATGCCTATATGTCATTTATTAGCCTGCTTGGGAATAGTAAACAGGGTAGCAACCGTGACGTGCATGAACCAAATTTTTATTGAGCCCGTTCGCCTGCAGACCCTGAAAAGTTTGCCATCCCTGCTGGATCTCCATAATTTGCAGGTTTGGCTGACATGTTCTGAAGAAGCGATTCTGATGGATAAATCCCAAGAGGCTCTTAAGCCCGTACTCCTCCCGTTTACTGAAGGTCAGTCCGAGCAAACCTTTGCGTTGAGTATCACCATTCCGAAAAAATTTCCCGAGGTCAAGCCGCTCTGGACTTTTTATAAGACGCTGGAGCCTGAGTTACAGGTGGGGTGGGCTCATTCTACTGAAGACATTTCACTGATTCACAGCATGATTTTATGTAGCTTTCCCGCACAGAAGTCTCTGGCAAAAGAAGAAGAAGACGCGCCGGCGACAAAAACCAAAAGTGAGCCAGACTCGTTAACACAAACTGCTCAACGCTTACAAGCATTGCCGCCAAAAATATTATCAGGGGCGCTCAAAAACGTGCCTGTAGATGTGCTCATTCAGTCTCTGGCCTCAAGTCGAGTCACTGGGATGCTCTCCATAATCTTAAGCGACTCTGAAGCAATAGTATTCATCGTCGATGGCATACCCACCCATTGCGAGCTAAACGGACAAGAGGGGCATGACGCTATGCTCGAGGTCATGGCCTGCAATGACG
>CASBPX010000193.1 GCA_949127735.1 Candidatus Obscuribacterales bacterium | reverse complement strand
CATTACCGCGGTGCACTTGATTCGCTGAAAAATTTACCGCGTCCCGTCGCCTTGCAAGCACTTTTGCTGCCGACAGGTTCGGCGGTTGAAATAGATCATCTCTACCAGGAGCTCACAGGCAACCTATGGCTCTTGCCCTCACAAGTGGACGGCAAAAACAAGAATTTGCTCAAAATCGTCAAACAGACCGGCTCTTTTCGCGGCTTCGGCGGCTTGTTTTTACGTCCACCCATAGTGCAACTATTCAACGATCATTTTTACGTCACTGATACTGAGCGCTGGTGGCTTTTGAGTGCAGATGTGTGCGGTGTTACTTTTCAAACGACCGAAGCACCGTCAGGTAAGCCCATGCCGGTTAAAAGTTTTGACCTTCAGGTCAACGGTAAGGTGTCAAACGGCAAGCTGGTAGCGCATTTTGATCAATTGCATGGATTATCGAGTTTTGCCGCCAATGAACAGATGTTGGTGGCAACCAGCAGCCGTACACACAGCATCTTTATCATTGCGATATCACCCGAGACCATTGCTTGATATGGCAGAAGAATTGTCACTGGAAGAAATTCGCTCTCAATGGCTCAACCGGTGGCCAGAAGCACTGGCTATCTGGAGCAAATTCACCAGACTTTCGGAGCCCCGCTTTTGCCTGACCTTAGAAGAGGAAGAAGATGAGCGGCTAGAAGGGAGCTTCGCCATGATCAGACTCGATGATCAAGCTGTGGTTTTGAGTTTGACTCAGATTCGCGCTGAGAATTTGGAGCGATTTGCTTTAGAGATTATGGGTCACGAAATCGGGCACCATGTTTATTGTCCCGGTGATTTACGCGACCAGGCACGCATGATTGCTCGAATGCGCAGGGCTTTACCCAGTCAAGAACAACATGCCGGGATGATAGCCAATCTTTATGCCGATTTGTTTATCAATGATCGCTTGCAACGCAGTGCCGGCCTAGACATGGCCGGAGTATATCGCGCTCTTGGTGCCGGTTCAGAGGAGCGGCTTTGGACTTTCTATATGCGCATTTACGAAGTTTTGTGGGCCCTAATGACAGGTGATCTGGCCACGGGCGCAATCGATAAGCAACTGGAAGGCGACGCTCAGCTGGGCGCACGCATGATTAGGGTTTATGCACGAGACTGGCTCAAAGGCAGTGGTCGCTTCGCAGCACTTTGCTTGCCATATCTTATGGAAGACAATGACCCGGTTTACAAACTCATGGAAAAATGGGGTGACACCAGAGATAGTGGCAACTCCAATACCGTCCCTCCCGGACTGGCTGAAAGCGATGAAGAAGAGGGCGACATCATTCATCCATCTCTTGATCCCGAATTGAACGATGCTGAACAGCCGATCGCTCAAAGTGACATAAGAGATGAGCCGGACAGTTCAGCTGTCGACCGGGCGGCAACCAAAGCTAGAACAGCCGGGAAACAGTTTCGAGAACCTTTTGAATATGGAGCCATTCTTAAAAGTCTGGGCATCGACTTAACGGACCATCAGATCGCCGTACGATATTATCGTGAAAGAGCGATGCCATATATCATTCGCTTCCCCACCAGAATTATTCCTGAGGCCGTAGAACCGCTCCCGGAGGGTCTCGAGCCCTGGAGTATCGGGGCGTCATTGGACGATATTGATTGGGTGAGCAGTGTCTTTTCAAACGGCAGAATTGTTCCCGGTATGACTACGCTTCAACGTATCTGGGGCACTTCCTCCGGCCATGCGGAGAAGCGCAATCCGGTGGATTTAGATTTATACGTTGATAGCTCAGGATCAATAGCTAATCCGCAATTTGAAACTTCCTATCTCGCCTTAGCTGGAGCAATTATCGCGCTTTCGGCTTTGCGAGTGGGTTCACGCGTGCAGGTCACTCTCTGGAGCGGTACAGAGCAAGTGATGAAAACAGACGGCTTCACCACCAACGAGCAGAGAATTCTTGAAATATTAACTGGATATTTCGGCGGAGCCACAGCTTTTCCTATTCATGTTCTGCGAGATACTTTCCAAAATCGCACTAAAAATGCCAGACCTGTGCACATTATGGTGATCTCTGATGAGGGCGTAGACACAATGTTTGATAAAGATGAGCAAGGGGGAAGCGGTTGGGATATCTCTAGCATGGCCCTACATAATGCCACCGGTGGTGGTTCACTTGTACTTAACGTGGGTTCTGATTACCACACTATTCCTGCCCTTGTTAAGGCAGAAAAATTGGGCTGGCAAATATATCCGGTGCGTTCCTGGAATGACCTGACAATCTTTGCCAAAAGATTTAGCGAGGAGAAATATGCTGATAAAATCTCATCAGCACTGGCGAGGAGGTAAACAATGACTGGCGATGCGCCTTATCTTGAATCATTAACAAGGCGGTTGGCAGAGTGTCCCTCTGAGTTTCTCCTCGATCCTGCCCAAGTTAATGTTGGTGCAGTGGTTTATGACACTATGGCCGATCTTGGTTTTGCACCTGACGCTGCCATGTTAAAGGAATTTACGAATCCACTTTTGGGCGCAAAGACTGAACTTAATCGCTTGCAATTAATCATGGTGGCATGCTGGCTCTTACATCATGAGTGGTTTCTCAACAGCCAAGGGCACGGTTCACTGGCCTTCGGCTTTCTGCGAGGCCTTGGCGAGATGGCAAGTTTGATGCCGGCGCAAGAATACATTCTTGACGAAGACCGTCGAGAAGAATTCGTGCGCACCTGTCTTTATGCTCTCAAGGTTGTACCGGCAGGCGAAAGCGAGGCTCAGGCGATTGACCGTTTAACGACCTTAAGTTCTATTGAGCGCCAGCGGGTGCTGAAAGATTCGCACGCAAGCTCTGAGAGGGCACGAGCAATTCGAGAGGCAATGGCGCGCAAAGCGTCTGAAGAAGCTGCTGCATCATATGGAAGGGAATAAAAATGTCTTTGCAGTATGACACCACTTTGACAGATCAAGACCGCTTTCCGCTCATGACGGACGCGGGTCGAAAACTAATGTTGAGATTAATAGAGCACCCTCAAGCGCCCAAATATAACCACCGCTGCGGCGATCGGCTCGATCGTCAGAGTCTTGAGCACGTGCTCAATTTTGAAGCTTCACTGCTTTCCGGCAAGCGCGATTGGAGGGCAGGAGAGATTCCGGTCTGGGTAAAACCTTTTGCCGAGCGCTGCTTGCAAGACGTGCCGATTTACAGACAATCTGCCGCCTCTGCTCATAATTTTGCTTCACTGCCTACGGTCAATAGGGCGAATATTGCCGCTGAGCCCTGGTCATTCGTACCCGATGGGCAGGCTCTAGACAGTTTGATCTGGTACGGCACTACCGGCACGTCAGGGCATCCTATGCAGGTTCTTTCTCACCCGGAAGTGTCATCGAAATATATTGTTTTGCTGCGCCAGGCGTTGAGGCCTCATGGTGTCACCATTGATGGTGGCAATGGAACCGTCGCCATTGTTTTAGTTTGCGCTCAAAATTACACTTACACTTATGCATCCATTTCGAGCTACCTTGATCAAGCGGCTTTTCTTAAACTTAATCTCAACCCTCATGAGTGGAAGCATCCAGATGATCGAGTGCGTTTCTTGGACGATTTGTGCGCCGAAATTTATACCGGTGATCCAGTCTCTTTTTTTGAGCTGGCAAAACTTCCCTTAAAACACCAGCCGAAAGCTTTAGTTTCTACATCAATGACTTTATTGCCAGGTTGGAAAAAGGAGCTGGAAAATCATTTCAAATGTCCGGTAATTGATCTCTATTCTTCAAACGAGTGCAGACTTATTGCCGCTTCACTGCCATCAGGCGGGCACCAAATTGTGCCTCACGATCTCTACGTGGAAATATTGAACGAAGACGGCAGCGCCTGCGCTCCGGGAGTGCGTGGAGAAATTACCCTGACCTGCGACCGAAATCCTTTTTTGCCGCTTTTGCGATACCGCACCGGTGATTATGCCAGCATCACTTATGGAGCCGGCGCTCCAGTATTGAATCAGTTGGAAGGACGCCCACCTACTCTTTTTGAAGCAACGGACGGTAAGATTTTAAATAATATCGACGTTTCTTTGATTCTTTATCCCTTTCCATTAGTTCAATTCACTTTGCACCAGAACGTTGATCGTTCGGTTTTGTTCAAGATGCGAGGCTCTTGCGACCCGACCGCTATTCGTCAGGTCTTGTTGAAAATATTCGGTAAAGATCAGGCCCTGGCCATAGAAAGTTTGAGAGAAACGGAAACGGTTCATGGCAAATTAGTGCAATATACTTCAGACCTCGACGACATAGATCTCTGGCGAGAGCGAGCTTTTCAGCCCATCACCTGGGAAGAGATCTTGAATCCGGGAAGATAGCGACATGGCGAATCTAAAAGCTCTGTCGTTCCACTACGAACAATTGAAGTACGGCACCTTAGAATTATTCATACCGACATTGAGCGCTGATGGCTTTACGCTCAGGGGCTCAGAGCTGGCACTTACGCCACCCTGGCAAGCTCCGGTACTGCTTTCCCTAAACTCTGTTTGGAATATTGAACAGTTCAAAATTGCTCGTCAGCCCTGGCGCATCTGTCCAATGCCATTTTCTCCTCTAAAAGTGCCCATGGTACTCGATTTGCCAATCAAATTTCCCGGCACTGAGTACCGAGTGCCGAAAGAGCTTTGTCAGCTGATGCCGATTTTGCAACGTATCGTCAACATTGAAGGAACTATCAACCCGGTGTTTGAGCAGGCTTATGCTTATCTCACTGTGGATACCAGGCCCGTGACCCGGGGCTCTTCTCAGCGCAATGGCAGCAAGCCGTGTGCTCACGTTGATGGATTTCAGGGCAGGCGCATTTTACCGACTACAATCGAACATCATTATATTTTGACCAGTTCATTGCCTACCGAATATCATTTTCAATCTTTTAATGTCGATCATTTTGATGCAGAGGAAAATTTTTTTGATTTTTTGAATAAGCAGGTAAAGCCAGACAGTGTCATTACCCACGCGCCGTTCGAACTGCTCATGACTGATTCTTACACTGTTCACAGCGCTTCTGTTGCTGCGGTGGATCAAGAGCGAAATTTTTTACGCTTATCTTTCGGCGAAAGAATTTTCGATCGACTGGGCAATTCGCATAATCCGATGTTTACCTACAACTGGCAGATGACGGAGAGATGTTTTCAACCACTCCACAAATGGTAAAGTTCACTTCTGCAGCCGGTCAAGATCGATTTTGTAGTAACGATAAAGATAAGTGGGAGTGCCGCCCATTTCACGCAAGAGCATAGAGCTCGGACGTTTATGCACCACAGTGGCGACGAAAGGTGGCAGAGTGGGTTCGCTTAACATCAGGCCGGCTAACAGTGGCCAGGCGATGCGATGACCCATGTTGACTGTCACCAGACCGGTGTCATCGATTAGCTTGGTTCGGCTGCTCCACTCACGACTGAGCTGGCCGTTGCCGGCGAGCCAGCTTTGCACGTCTGGTGATTCGGCGTTGCCGCTGGTAGGCCCAGCAAGTAAGCCACCAGATGCGCCACCAGAGCCTGGCTTGTTTAAAAAAGTAGTGAGGGCAAACTGAGCCAAACTATTATTATTGTTGCCACTGTTGACTGAGGGTTGCGAACCGGCCAGCAAATTTCCTACCTGGTTTAACAGTTCACCCGATTTGGCACTGGTAGCCATATTGCGCAAATCGTCAACATTGCGCGGCAAGCGAGCGCCGCCAGGTTGGGTGACAATTTGTCTGATTGCTACGCCACCATCAGCGGGGCGACCAAGTCGGGTTTGAGCATGTAATGCTTGAGAGGTTAGCAGCGGTCCGTCATTATCGTTGGTAAGAATGAAAATGTTTTTTTCGGCGCATTTTTGCAATTCCTCTTTGCGCTGTTCGGCGGTGTAATAATCGATATCGGCGCAGGAGAGAAATATATTGCGAAAAGGCGGTCTGCCACTCGAAGTAATGGTTGGTGCAGCTGCCATGGCATACCAGAAAGCCAGACGCGAACCCATTGAATGAGCCAATAAATCTATGGAAGAATCAGCGCTTTTTTCGTTGTACAAGCGATTGACGAAATCACGAAAAGGCACGGCGGACCATTCTAAACTCGCTTCGTCGCCGCTATAGTCGACTTTACTGCCGGTGGACGGCCAGGAGAAGAGAATGGGGAAAACCGGCTGCCCCGCCCGTTTTTCGTATTCGTCGGCCAGTTCGGCCAGCTCTCTGGCTGATTCGGCAAAAGAAATGTCGTAACCGTGAACATAAATGCAGATTAAGCCGTGAAAGTTTTTAACGCGGTTGAAAAAATCGGCGTCAGACAATTTGGACCCTTGACCGACTTTTGCATTTGTCCAGTAAGTGTCTCGCCTGGCCATTTCGCTGCGCAGTTGTGACCAATTTTTGCTTTCGACAATAGAGTTGAAATTGCCGCGGTTAAGCGGTGCCACTCCATATTCGAGAGAGCCCTGACCTAAATCTAGATGTCTGCCGCTCCCGTATGATGGCCTGGCGGCAGTGCCTTCGTTATCGCGGGTGGTGGCATAAAAGATACCGAGCTCGCTGCCATTACTGAAAGCTTGGGCCAGGGCCGGTGGCAATGCGAAAGCCAGAGAAACGGAAACTGAGGCCAAAAGTCCATAAACAATTTTCAGGCCCGAAGACAAGTGCATGGTCAATTTACCTATAACCAAAGCCATATTATAGAGCAAGGCCAAAGTTAGTTTGTGCTTGAGTATAAGCGCTCTTCAGATGCGCGCGCGATACGTGCGTGTATAGCTGCGTAGTGACCAGGTTTGAGTGGCCTAGAAGCTCTTGTACGGCCCGCAGGTCGGCCCCGTTTTCAAGCAGATGGGTAGCGAAACTATGCCTCAAAGTGTGCGGTGAAATCGACTTTTTGATACCGGCTTTTTGACTCAGCCTTTTGATGATTTGCCAGACCACCAGTCGCGAAAGTCTCTCACCTTGTTCATCTTTAAATAGAGGTTCAGCTTTAACTGCTCTGGGCCGACTTTTACTTTTTACTGCCACGGCCGCAACCGCAACCGGAACCACTTTGCGTGGTCTGCCTCTTTTTGCTTTGGCCCCGGGTCTAGCGGCCCGAGTGGCTTCAAGTACAAGAGCATCGGCAGATTTTTTCAGCTGTTCAGCTGTGCGCGCCGCCTGGTCAGCGCGATAAAGCGCCAGCGCATTTATGGCCTGATTGCCCATAGGCACGATGCGTTCTTTAGAACCTTTGCCGAGACATTTGATCAGTCCATGACCAACATTCAAATCAGCAACGTTGAGGCCGACCAGCTCAGAAACACGCAGGCCGCATCCATACATAAGCTCTAGTAAGGCTTTCTCTCTTGCCGTACTGCTGACGGCAAAAAGCATTGAAATTTCATCAGTGGTCAAAACTTGCGGCAGTTTTTTAATTCGATGTGGATTTTCAAAATGCTCCAGGGGATCTCTGGCGATAAAATGCATATCTTTAAGCCAGCTGAACCAGCCCCGCAGGCTGGCCAACATGCGCGTGACGCTGGCAGGCTTTTGCCCTTTAGCCCTAAGCGATGATAAATATTGCAGAATTTCTCCCCGGCTGGGCACTTTAGCTGGTGCCCCGGAAAAATTGACGCTATTGAACCAGGAGACAAAAAATGTCAAGTCTCTTCTGTACGAAATCACAGTGTTGAGTGAAAGGCTGCGCTCAGCCTGAATGTGCTCCAGATATGGTGGCAGCAATTTCGCCAAGTTTTGCCCAGGGGAGGCAAGCTGACACTTTTGGCCGCCTTGAAGTAGCAAGGCGCTGCCGGCGGCGCTATTTGCGTCGCTGCGAGCGGAGACAAATTTAGGGCTGATGTGGGTCAGCCCTGCCATAGAATTATTCAATTGTGTCATTGCCTATATCATACACATATGCAAAATGTTGGCAAGTGTGTACATCACCGGTGGTGGCTTCAAATTTCGCAAAGCTGATTCTAAATCTGATTATCAGCCGTTAGTTAAGACCGGGCACAGGGTGAGCACTGGCCGCTTGTTTATTCGGTAGCCACTTAAATGTCTTTTCTATTGATTTAGTGATTTGCTTGGCATCTGACATATTTGATTCTGTTGTGAAACTGAACGTTCTTGGTTTATCTGAAGCGATATCACCTAAGAGCGGCAATGAAGGAAGATTTTCCAAACGTCCGAACGTGACGGCGTTGAGTAATTTAGAGATAGTCACCCGGCGCGAAAGATCGCCCATTACTCCCCCGAGTCTTGATTTTGTTACCCGGGGAATAGTACCGGCGATTTCCACATCAATAGTATTGGCCGCAAGATTGACAGAGCCGGCTCCCCACATGCGTAAGTCATCGCCGCTGAAGCGAATTTCTTTGATATTGAGCATGCCCTGATAAATCGAATAGCGGCCATTCAATTCGTTAAATTCGCCTGTTCTGACGGGCACCACACTCTGCATCAAATTATTGAAGTTAAAGCCCAAGATACCCTGTTGTAATAAATTAGCCTGTGTCAATTTAGTTTGCAATTGACCGAAGCGGGCGACAATGCCGTCTTTGATAGTAAAGGCGCCTGTACCTTCCAGATTTTTTATAAACTCTTTGGCCGTGCCGCCCCCAGATGCGGTTAGATGCAATTCGCCATCCATGGCACCGGTGAGCTCGCCTGGTGTGCCTAGAAGCCGGTCTGAAACTTCTTCCATATGTACCTGAGTCATTTGCGCGTTAAAGACCGTTAGCCTCTTTTCCAGGTCAACATAACCGTCCATTTTCAACAAACCACCAGCCACGCGAGCGGTGCCTTCTTTCATGGCAATACGGGGCGCCATCACTTTGCCGTCTTTGGTTTCTTGACTTTCAATTTGTAGAAGACCACCCAGGTCATTGATGGAAAGCTTTTGCAGTCTCAAATGGTTAATATCAATATGCGCTACAGAAACAGCGTAAGGGTCGCTCTTATGGCTGTTGGTATTGTCGGCTGAAATAGTGCCGGTCAATCCAAACAAATTGAAATCCGGATTACTAATGCGATCAAGCGAAATTTTACCGCTCAATTTAGGATGGCGCACAGGGCCTTCCAGAGTAATAAATCCGTCAAGGGTACCAGTTAGATTTTTAGTGTCTAACGACGGATCAATTAAACCGACAAGAATTTTTGCCGGCACCGGATTTGGTGAAAGAACTGTTAGTACCACCGGTTGATCCGGTGAGCTCCAGATCCAGTTTCCTTGCGCTTTAATTGCTGCTTCGCCCAGCAACAAATTTGTGCTGTGCAACTCTAAGCCTTCGTTAGTCACAGTCATGGAACCATCAAGATTGAGTTCTTCGCCGGCAGGCTGATTGACTGTAAAAATTGGAACGCTCAATTTTAGGTGGTCTTCAGCATCGGCATGGGCAGAGAAAATAATTTCGTTTTTCTTGCTATTGCCTTCAATCTGCGCTCGCAATTGCAGGGGGCCGGCAGAGTATATTTTTAGCTGCCCGTTCATCATCGAAGAGGTTAAAGCCGGCACCAGGTCAAGAAATTCTTGAGGGGCGATAGTAGAGCGCAGTTCGGTTTTCCAACTGGGATGGTCCGATTTATAATTTTTCACATAGCCGTCAAGATCAAAGTGCGTAGAGCGCGCGTAACCGCTCATGTCTTGAATCAAGAGTTCATCCCCGGAAGCTGCCAGAATTCCGGCAATGCGCTCAAGGGGCACTTCCAGGCTGCTTACCGTGGCTCCGACGCTATAGCAACCGACGACACCTTCCAAATTGAAGTCTTTTTTGTTTTTCGGCATTACGACGACATCGCCATAAATTTTGCCGTGCAGATTTTTGATTTTATAAGTGTTGAGCAGGTTTTTATATGCTAAACGCAAAGGCGTCGGCAACACAGAAGAGCTTAAATAGTAATCGATGTCACCAATATCGATACCATCACTTTTTACGTGTACACGTTTCAGAGCCGCCACTGTGGATAGTGCTTCAATGCGCACACTAGTAGTGAGCCGCATGCCTCTACTGATGATGCCAACGTCAGTCAGGGTGACGTTATCGTGCTCATAAAGAATATTGCCTGAGACCGCACGAATAGGCCGGGTCAGACCAGGTGGACGATAAGCGACATCGGCCGGTGAGGCGCTCATATAAACTTGAGGGCCCTGTGGATGGCCGGTGAGCTTAATTACCAGTTCGCGCACCTGTCCGGTTAAATGTTGATCGGTAATAGCAGGAAAATTGAGTTCGAACAAATTCATGATCGTACTGAGGTTTTCAAAGTTAACGTTGGTACCACGTAAAGCCAGGTCAATAGCTGTGCCAGGATTAAACAGTCTTACAGCACCACCAGTCAGGGTAAAGCGTCCGAGGGCGCCCACCTTTCCCTGAACATTCTTGAATTTAAGGGTGGTGCCGTTAATCAGTGCATCGCCAGAAATGCCATTGGCATTGAGGGTGTGATCGGCGGTGGCAAAGCCGCCGTTTGTGAGGTGTGCAACCACATTGGCTTCATTGCTGCGCCTATTTCCTTTGACATTGCCTGAGGCCCGTACCAGACCATCAACGAATAGAGTGCTTAAATTGGTGCGCCTGATGCGCATGGCAATTTGCTTTCGTGCTTTAGGTTCATTAAGCGCGGCAAGCCAGGCTTTTTTAAGGGAAAGCTTGTCGGCATCGAAAGTAAGGTTGTAAGAATCTTTGAGCAGGTCAACTTCACCTGAGAGTTTAATTACCGAGTCTGGCACCGTAATCTGGCCGTCTTTAATGAGAATTCTGCGCCCAGGTAAGGCTTCGAAAACGCCTGTGACCACCGAGTGCGGGCCGATGCCTGTTATCGCTAAATAAGGAGCATATCCTGGCGCCAACGACTGCACCAGTTCTTGCACCGGTAAACCTTCCGCTCTTAATTTCGAAAGAATTTTTGATTTAGTCTCGTTGCCGGTGAGCTTGAGATCAAAAAAGGCTTTGCCGCTCAAAGTGGCTGTTTTAATAACCTGAATGAGCTGCTCGGCCGGTTTGGCATTTTGTTTATAGCCGGTTATATCAATATGTTTGGTCAAGCCGGCCAGGTCGTTGATCTGACTTTTAGCGGTGACAGAGTAGGTGGCTTTTTTTTCTTTCCAGTCGCGCAATTCACCGTTCGATTTTATTTTGAGCGGACCAAGGCTTAGATCAAGATCCTTCCAACCAATCAAACCATCTGTCAGTTGCACCGCCCCTTCAGTACTCACACCTTTGGTGTGAACTTTGCCCATATCTCTTGAGGCCAGCACAAAATCTTTAATTTGAGTTTTAATGTCGGCGGCAAAACCGTCAGTCAGGCTGCCTACAACCTCGGCATCAAAATCGAGCATGCCTTTGACCGAAAAATTCTGGCCCTGGGGATCAAGAGCCTCTTTCAGGCGTTTGTCGTCGCCCACCACAGCCATAAATCGCCGCAGGTCGTTAGCCTGAATGTTGGTGGCATTAACTTTGACTGTGTAATTGGTGCGCTCGAAACTTTTATCTGTGGCCCGTCCTAATCCATCAACGCGCACATGTCCGGGAATTTTTTCTTTGTTGACGGTATCAGTGTTGAATGAAAGGTAAAGTGGGCTACTCATGCCGCGAGACGGCCAATTGAGCTTGAGGTCTACATTGTTCAAAGTCAGTGATTCTTTAGAAATCGCCTCTTTGCTCTGATCACTTAAGTGCACCGTGCCAGCGTCTACTTCAATAAAACGAACATCAATATTCGGTTCTAGCAGATCTTCAAAATTCCAGGCGCCGGGTTTTAATTTCACAGCCCAAATTTCAGGATGATCAATCTGAAGAAACTTGACAATCAACTTGCCTTCTAGAAGTGGTGTAAAAGCAATACCAATATTGCTCGACTTGGCGAGAATGAATGGGTCACCGTCTAATTCATCAATTTTGAGTGTGCGAGTCAGTACCGTGACGCCATTAAGGCCAAAATGCCATCTCAGGTGCCCGAGTTTCACCGAGCGGTGCAAATTGTCACCAATTGCCGCTTCTAACCGAGGTTTCATCCAATCGATATCGATCATCAATGCCAGGATGAAAAGAATGGCAAGGGAAAAAATCCAGCCCAGCAAAAAGCGCACAATCAACCAGCGAGGCCGCATTAATGCCTCTTTTGTGATTTTTTCTTCTGGTTGTCGAGTCTCGATCAACAGGGCCTGCTTTTACTCATTTCTTTCGCTATCTTCGAATAGCAATATGCTAACTGCCAATTGTTGCCGTAAGCTGTTTAAGATCACAATGTCTGGCAATGGGCAGATTAACTAAGTGGCATAGATGATGAGGACCGCTGAAGGTGTCGGGAAGCAAATATTCCAAACAGTGCAGCTTCAGGCATGCCTTGCCTATTCTACTGGTCTGCTTCTCCTATTTTCATGGACTGCCGTTAGTCTTCGCAAGTTCCCTGGAAGACCAGCGTAGTCAAGAGGAGAGGGTCTTGACGCAGGCCCTGCAAAAGCTCAAAGGGCGCGACATGGAAGGGGCGATTAGGGCTCTGGCAGGATTAAATAGAAGTTTTCCAGATAATGAAGATTATGCACTCTTGTTTCGCATGGCCTTAAAAAGACAAGAAGCGCAACAATGGTATCGCTATCAAGACTGGGTGGAATTGAAAAATAAACCCTCCGGCGATAAAAAATTCACTCAGTTTTCGCAAACTCTTAAAAAGGAAAGCCAGGAGCCCGGTCGAGTCAATGAACTGAAGCGTGCCACCTGGTTAATTCTGGCCACCGGCAAATATCCGGCGCCGCGTGCAGAGCAAAAATTGCAAGCAGCACAAGAAGTACAAGAAGTACAAGAAGTACAAGATAATCCGGTAATACCTGAAGTTAAATCCTCAGATAGAGATGAATGATTGAGTGGATAGGAAGACCAGTTTAAAAACTCAATTTATTCTTTTGATCTGCTTACCGCTGGCTATCCAGGCCCTATCAGTAATGATAGTGCTCGGCTGGCTGTCCCAGGTAGAAAATTTAGAAGTAATTCAGTTTGCCAAAAGCACCGTGCCCATGATTGTCTGCGGAAGCCTGCTTCTGAATGTGACTTTGGTGGCATTTTTTGGCCTGCGAATCTATAAAAATGTCGGCGAACGATTTATGGTGCTTACAGACAATGTGGCAAGATTGCGACGTCAGGAAAAGTTGAATTATTTGCAGGAAGGCGACGACGAGCTCGCTGCTCTCGATCAATCCTTTCATGACATGGCCTCGGCTTTAGGCGAATCTATTGCCAGAGAAAGAGATTTAATTGAAAGTGCCGCCACCATTATTTGTGCCATCAATGGTGAATTTGTTATTCAAACAATCAACCCCGCTGCGGAAAAACTACTGGGTTTTCAAATTAGCCAGTTGATGGGTAATTCGGTTTTAAATTTGCTGGGTGCTCCTGAGCAAGAGCTGCTTCTGGAGACACTTTATCAGGTACGCTATTCTGCTTCAGAGTCTGAACTCGAGCTGCAAATGAAAACTGCCGGGGGCACCATTATTGATAGTTTCTGGATGATCAAATGGTCGAAAGATAAGGGCACCTGGATCTGTTTGATTCAAGATATATCAGAACGCAAACTGGCGGAAAATATGCGCCAGCAGATAGTAAACATGGTCAGTCATGATATACGCTCGCCCCTTTCCACTATTAATTTGATTTTTGCTTCCTTGCAAACCGGTGGCTATGGTCAACTTAGTGAGAAGGCCATCGAGCTCACGCAAAGCGGTGAACGCGCTTGCGCCAAGCTACTAACACTAACTGGCGACCTGCTCGCTTTAGACAAAATGGAATCGGGCATGCTATCGCTCGAGTATGCAGAGGTAGACTTAGACGAATTATTTACCAATGTAGTGAGCATGATGAGCGCAGTGGCTGAAAAAGAGAAAGTAGTGCTTAAGCATCAAAAATGCTCACTAATCTTAATCGCCGACCGTGAGCGCCTGGGGCAAATTTTAATCAATCTGTTGGCCAATGCCATCAAATTTTCCCACCCAAATGGTACGGTATATTTGCATGCCTCTCTACTGGCGGGCAATATTGAAATAGTTGTAAAAGACCATGGTATAGGCATGGAAGCCCACCATCTGCCTTTCATTTTTGATCGCTATCGCCAGGTGCGCTCTGAAGAAACCAAAAAAAAGGGCGGCAGTGGTTTGGGCCTGGCCATAGCCAAAGCGTTGACCGAATTGCACGGCGGCACCATTACCTGCACGAGTGAACACGGCCAGGGTACTTGCTTCTATGTGACACTGCCTCAAAATCACTTTGTTTAGTTGACTAAATTCCTGATCTCAAATTTTAACTCAAGTGGTTTTCGTAGGCGTAACGCACTAAGGCGGCTCGAGTGCTCAAATTGAGCTTTTTGCGCAAGCGCGACACGTGTACTTCAGTGGTGCCTTCGGTAATATGCAATTCTTCAGCAATTTCTTTATTTGATAGACCAAGAGCCACTTGCTTCAATACTTCAATTTCTCTGGTACTGAGTTTAATGCGCACTTTTTCGCGACTTTCGGTGCGCTCGGTGAGCTCTTTGGTGCTGTGCACCACTTGTGTCAGCTGGCTGCACAAGTCAGTCAGTTTGCTGATTGACGTACTTTGCGCTTCTACGATTTGATAAAGTTTGGCCTGACTGAGAGCAATGGAAAGTTGATTGGCGATGCGTGAAAGCAGAGTAATATCGCGCACTGTCCACATGCGCGCATCATGCTTGGTGCCAACGTGAGCATCAAGGTGCAGAAGCCCCATCAGTCTGCCGCGGTAAACGAGAGGCACCATAACCATTGATGAAATTTTATAGTTAATTAGCTCAAGGCGCACGTCTTTTGCAAAGGCAAAAGTATCGTCTTGCATCACCATCAGCGGCCGGCGCTCGCCCACATCTAAAAGCAGATCGTGATATTTGGAAAAGAGACTGCTTTTATCTGAAATAGGCGCCAGGCTGTCGCTGGTCATTTGTCTGACGATGCGCATAGAATTATCAGGATCGCCAATTAAACAGATCAGCGCGCGCGAAGCTTCAAACTCAGTCAGCAAGCTCTGCGTGGCGCGTTCGAGAATATCGGCCTGGTCTAGTGATCCGTGAATGTTGACCACAAAGCGATTAAAGAGTGCCTCGTCTCTTGACGATTTTTCCACTCGATCGTACATCTCTTTTAGATTTTCAATAATGATGGCGCGCTGCAAGTTGGTGGTAATCATGCGCGGTAAAAACTTTTGATATTCGCCTATTTTTGGCAAATAATCACTGGCACCGACAGTGAGCAATTTTAAGGCCAGCTCTGGCGAATCAACGCTGGTAATAACGATAATAGGCGAGTTGGGGGCTTCGGCCACAAGTCTAGTGACCAGCTCAACGCCGCTGCTGTCAGGTAGATCGTTGTCTACTACGAGCACATCATAAGGAATGGCTTTAATGCGTGCCAGAGCTTCTCTGGCAGAACCGGCCGTATCAACGTCGTACAAGGGAGACTGAGAGACAATCGCTTTCCTAATCAGCTGCATCTCTTTATCTACAGGCTCAATCAGGAGCACACGGCGCTCCCTGTGAATATGATGCGCCAGTTCGGCGGGTTCACCACTGTCTGCCGTATTTATATTGGTAGGGGCTGAATGCTCGTCCACGATGGTAATCCACTTTTACATAAGAAACCCTATACGCTTTTATTGTCCCACCTATAGGGTGCCCTATACAGCCGACTGCTATAACTGCATTATGGAGTGCGAAAATTTGAGTAAATCGAACCCTGACCCAACCTTGTGAATGCCTTTTAAGATCTATTTGATTGATTTGACCCTGACCCTCACTAAGCCCCCCAGCCCAAGCATTGTTAGGAATCAAGCTAAAGTATTCGCAAGGTATAAAAACTAAAGAGCAGCTGGTTTCCCTCCACCACTGCTCTTTTGTTTAGCTATCAGCCCGGTTTTGGCGTTGAAGCGAAATTTTATTGGCCCTGACCGCTCATTTTCACTGGTTGTCTGCCGCTTTGAATGTAAACGGCGCGCAGTTGGCGATGGGCAATTTTGCTGTCTTTATTGGCTAAATCGCCAAGATCGGCTGTATATGGCATGGCCTGTGGATTAAAATCGATGCGCACGGGCTTTTCGCCACTGGCGTCGAAGAACTCACCGCTCAGTTCATAGTCGCCGTCAGCGTGAGCTTTAACTTGCGGATTGACGTAATAACCCACATGTTTGCCTGCCGGGGTGTAAACATTGACCTTTACATCAGCCATTGAATTGTTTGCTCCTGTTGCTTATGGTGCCGCCCAGTAAAGTGTATTTGATCTTCTACATATAGAAGGCGGTGTAACGTTTATTGCATTGATTATTCAATTTGAGGCTGTGTACTTGACCCGTGTCAAGTAGCGATTATTTCAATACCAGACTCAAAAGTTCGCCTAATATGAGAAAAAACTGTGCTGATTATGAAGATTTCAAGCACGCTAAGACCCGCAGGTGGTAAGCCGCGCGCTTTGTATATGCTAATATCTATCTTCAACTTAAATGGAAAAAGATGTAAATGCCACTTTTAGCTGATCGTAAGCAAGAGCTGATTCAAGGTCACCAGACGCACGGAAAAGACACCGGTTCGCCGGAAGTGCAGGTGGCTATGCTCACAGACCGAATCAATCAATTAACCGACCACCTGAGAACACACTCGAAAGATTTTCATAGTCGACGCGGACTTCTGATGATGGTTGGTAAACGTCGCCGTCTACTTCAATATTTGATGAAGGAAGACAATGAGCGCTATCGCAAGCTCATTGAAAAGCTCGGACTACGACGCTAGTTAACTTGTTATTTGAAGGCGGGCCTTTGGCTCGCCTTTTTTGTTTTTGGCAAGTACTGGCTAGCTTTGTGCGCGTTGCAACAAGGCCTGTTGTCCTTTCCCATTGGCGCCCCGGTATTTAAGTAGTTAAAAAGAAGTACAAAGAAGAAGAGGATGAAGAATTGCAAGTAGAAGAACGTTCCGGCACTCAACACAAAGCCGAGCTAGTCATAGACGGAAAAACCATTACAGTTAAAGCCGGTCGCATGGCCAAACAAGCTGGTGGTGCCGTCGAAATTTATTGCGGCGAGACTATGGTTTTAGTCACCTGTACAGAAAGCAAAAAAGTTAGAGACGGAATCGATTACTTCCCACTTCTAGTTGACTACGAAGAGAAACTTTATTCTGTTGGCCGCATTCCCGGATCATTTCCCCGTCGTGAGGGGAAAGCGCCTGACAAGTGTATTCTCACCAGTCGTTTAATTGACAGACCAGTGCGCCCGCTTTTTAAAGAAGGCTATCGCAATGACGTGCAAATAGTGGCTACCACTATGAGTGCTGATATGGAAAACCCACCAGAAACTCTGGCTATGCTGGGTGCCAGTTTCGCTTTAGAACTCGCCGGGCTGCCATTTAACGGACCAATCGGCGCAGTGCGCGTTGGCCGCGTTGACGGCAAATTTGTGGGCAACCCTACATATGAACAGTTAGAACTGTCCGATATGGACTTAATTGTCGCGGGTACCGAATCATCAATCATGATGGTTGAAGCCGGCTGCGACTTCGTCACCGAAAGAGACATCTTGAGCGCTATAGATTACGCGCACCAGATCATCAAGAAACAAGTAGAAGTGCAGCGCGATTTCGTCAAAGCTTTCGGCCGCACTGTTAAGGAATTTGTCGCACCACCTGCCATCGATTCATTGAAAGAAATTGTTGAATCTAAAACTACAGCAGCACTCAAAGCTTCAATGGATTCTGTGACTAACAAGGCAGTGCGTCAGGGCTTCATCGACGAAGCCAACAAAGCAATCGTCGACGCCATCGCTGAATTGGCTGATGATCATGAACTGAAAAAAGTATCTGGCAGCAAAATTGCTGAATATTTGGAAAACTACGAAGCTGAATTAATGCGCGCCAAAGTGCTTGATACAGGCGTACGGGCTGACGGTCGTCGTTGTGACGAAGTCAGACCGATAACGGTTGAATGTGGAATATTGCCACGCGCACACGGTACCGGACTATTTACAAGAGGCACTACCCAGGTGCTTTCCGTAGCCACATTGGGTATCGGCTCTGATGCTCAAAGATTAGATTCAGTCGATCCTCAAACTGAAAAACGCTACATGCACCATTACAACTTCCCCGGATTTTCAGTAGGCGAAGTTAAACCAATGCGTGGCCCTGGCCGCCGCGAAATTGGCCACGGTGCTTTAGCCGAGCGAGCCTTGATGCCTGCTCTACCCAGTCAAGATGATTTCCCGTATGTAATTCGTGTGGTTTCAGAAGTATTGGAATCAAACGGTTCTACATCAATGGCTTCCACATGCGGATCATCGCTTTCACTAATGGATGCCGGTGTGCCACTTAAAGCCACTATTGGCGGCATTGCCATGGGTCTGATTCTGGAAGGCGAACGCTTTGCAGTACTTACCGACATTCAAGGTCTGGAAGATTTCCTGGGCGACATGGACTTCAAAGTCACCGGATCTAGAGACGGAATTACCGCTCTGCAAATGGACATCAAAATCGAAGGCATCTCATTAGAAGTAATGCGCATTGCCCTCGACCAGGCCAAAAAAGGCCGTGTGCATATCATTGAGAAAATGGAAGCGGTATTGCCTGCTTCTCGTGAAGAGATGTCTCCATGGGCTCCACGCATTATCACTATCCATATCAATCAAGAAGATATTGGTACGGTAATTGGACCAGGCGGCAAAATGATTCGCCGTATTATTGAAGAAACAGGCGCCAGCATCGACATCGAAGATGACGGTACCGTGCGCATCGGCTCAGTCGATCAAGAAGGCGGTAAAGCTGCCCGTGACTGGATTCAAAATCTGGTCAAACGTATCGAAGTGGGAGTTGTTTATAACGGTCGTGTCACCCGCATTATTCCGGTAGGCTGTTTCGTTGAAGTGTTGCCTGGTAAAGAAGGCCTGGTGCACATTTCACAACTGGAAAACAGACGAGTGGAAAAAGTGGAAGACGTTGTAGCTGTTGGCCAAAAAGTAGTGGTCAAAGTCAAAGAAATCGACGAGCGCAATCGTGTCAACTTGACCATGAAAGGCGTCAGCGACGAAGAGAAACAACAGCTTGAGCAACAAAGTTCTTAATTTAAGGGCAATTGCGGTAGCCGGCCTGCTGTTAATCAGCCAGGCCGGCTGCATCTGGTTGGACGTGACGAGTGGAGAGCAGGCAGCTTTCGCCCGTCGTGCTCAGACTCATACTCAGACCAGCAGAAGCACAAAAAAAACAGCGAAATCTCACGTCCGTTCGTCATCTTCAAGAGGGCGCGTCAAATCTTTCCAGCGCCGCAGCCCAAGAAGCGGGCGCAAAAACACACGTACCGTCAGAAGTGCTCGCGGTCGCCACCATGGCACCACTCGAAGCGCTCACAGAGCCCACGCACAAAGAGTTAACCACGCTCAAAGAGGGCAGACGAAATTCGTAGCCCCACCTGATGCGGGTGGGCCAGTAGATTTCGGCATTGCTCCTAGGGCACGTAATTACGCTTTGCTCAGTCGTGCTTATGCACTTTACGACCAGGGCGTTAACGAAAAATTGCGCGGCAATTATGGTGCCGCTACTGACAAGCTCGCAGAATCGGTGAGCTTAATCGATCAGGCTCGCAGCAATCAGCACAATGGTGTGCCCAGCACCCTGGAGTCAATGGTCTTTTTTGAGCTTGGTGAGGCGGCAGAGGCAGACGGTGATTTCACCCTTGCTCGCGACTCTTACGCCCATTGCTTGCGGGCCAAAGCGAATTTTGTTGAAGGCTACCTGCATATCGTCAATTTACTGGCCACCCAGGGTCAACTACCGCTAGCTGCCAATTGGCTCAAAGAGGGCCTGCAGGAGTGCCCCCACGACGCCAGAATCAATGAACTTTCTACCCAATTGTCGACATATATTGGCTCCACTGGGACCGATTTGGTTGTGCCTGCGAAAACTATGCAAGGTCCACAGGAGCCTGAAAGTTCAGGGGAATGACTATTGCTTTTGGGGGGGGAGCGATATCGCTCAAGCATTTTCAATGCAAATAAAAAGGGGAAGTTTTACCTTCCCCTTAATACTTTTTTGTCAGCCCTTAAGGCCAAACCACTTCAGAGAGCGGCCGTAGACTATTTTTTGTCGACGGTGTCTTTGAATTCTTTGCCAGGTTGGAAAGCAGGAACCTTCTTAGCAGGCACCTTGATTTTCTCACCAGGTTTTTGTGGATTGTTTGTTTCGCGAGCTTGTCTGTCGCGGCGCAAGAATGTTCCGAAACCTACCAAGGTGACGCGATCACCTTTGGCTACCACTTCGGTCACGCAATCGGTGAAAGCGGCAAGCATTTCTTCGACGGACTTCTTGGTTGTGTTAGTACGAGCAGCAATTTCGGCAGCCAGTTCTGCTTTGTTCACAGAGATTCCTCCTAGTATCCGGTCCTAAATCAAAAGTACAACATAAAGTGTATTCTCGGCGGTCTAATAACCACTTGAGCGACAAAGATACAGCACCTGTTGGGCTGACACAAGAGACTTGGCATAAATTGTCGCTCTTGATAAGCATTTGCCGTCATAATTGGAAAGAGATGGCTTGCCAGGCGGTTTTACCTGGTGGGTCAAACGATCACTTTTTAACAAAGAAAATGGTGAAATCCAAGATGGAAAGGGAACAAAGATAGTGTCATATCCTTCGAGTGGGCCTCCTTTGAGACCAATAACCGTTGACGGCAACATTGATGCCAGGACCGCTGCCTTCTTAGCAGCCAATGCCTGTGAGAGCAAGTTAGCCCAGTCGACTGTGGTGCTAGATGTGGCCTCTGTAACAGTGCTGGCAGAATATTTTGTTTTTGCTGGTGGTGAATCTGCAGCACAGGTTAAAGCTATAGCAAATGCAGTTGACCAAGTACTTGGAAGCCACAATTTCAAGCGCAAATCAATTGAAGGGCTGAGCGAAGCCAGATGGGTTTTGTTAGATTACGGTTCGGTGATCGTGCATGTTTTGCAAGAGAAGGAGCGCAGCTTTTACAAAATTGAGCAGTTTTGGAATCACGCACTGATTGTTGATCGCCAAGAATGGGTAGAAGAATAAGCGTAGGGTTAGTATTGATCTCTCAACTTATAGAAGTTGAGCTAGGTTTTGAGATTAGGGAATTTGTTGGTGATTGGTGAGGGGCATTTGCTATGAGCTTTAGGACCAGGCTACAGGGGTTCGTCGATAGCCGGCAGAAAATTCAAATTTGGTACGGTATGGGCTGCCATAACACCGTTACCGGGCGCGTTCTTTCTGTTGACCATGACCACATAGATGTTGAGTCTTATTCGCATGAGAGCGATGGCCAGATTCACATTCGTCGTATTCTCGTACCGCTTCATTTGATACTTCACATCGACATCACGTCTGCGGAGACGGCTGAAGAAGATGAAGGAGTGCTAGTCACCGAAAAGGAGTCTAAGGGGAGCGGTTCGTCATTATCCGTAATTGACCTTCCCGATGCTCCCCGAGGATACGCTGTACGGATTCTTTCACAACTCAACTCACAATATTCCAATCGCTTTTCGCGCATGACTGCCGGGCCTGGTGGCATTTATTTCTCTTGCGACGGTTCTGTCTGGTTCATCGACAGCAACGGACAATTGAGTGAATATGCTCGCATTCGAGGCAACAGCACCATATCTGGTCTCCGCTTCGACCGCAAAGGTGTGCTGTATGTAGCCACCATCCAAGGTACCGTTTACAAGATTGATCCCAACAAGTCCGGCCGCATCCTGGCTCAGCTTGACGGCAATCTTACAGGCGGTGGTACCTTCCTCTCCGACATCGCCATTGGTGCTCGTGAAGAAGTTTATGTCTCCAATTTTCCGTCCAACACTGGTGGCGTCTTTAAAATAGACAAAACTGGTGAATATGAAGTTCTTCTTGGTGGTCCCGGCCACGGCACTCAAGGGCTTTTGCTTGAAAGAGACGGCTTCTTGTGGTGTTTAGAACATGCATCTGGTTGTGTGGTTAAACGATCACTTGACGGCCGAGAAGTCGCGCGCATTCAAGTGGCGGAATCGGAAAGTTTCAATTTTGCTGACGGATACGACGGCAATCTGGCAATGGATAGCCTGGACAGGCTCTACATTACGGCCGGACGAGCCGGAACTGTGATTCGCGTCAACCGTGAAGGCCGGGCTGAAACCTTCCTTACAGGACTGGTGAATCCGACCGGTGTAGCTTTCGGCCATGACGGTGCGCTTTTTGTGCTCGAAGCCGGACGCTCAAGAGTGCTTAAGGTAGCTGCTCTCGATAAAACCGAAAGAAGCGAATCAGCAAAAGCACTGTCTTAGATTCAGTTTTACTGCTTGCGTAAGATTATTTGCTCGTGTGCGCAAGTTCACGCTGGCCCTGGCTCTCGTGGTCATAGCCAACCGGATCTGGACTGGTGTAGAGCTGGTCAATCAACGATTTGTAATTGCGACCCACAACATTGCGTTTGATCTTAAGAGTGGCAGTCAGTTCTCCAGCTTCCACTGAAAGTTCATTGGCAAGAATGGCAAAGCGTTTGACTTGCTCATACTCGGCCAGAGCTGTTGAGCGGTTTTGCAGTTCCCGCTTGAGAAATCCGAGCAAAGCGCTGGAGCGGCTCAAATCAAAGTAAGAATCAAATTCCCAGTTTCGCTCACGGGCGAAATCACAAGCGGCCTGCTCGTCTAGAGTTATAAGCGCCACCAGGTGCTTCTGTTGGTCACCGAAAACAACTGCTTGCGTAACAAAAGGCACCGTCTTTAATACCGCTTCAACTTTTTGCGGAGCAATATTTTTGCCGGCGGAATTGATAATCAAATCTTTTTTGCGATCAGTTATTTTCAAGAAGCCTTGAGCGTCAATGGTGCCGATGTCGCCTGTTCTGAACCACTCACCATCAAAGGCTTCCAGGTTGGCTTCAGGATTGTTGTAATATCCTTTAAAGATGGTCGGTCCTTTAACGAGAATTTCGCCGTCTTCAGCTAATTTTTGATGCACTGAATCAAGCGCCGGACCAACTGTGCCCATGCGCACTTGACCGAGGCGATTGACATTGGTGGGTGCGGAAGTTTCTGTCAGGCCGTAACCTTCTAGACAGCTGATGCCGATGGCATTGAAGAATGTCAGTATTTCTTTAGTGGCTGGGGCACCACCACTGACTATAAGCTTCAAGCTGGGGCCGATTTTCTCGCGCAACTTTTGCAAAACCATTTTGTCGGCTATTTGTTTTTTTGCCCACAAAATTGGACCTATCTTTTCGCCGTCAGCCTGTCTTTGTACAATTTCTTCACCTGTAGCCAGAGCCCAATCAATTAGTGCTCTGCGTCTTGGAGAAGCGCCATCAATGCCGCTTTTTACTTTCGCATAAATGCGGTCAAGGACTCTTGGCACCACTAAAATGAGAGTCGGGTCAACCTCAGCCATGTTACGGCCCATGGTTTCAATACTTTCGGCAAAGGCACAAACGCCGCCATGGGTTAGCCAGTAGAATTCGCCGCAAATGCGTTCGAATATATGTGAGAGCGGCAAATAGGAAAGATAGACCGCTCTTTCATCTACCGATAGAATTGGCTTCATGTCTTCAATCACAGCCATAATATTACTGTGAGTAAGCGGAACGCCCTTTGGCACGCCGGTTGTTCCAGATGTATAAATGATGGTGGCAATACCATCTTTTGGTGTGCCTTTCATTCTATCTTCAAGAATTTTCAAGTGAGCTGTATCAAGGCTGGCACCGAGTTTACGCAAAGACTCGATGTCTACTAGATAGCCGTTAGGCAAATTATATTTGTCTGCCAGTTCGTCTACCGATTTAACATCAGTCGGTAAATAGAAGAGCACAATTTTCTGCACTGTTGGCAGAGAATTTCTTACTGCCAGGGCGCGTTTGAGGATGTTTTCGTTTTGCACGAAAAGTACTTTCGCCTGACTGTTGTTGATAATAAATTCAATGTCGCTGGCGGAAGAAGTGGGATAGACAGGTACTGATATGGCGCCATTAGATATGGTGGCAATGTCGGCTGCTACCCAGAAGTGTGTGGTTGAAGAAAAAATGGCTGCTTTTTCGCCGGATTTCAGGCCAATGGTCATCAGGCCCAGGGCAATCTGCTGCACGAGTTTGCTGAATTCGCGCCAGTTCATAGAGCGGTAAGGCTCTTTCTTTTCTTTGAATTCGACGCAATTGAGATGGTCGAGTTCTTTGGCTCGAGCAAAAAATACTGCCGCAATATTGCGATCAGTAATACTATCGGATATCTTCCGATCCACCAGCATGTAAAGCACCTCAGGTTCCCACCAGCCCATATTATAGCCAGTTTTCAATATGCTGAATGAAGCCTAAATTATCTTGGTCTTGCCGGCAATCGCCGAGGCTATTTAGGCCGTGTTATGCACTGCTGAGCGCTCGATAAAAAACTACTAAGAATCAAAAAGCTACTAAGAAACTGAAAGCTGTTCTTTCGAAACTTCGTCAATCCATGTAAGCAAGAGTTGTACAAGCTCGTCAAGTACTGGATCGAACATCAAATCGTGCCAGGCTTCAGGGAAGGAATGCTTGCGCTTGCTCGGTGCATTCAGCCTTTCAAAGATAGCTTCACTGACAAGATTATTGACGATGGTTTCGTGGCCGGAAGTAAACATATATATGGGACAGGGCAATTTGCGCCGAGTGGAAGATTTTGTGTCTTGAGTGAGCTTGAGCAGCTCCAGAAGCATACGGGCGCTGAGCTCGAATTTGCGATCTGGATCATTGGCGAGCCAGTTGCGCACTTGCGGCTCACGTGTAATTTGATCGGTGGTGTAAGGAAGGGTGAGCAACTTGTCAGGTTTAATCAGTGCCGTGCTCATTGCTCTAAGGCGGTAAGAAAGTTTGAACATGTCGGGATGGCCGTCAAAACCAGGTGAAAACATCACCAACCCCGAGGGCGTGATTTCCTGCAGAGCTTTGAGCGCAACCACAGCTCCCATGCTGTTTCCCATGACGAAAATGGGCCTGTCGCCAACAGTTTCGCGCAAATATTCATAGGCTTCTTTTAAATCATTGAGCCATTGCTGCTTCATCATCAATACTTGAGTGGCGCGCTTGCCATGTCCGACGTGGTCGTAGGCAAGAGAGAAGATTCTCTTCACTTTTAAGCGTCTGGCTAGAGCCTCAAACCATCCACTATGGGCACCAAGCCCGTGCACGAGCAATACTGCCGCCCGGCAATCTGAGGACGAGCCCCAGGTGCGAGCGGTAATTACATGATTATCTCCTTGAGTCAGAGGTTGAGATCGTGGGACGATGTCAACGAATGAACAAGTGGGCGTGAGCTTAATATCCTGCGTCATACTGAACGTTATTATAGCTTCTGATACCACTGAGCATGTCTAGTTTGTCCAAGACAAATGTGTAATCAAAGGAAATCAACAGAAAGTAAATGTCAGGCAAAGACGGCACTAGGAGCGATTCTTCCCTCTCTAACGAAGTGGATGCCGAAGGGCGGCCTCGTGCTCCTAAAGCAGGCAAGGGTGTTCCATTTGTTGTTATTAGTTTGATTGTTTGTGCTCTACTTGCGATTGGTTACATTGTCTTTACGCCAAAAGAGACACCGCTTGGGAAGGCTGCTGCCATGGTGCGTACTAACAAAGCCGCTACGGCTGTGCCTTTACTAGAAGATCTGGTGCGCAAAGATCCGGCAAACGTGGGGGTTTATCCATGGCTGGCCCAGGCATATTTAGCCACTGACCGTTTTGCCGAAGGCCGCACCGCACTCGACACCGCTTTTAGGGTGCGCTGCCAGGATGTCAATTTGGCTCCAGTGGTAGACAGCTATTCCACGTATTATCAAAATCACAATCATTATGAAGAAGCAGAACGGCTTTATAATTCGGCGTTGCAGGTGGTAAAACCGGCGGAGCTTTCCAATAGCCGCGCGCGCATGTATTTGCGCTGGTCTGAAGCAAACCTCGCGGCAGGGGCAATTGATAGCGCCGTCACTCATTTGAGTAAGGCCTGGCAATATAAAGATAGTCTGGAGGAGCCATTAAAGTCTCAAGTGCCTCATCAACTGGCTGAATCTTATCGGCAATTGGCTGCCCTGGCCGAAACTCGCGACAAGGACGAAGATCAGGCCATCAGCATGTTGGAGAAAAGCCTGACAGTGAGCGACGAGCCAAGCACTCGTATTGCTCTGGCCGGTTTATACAGTCACAAAAAAGACACAACCAAGGCCATTCAAAATTATAAAATAGTCTGCCAGCAAGATGCCAATAACCTTGAAGCGCGACATCGCTTGATAGAACTTTTGTTGGCTAAAAAAGATCTCGAGGGCGCCCAGGAAGCTCTTACTGAGCTGGTTGATAAAGAAAAAAGTTTTGACAATTATGAACTTTTAGCCACCCTCAATTTGAAATTGCAAAATTATCCCGGCGCCGTGCGCTCGCTTGAAGAGGCGGTTTCGCTGAAACCTCAAGCTTCCAT